>DATCLD010000223.1:0-7552 GCA_036564115.1 Limnochordales bacterium
GTCGTACACGTCCATCCCGGTGACGCGTTTGACGAAGTGCACGAGCGCATACGTGACCGGCGTCAGCAGCACCTCGACGCCCACCTTGATCCCGTACGCCACCAGCATGATGTGGAGGATGAGGGGCCAAGGCCACTCCCCGGCGTAGGCTATCGGGAAAAAGATGAGGGTGTCCACGCCTTGACCGACGATGGTTGAGCCGATGGTGCGCAACCAGAGGAATCGGCCCCGGGTGCGCACCTTAAGCCGCGCGAGCACGTACGCGTTGACCATCTCCCCGACCAGATAGGCCAGCAGGCTGGCGATGGCAATCCGGGGCGTCAGGCCGAGCAGCATGTCCCACGCCTGCTGGCCGCCGCTTTCGAGCCAGTCCGGCGCGCCCGGCATACTCCCGACCGCGTAAACGGCCACGCCCATAAGAAGGTTGGCGGCAAGGCCGGTCCAAATGACGATGCGGGAGCGGGCGAAACCGTAGACTTCCGTCAGTATATCGCCCAGGAGATAGGTCAGGGGGAAGATCAGGTCGGCGCCGGTGAAGGCCAGATTGCCCCACACGACCGGCTTCACAGCGGTCACCTGACTGATCATTAGCACTGCCACAAACAAGCCCGTGAAAACCGGAAACAGGCGCATGTCCGCACCTCGCCATTCCCCGGCCCTTCACGGCGCCGGGGCCGGATCCACCGCCAGCAGCACGTTGATCCCTGAGGGATCCCGGAGCAGTATGCCCTCCGGATGGGTCTCCATGGGCACACCGGCCGCCGCGGCCCGCGCCAGGAGCGGCTCCCGCGCCGCCTCCCCGGGCAACAGGATCGTGAACCAGCGCAGCCCCAACGCGTCAGGCGGCGCCGGCGGGATCCCGACGCCTTTCCAGACGTTGCTGCCGATGTGGTGGTGGTAGCCGCCTGCGCTCATAAAGAGCGCGCCCCATTCTTGCGACTCCATGGTGACGTCAAATCCCAGAACCTCATGGTAAAAGTGCTTCGTAGCGCTCAGTTCGCTCACGTGCAGGTGGATATGGCCGACGACGGTGCCCGGCGGCAGGCCCGGCCACGGCGCCGGGTTTCGCTCAAGCTCCTCGAGCAACTCCTCAATGTCCACGCCCTGGCGCGGCATGCGGTCGTAGAGCATGCGGCCGTTTTCCATCGGCCAGACTTCCCGCGGGAAGTCCCAGGCCAGCTCGATGCCGTTGCCTTCCGGGTCAGGCAGGTAGATGGCCAGGTGGGTACCGTGGTTGGAGTGGCCGTGGACGGGCGAACGAGTTTCGATGATCTGGCGCACCAGGTGGGCCAGGTCCCACCGACTTGGGACCAGAAACGCGGTGTGGTACAACCCCGCGGTCCGGGGATAGCGCTGGGCCGCGGGGTTGCGGGTCAGCCGCAGGAGTTCCGTGCCTGGCAAGGCGCCTGCAGTCTGGGGCCGGGCGTGGCCCTCGCCGTGGCCATCGCCTTGGCTCTGCGCGGCGCCGCTGCCGCGGGCTGCACCGTTGGCAGCCGCCACACCCAGGGAAACCGTCTCGCCTTCCCGGCGCAGGAGCTGGAATCCCAGGACACGGCAGTAGAAGTCTACCATGCGCTCGAGATCCCGGACCGTGTAATGCACCGCACCCATACGGGTTCGGGGGTCAATGGGCACGCCCGTCACCTCGCCCAATTGTTGCTGCCGTTCCCGTCACGTTTGGGCCGGCCGCCGCCAGCCCCGCATGCCCCGCGCCGCGAGGGCCGCGGCGTACGCCTCGAAATTGCGCCGCATCTCGTCCAGGGAATCGCCGCCGAATTTCTCGATCATGGCCCGAGCCAGCTCAAAGGCGACCGCCGCCTCAGCCACGACCGCCGCGGCTGGGACGGCGCTGACGTCGGAGCGTTCGATGGCGCCTTCCGCCGGTTCCAAGCTTGTCATGTCAATGGAAGGCAGCGGTTTGTACAGGGTGGCCAGCGGTTTCATCGCCGCCCGCACCACCAAAGGTTCCCCGTTGGTCATGCCGCCTTCCACGCCGCCGGCGCGCCCAGTTGGGCGGTAAATGCCCCGCTCGTCCGAGTATAGGATCGGGTCGTGGGCCTGGGAGCCAAAGCGGGCGGCCGTCGCAAAGCCAAGACCAAATTCCACGCCCTTGATCGCCTGGATGCTCATCAAACTTTGCGCGATGCGGCCGTCCAGCTTGCGGTCCCACTGCACGTGGCTGCCGAGCCCCGGCGGCACGCCCCAGGCGATGACTTCAAACACCCCACCCAGAGTTTCCCCGCGCGCCTTGGCTTCATCAACGGCTTGTACCATGGCGCGGCTCGCCGCCTCATCCAGGCAGCGGACGGGCGACTCGTCGACACGGGCGAAGGCCTCCGGCGGGGGAGGCGGTGCGTCGGGGTCGTGGGGTGCCGCCACGGGCCCCATGCGGATGACATGGGACGCGATGACGATGCCAAACGCCGCGAGCAGCTGGCGCGCGACAGCGCCCACCGCCACCCGCATGGCCGTCTCCCGGGCGCTCGCCCGCTCCAGCACGTTGCGGGCATCATCAAAGCCGTATTTTAGCATTCCCGCCAGATCCGCGTGGCCCGGCCGGGGACGGGTGACCGGGCGCAGGCGCCAGTCCTCGCCAACCGGCAGGCCGCCGGGCACCTCGGCCGGGACCGAGCCCGGGCTCCCGGCAGGAGCGGAGCCCGGCATCCCGGCCGGGGGGGCGCCCGGGGGGTCTACGGCCATCGCCGCTTGCCACTTCTCCCAATCCCTGTTGCGGATGAGCAGCGCGATGGGGCTGCCCAGCGTGCGCCCGTGGCGGACGCCGGCCAGCACTTCCACCTGGTCGGGCTCGATCTGCATGCGCCGGCCGCGCCCGTAGCCTAGCTGGCGGCGCTTTAGCTGTTGGTTGATGACGCTCGCCGTGACCGGGACGCCGGCGGGCATCCCCTCGAGGATGGCCGTGATGGCGGGACCGTGGGATTCGCCTGCTGTGAAAAAGCGCAAGGACAAGTTTGCGCCTCCTTACGGTGGTGCATGTCCAGTCGATGGCCGGCACGCGCGGCGCCAGACTCCCTCTTAGCGCACGCCGCACGCGTTTGGCCGGCCCGGCGCACGCCGGGCGCAGTGCGCCTGGCGCCGGGGCGAGAGGTTGGTAGCTGGAATTCGCCTTGTCCTGGAGGTTGACCTGCCCGGGTTCCGTTCATCACCCGGCGGGAGAGGAACTGGCTCGTGGAAGTGGCGATCGAACGGCCCGGTGACCGGCACGATGCGACCGGCACGCCGCCTAGCCGAGCCGAGTCCGGTCGCAGGGGCGCAGGCGGTTGAAATCCGGGGGCACCTGGTGGTCGATGGGGAAGTTAGGCAGGCGGACGCCGTAGATGCCGCGGGCGCGGCCGCGGAAGCGCAGCGTCCACAAGGCGTTTCGCACCGGACGGCGCGGGCGCAGGGTGCGGTAAGTGACAAGCGGCTGCCCGCGGCGGCTGAAGCTCGTGACGATGGCGCTGTGGTTCATCTCGCCGTCGCCGTCCCAGTCGTAGTAGATCACGTCCCCCCGCCGCAGCCGGCGTGCCAGGCGGGGGCTTGCCAGCAGGTTGAGCACCTGCCCGCCGTTGGCCCGCATGTACTGGAAGTGGGCTTCGGCCACCGCCCACGTGCACGACCACCAATCGTTGCGGTCGCTGTCGAAGCGCGCCTGCCCGACGCGCCGGTACCACCACTCCTTGTCCTGGCTGGTTTCCCGGTAATCCTGCGGCCACCCGCCGGCCAACAAGCACTGGGAGACGAAGTTGGCGCAGTCGCCCCCGCCGCCGAAGGTATCCATGTTGGCAAAGCGAGGATTGGGGTTTCTCCAGTACCGGTACGCGTAGCGCACCGCGGCCAGGCGGTTGTAACGGCGTCGCACCTGGAACTGCTCGGCGCTGGAGGCTGGGGTTTCTGCGGCAGCCGGCGACGGCTCGATTGCCCGGGTCGTCGCGCGTAGAGTCAAGGCCTTCACCTCCGATGGTCCTTCCCTCAGTTTATGGCCGCCCCGGGACTGTGCGCACAAGGGAGCCGCGCCGCATCTGCTGAACCATTCTAGAGCGGGGAGGAACATTCCGAAAAGGCGGGTCGCGACGGCGGGGCATTGCCAGGCAGAAACCATCGCCAGGCGGTAACGCAGCGGGAGGCGGTACGTGCATGGTCACCCTGGATGGCGCCCATCTCGACCTGGAAACCATCGGGCGGGTCGCACTGCGGCGGGAGCCGGTGCAGCTGGCGCCGGCCGCAGTGGAGCGTCTGGCCGCATCCGCCCGGATGGTGGACGCCCTCATCCAGCGGGGAGCCAAGGTCTACGGCGTTACCACAGGCGTTGGGGAGCTGCGCACCGTCGTCATCCCGCCCCAGAGCCGAAAGGATCTCCAGGTCAACATCCTCCGCAGCCACGCCGCGGGCGTTGGACCTCACCTTACGGAGGCCGAGGCCCGGGCGGTGATGCTCCTGCGCGTCAACTCGTTCCTGCCTGGCCACTCGGGGGTACGCCCGGAAACGGTGGCGGCCCTGGTGCAGCTCTTAAACAGCGGCGTCTACCCCGCCATCCCGGAACAAGGGTCGCTGGGGGCCAGCGGCGACCTGGCGCCTTTGGCGCACCTGGCCCTGGTGCTCATCGGCGAAGGCGAAGCGTATGTGGACGGGCGGCTGGTGGCCGGACGGGACGCCCTGGCCGCGGCGGGGCTCGCACCGCTCAGCCTGAACCCCAAGGAGGGCCTTGCCCTCATCAACGGGACGCAGGTGATGACAGGCATCGGGGCGCTGGTGTGCCGGCAGGCCCTGCAGCTTCTGGCCTGGGCCGACGCGGCGGCAAGCCTTACCCTTGAAGCGCTCCGGGGCAACGCGTCCGCCTTTGACCCCCGCATTCACCGGTTGCGTCCCCATCCGGGACAAGCCAGGGCCGCGGCCCACGTGCGCCGCCTGACCCAAGGCAGCCTGCGGCTGCGCCCCTACGATCCGGCAGGGGTCCAGGACGCCTACAGCCTCCGCTGCCTCCCACAGGTGCATGGGGCCGTCTGGGACGTGGCGGCCCATGTCAGGTCCGTGTTGGAGCGGGAGGCCAACTCCGTCACCGACAATCCGCTGCTTTTCCCTGCAGACGGCGAGGTGCTCAACGGCGGCAACTTCCACGGCAGCCCCGTCGCGATGGCCATGGACTACCTGGCCATCGGCTTGGCGGAACTGGCAGGCATCAGTGAGAGGCGCGTGGAGCGCCTCGTCAACCCCCACCTGAGCGGGCTGCCCGCCTTCTTGGTGCGGGATTCCGGCCTCAACTCCGGCTACATGCTGGCTCAATACACGGCTGCGGCCTTGGTGTCGGAAAACAAGGCCCTGGCGCACCCCGCCTCGGTAGACTCGATCCCCAGCTCCGCCAATCAGGAAGACCACGTCAGCATGGGTCCCATCGCCGCCCGCAAGGCGCGGGCGATCCTCGCCAACTGCCGCCGCGTCATTGCCATCGAGTTGTGCTGCGCGGCCCAGGCGGTGGACCTCTCCGGCGGGCCCGAGAGTCTCGCGCCGGGGACGCGGCTGGTCTATGAGCTCGTGCGGGCGCGGGTGCCGCGCCTGGACGCCGACCGGGTGCTGGCGCAGGACATCGCGGCGGCGGAGCAACTGCTCATGGATCAAGACGCCACCGAGCGGCTGGAACGCCAACTGGACGAGGTCTTCGTCTGACGGCTGCCCTGGCGGCTGCCCGTAACGAGCACATGCCGTTGCCGCCTGCGCATCTCACCATCAGGCCCTCGTTCTCAACCAAATTTCTATCGCCGGATAAAAAATTGCGCGTGAAACGGAAGGATCTGGCGCCGGAGGAATGAATCTATCAGCAACACACTCAGGCGAATGGATTTATTCATTCGCAAACCTGGAGGGGACGCCGTGCCGACCCTGCTCAACAGCCGGGAAGAACTGGTCGCCCTGCTGCAGGAGAAAAGCGCCGGCTTCTCCGACGCCTTCCGCAAGATCGCGGCCTTCATCCTGGCGGAGTACCAACAGGCTTGCTTCATGACGGCCCAGGAGCTGGCCGACGCCGTCGGCGTGAGCCAGCCGTCGGTGACCCGGTTTACCACGTACCTGGGCTTCAGCGGTTTCCCTGAGTTCCAGCGCAGCCTGCAGCAGGTGGTGCGCCACGAGATCACCGGTCCCGAACGCATGCGGGCGCTGGCCCAGGGGAGTGACCAAGGGGTTCCGTACGCCGGCCTCATCGAAGAGGAGATGCGCAACCTGAAGAGGCTCCTGGAGACGCTGGCCTCGCCGGCGGTTTCGGAGGTGGCCGGCCTCTTGGCGAAAGCCCGTACCGTGGTGGTGGCCGGCTTCCGCGCTTCCGCGTCGCTGGCGGTGTACACCGCCTTTTTCCTGGCCAAGGTGCACCCTGACGTGAGGACGCAGACCCGCGGCGACAGCGTAGCCTTGGAATCCCTGCTGCCGCTGGACCCGGCGGAGACGGTGGTGCTCTTATTCGCGTTTCCCCGCTACCCGAGGGAAACCCATGAGTTCCAGCGCTTCGCCGTGCAGCAAGGGTTCCCGGTGGTGCTGATCACCGACAGCCCGCTGTCGCCGCTGACCAAGGACGCCCGGCACGTGCTGATCGCACCGGTGGCCTTTGGAAGCCTGTTTGACTCATACTGCGCACCCATCGCCCTGGCCAACGTGCTGGTGCAAGAAGTGGCCAAGCGGGAGCCCGAGCGCACCCGGCAACGGCTCGCTCGCTTTGAGGAGCTTGCTGCCAAACACGGCGTGTTCCTGTTCAATGATCCCGCACTGATGAGGGAGTTGCCGCAGTGACGGTGGGCGTGCGGCCCGGGCAGGACTGCGCAGGTGTCCGGGACGGCAAGGGCAGGCGCCCAGACTGATGGCGCCCAGACGAATTGCGCCCAGGCTGATGAGCGTGCTGATGGGCGTGACTGGCAAGTCGGATGAGGGAGTTGGCGGCATGAGCATTGTCTTGCCCCGCATCAACGGCGCCCGCATCCACGCGGCGCTGGAAACTTTCGCTCAAATCGGCGGCACCGGCGACGGCGGCGTCCACCGCCTGTGCTTTTCCGAGGAAGACGCTCAGGCGCGGGCCGCGCTGCGGCGCTGGTGGGAGGAGCTGGGGCTTGTGGTGCGCACGGACGCGGCCGCGAACATGTTTGGCCGCTGGGACAACGGCGCGGCCGGGCCCGCGATCCTGCTGGGGTCGCATTTGGACACGGTGCCCCGCGGCGGCCGGTTTGACGGGGCCTTGGGCGTCATCGTGGCCACCGAAGTCGTCCGCTGCCTCAAGGAGGCGGAGGTGCGGACACACCACCCGCTGGAAGTGGTCAACTTCACCGGCGAGGAGCCCAATCCGTTCGGCCGCTCCACCATCGGTAGCCGCGCCGTGGCGGGCCGGCTGCGCCCGGAAGAACTGCGGGCGGCCGGCCCGGGCGGGGAGACGTTGGGCCAGGCGCTGGCCCGCTTTGGCGGCGACCCCGGGCGCATCGAGCTCAGCCGCCGGACCCAGGCCGACGTCGCCGCGTTTTTGGAGCTGCACATCGAGCAGGGCCGGGTGCTGGAGAGCGCCGGCCTCCCGGTGGGGGTCGTC
>DATCLD010000224.1:0-3674 GCA_036564115.1 Limnochordales bacterium
AACTGGATCAGGTGGCGCAATACCAGGGCCACGCCCACCGAGGCGATGAGCAGGATGGTGGGACCCGTCCGTCGCAGGGGCTTGTAAAAGAGGCGGTCGATGGCAACCGCCGCCACCGCCGTCGCGACCACGGCGATGATCGCCGACGCCCACATGGGAAACCCCAACGTCACCCGGAACAGCAGCGCCAAGTAGGCCCCGAGGGCCATCATGTCCCCGTGGGCGAAATGGGAGAACCTGAGGATGCGGGCGATGAGCGTGAGACCGATGGCCCCGAGGGAAATGATGCCGCCGTAGATCAGTCCGTACAGGATTAACTGCGCCACGCGTTCATCCCCCCAAGAAGAGGCGGCCGACCTCTTCGTTGGCCAAGAGGTTCTGCCCGGTGTCATCGAGGCGGTTGCGCCCCATGGTGAGCACGTAGCCCCGGTGGGAGATGGCGAGCCCCGCCCGGGCGTTCTGCTCGATCATGAGGACGCTGACGCCCCGCTGGTTGATTTCGCCGACTTTCTCCAGCACCAGCTCGGCAAACTTGGGCGAAAGCCCCGCCGTCGGCTCATCCAACAGGAGCAGCTGCGGGTCCAGCATCAACGCCCGCGCCATGGCCACCATCTGCTGCTGGCCGCCGCTCATGGTGCCCACCTTCTGCCGCCGGCGCTCCTTTAGGATGGGAAAGAGCGCAAACATCTCCTCCATCTTTTGGCGGAAGTCGCCCCGGCGGATGAAGGCGCCCATCTCCAGGTTTTCCTCGACGGTCAAAGAGGGAAACACGTTGTTGTTTTGGGGAACGTAGCACATGCCCCGGCGGACGATCTGCGCAGGACCGAGGCCCGTAATGTCCTCTCCCTGAAACACGATGCGGCCTTCGCGCACCGGGACGAGACCAAAGATGGCTTTCATCAGGGTGGACTTGCCCGCCCCGTTGGGGCCGACGACGCAGACGATCTCACCGGCCTGGACGGTCAGTTGCACGCCGTGGAGGATGTCAACCTCGGCATACCCGGCCCGCAGGCCGCTGACTTCCAACAATGCCACGTTCTTTGCGTCTCCTTGTCATGAAATGTGTCGCGGTTCCCGGACTCGGGATGTTTCGCGGTTCCCGGCCGTGCGGTCTGGGCCCGGAGGAATCATCATGAGACCGCGAACGCGCCCCCTAGATACGCCTCCAGCACCTCGGGGTGGCGGCGCACCTCCTCCGGTTTGCCTTCCACAAGCCTCCGGCCGTTGTTCATGACAATGACCCAATCGCACAGATCCGCGACCAGGTCCATGTTGTGCTCGACGAGCAGGAAAGTCTTGCCCTCGTCCCGCAGGCTGCGCACATAGCCGGCCAGCTTGTTCATGAGGGTCGGGTTAACCCCGGCGGCCGGCTCATCCAAAAGGATCAGCTGGGGATCGGCCATAAGCACCCGGGCCAGCTCCAGAAGCTTCTTTTGGCCGACGGACAAGTTGGCGGCCAGCTCATCCTTGAGGTGGATCAACTGCACAAACTCCAAGACCTCGAGGGCCCGGCGGTAGATGCGCTCTTCCTCCTCGCGCACCCTCCCCGGAGCGAACCACGAGCGCCAGAGGCCTTCGCCGCCCTGGTTCATGGGCACTAGCATCAAGTTTTCCAGCACCGTCATCAGGCGCAGTTCCCGCGGGATCTGGAACGTACGGGCAATGCCCTTGCGAAAGATGACGTGGGGCGGCAGGCGGTCGATGCGCTCGCCTCGGAACCGGATCTCGCCCCTGTCCGGACGGATGAACCCGGTCACCATATTGAACGCCGTCGTCTTGCCTGCGCCGTTGGGACCGATCAACCCCGTGATGGAACCCTCCCGCACCGAGAAGGAGCAGTCGTCCACCGCCCGGATGCCGCCAAACTCCTTGACAAGATTCCGTACTTCCAACATCGGCCTGGCCGTCACGACCCGATCCCCCGTGCAAATACGGCAAATCTATCTTTCTTGGAGCCGGTTTCTGACTGTTTCGCCGTTCTGCGCGCAAGTCCTGCTCTTAGGTCAAGTCCTGGGAAAAAACGCCAGTAACAGTTCCTGGGAAAACCAACCGGGACAGGAGGAATCGGGTTGGACCCGTCGAACGATTCGCGTCAAATCACCCTTATCATTTCACTACGAAACAGGAGGGAAGCATGAAATGAGTTGCACTTCTATCATGCGGTCCAAGCCGTACTTGATCGCAGCGCTGGTCGCGGCGTTCCTGCTCGCCGCCTTGCCTGCCGCTGCCCAGCAGGCGCCCGTCCGCATCGGCGGCCTCTTTCCGATGACGGGCGACCTGTCGGCGTTCGGCGAACCCTTCCACAACTCGGCCTTGCTCGCGATCATGCAGATCAACGAGCAGGGCGGCATTCTGGGCGGCCGGCCGCTGGAGATCGTGCTCGCCGACAGCCAGACCAACCCGACCCAGGGCGTGGCCGCGGCCCAACGCCTGGTCAACGTGGAGCGGGTGCCGGCCATCATCGGCGCGGCGTCCTCGGGCGTCACCATCCCGGTGGCCACCAGCGTGGCCGTTCCCAACCAGGTGGTCATGATCTCGCCCGCGTCCACGTCACCCTTGATTACGACCTTGGCCGACAACGATTTCATCTTCCGCACCGTCGTGTCCGACGCGATGCAGGGCATCGTCCTGGGCCGGCTGGCGGCGGACCTGGGCTACCGTCGCGTCGCGACCATCTACGTCAACAACCCCTATGGGCTTGGCCTCGCGCAGGCCTTTGAGGCCAACTTCCGCCAGCGCGGCGGCACGGTGACGGCCAATGTGCCCTTTGAGCAGAACCAGGTTTCCTACCGGGGCGAGCTGGACCAGGCGTCCCGCGGGAATCCTGAGGCGCTGCTGCTGATTGCCTACCCGGAGAACGGCATCACGATCCTCCGGCAGGCCATCGAGGGCGGCTACTTCGACCAGTTCCTGTTCACCGACGGCATGCAGGCGCCTGACATCATCGACGCCATCGGCGACCCGCTGGAGGGCTCCTGGGGCACGGCGCCGCGGGCGGCGGAAACCGAGGCCACCGCGCTGTTCAACCGGTACTACGAGGAGCGCTTCGGCGAGCCGCCGCCGATGCCGTTCATGTATGAGAGCTACGACGCGGCCTTCGTCATCGCGCTGGCTATCGAGAAGGCCGGCCAGGCCACGGGTCCGGCCATCCGCAGCGCGCTGCGCGACGTGGCCAACCCGCCCGGCGAGATCATCCTGCCCGGCGAGTGGGCCAAGGCCGTGCGGCTGATCCGGGCGGGCCAGGACATCCAGTACGTGGGCGCTTCGGGTCCCGTGGACTTTGACGCCAACGGCGACGTGGCCGTCGCGTCCATCGGCATCTGGACCATCCGCAACGGCGAGATCGAGTTCGTGCGCTACGAAGAGGCCCGGGCCGAGGGCTTCTAAGTCTAACCGGCGCTATTGCTCCGCCGCCAGCTAGAAAGCCCGCCGGCAGCTAGAGAGCCGCTGACCGGCAGACGGCCGGCGGCGCGCCATGGCCTGTGGCGCCCAAGTGGCCGGCGGCGCCCAAGTGGCCGGCGGCGGGCAGGCAGCTGCAAAGAGGCCGGCGGACAATCGTCCGCCGGCCTCTTGTTTGTAGCTAGCCTACATTTGAGCCTGGCTGCAGGCTAGGCTGCGTTTGCGCCTTGCTACAGGCTGACGCCTGCTGCGGGCGCTTGGCCGGCCGCGGGCCG
>DATCLD010000225.1:0-8795 GCA_036564115.1 Limnochordales bacterium
TAGGTGAGAGCCGGCGTCGGGGGTTCCGCTGAAGATGGCCCTGGAGCAGCCCGCCCAACGCGGCGCGCCAGCGCACGCTATGCAGCGCACGCCGCCAGTAGGCGAGGCCGGGAGGCTGCCCGCAGGCAGCCGCGGCGCCCGTTACAGCGCCAGGGTATGGACCGGGTTGCACCGGGAGTACCTGTCGAGGGCGACGGCCGCGAGGCGTCGCCGAACCGGGGTGGTACCGCGAAAGGCCGCCTTTCGCCCCCGCAGGCCCATGGGGCCGCGGGGGCGTTATTTTTTGCCTACTCGGGCCCTGGCACGGTTTCGCCGCGGCGAGGCGGCGCGAAATATTGACGTGGAGATCAACAGGGAGGGAACGGGTTTATGGCGCAGCGCACGTTCTACATCACGACACCCATCTACTATCCCAACAACAAGCTGCACGTCGGGCACACCTACACGACGGTGGCCGCCGACGCGCTGGCGCGTTATCACCGTCTGCGGGGCCACGACACGTGGTTTTTGACGGGCACCGACGAGCACGGGCTCAACGTGGAGCGGGCGGCCCGTCAGGCCGGCAAGGAGCCGCTCGAGTACGTTGACGGCATCGTCGGGTGGATCAAGGAACTGTGGCAGACCCTCAATATCAGCTACGACGACTTCATCCGCACCACCGAGGAACGGCACAAGAAACGGGTGCAGGACATTTTCCAGAAGCTGTACGACCGGGGCGACATCTACAAGGGCGTCTACCGGGGGCTCTACTGCACCAACTGCGAGGCGTACTACACGGAAACCGACCTGAAGGAAGGCAACCTCTGCCCGGTGCACGAGAAACCCGTGGAGTGGGTGGAGGAGGAGAGCTACTTCTTCCGCCTGTCCAAGTACGGGCCGGCGCTGCTGGACTACATCCGCCGCAACCCGGGCTTCGTGCAGCCGGAGTCCCGCCGCAATGAAGTGGTGCGCTTCATCGAGCGGGGCCTGGAGGATCTGTCGGTTTCCCGCACGTCGTTTAAGTGGGGCATCCCGGTGCCGTTTGACCCCAACCACGTCATCTATGTGTGGGTCGACGCCCTCTCCAACTACATCACCGCCCTGGGGTACCCGGACGACCAGCGGTACAAGCGCTTTTGGCCGGCGGACGTGCACCTGATCGGCAAGGACATCCTGCGTTTCCACGCGATTATCTGGCCGGCGATCCTGATGGCCCTTGGCGAGCCGTTGCCCAAGTGTGTCTACGGCCACGGGTGGCTTCTGATCGACGGCGGCAAGATGAGCAAGTCCCGGGCGGGCGGCCAGGTGATCGACCCGACGCAACTGGTGGCCAAGTACGGGGTTGACGCGGTGCGCTATTTCCTCCTGCGGGAGGTGCCCTTCGGGGCCGACGGCAACTACTCTGAGGAAGCCTTGGTGCGGCGGATCAACGCGGACCTGGCCAACGACCTGGGCAACCTGGTGTGGCGCACCGCGTCCATGATCGAGCGGTTCGCAGGCGGGCGCATCCCGGAGCCTGACCCGGCGGAGGATGACGGGATCCTGCGGGAGACGGCGGAGCGGGTGTTTGCGGCCGTCGAAGAGGCCTTGGAGCGGCTCGAGATCGACCAGGCGCTGCAGGTGGCCTGGGACTTGCCCAAGCGGGTCAACAAGTACATCGACGAGCAGGCGCCTTGGGAGCTCAAGCGGCAAGGGCGGGAGGCCAAGCTCCGCACAGTGCTCTACAACGCCGCCGAAGCCATCCGCCTTTGCGGCGTGCTCATCAGCCCGTTCCTCGTGCACACCCCGGCCCGGCTGTGGCGGCAGATCGGCGTGGAGCCGCCGACGCAGCTGTCCTGGGATGCGGCTAAGGCGTGGGGCCAGTTGCAGCCCGGCCTCGCGGTGCAGAAGGGTGAACCGCTCTTTCCCCGCCTGGATGTCGAGGCGGTGCTCAACGGCGACGCGGCGGCGCCCTCCGGGGAAGCGGGCAAGCGTGACGCCGTCCAAGCTGCCGAGCAGAACCAGACGGCCGGCACCGGCGGTCCGCAGAGCGCGGCTCAGGCCGCGAAGGAGCAGGTAGCGGCTCCGACGACGACTGCAGCCGCCCCGGCCGGTAACGGTGCCGCCCAGTTCCCGCCGCTGGCCGAGGAGATCGACATCGCGGCGTTTCAGAAGGTCGACCTGCGGGTAGCGCGGGTGCTGGCGGCGGAGCGGATCCAGGGCGCCGACCGGCTGCTCAAGCTGCAGCTGGACCTCGGGTTTGAGCAGCGCCAGGTGGTCGCCGGCATCGCCCAGCATTACCGTCCCGAGGAGCTTGTGGGCCGCAACCTGATCGTGGTCGCCAACCTCAAGCCGGCAAAACTGCGCGGCGAGGTATCCCAGGGCATGATCCTGGCCGCGACAGGTCCCGACGGCAGGGTGGTCGTGCTGACTACGGCGGCGGACGTCGCACCCGGGAGCAAGGTGAAATGAGCAAGGCGGAGTTTGTGCCGCTGGGGTTAAGCCCCTTGGTGGACAGCCACGCCCACCTGGACCATGAGCTCTTTGCCGGGGACGTGGATGCCGTCGTCGACCGGGCGCAGGCCGCGGGCGTGCGCTACATCGTCACCATCGGCTCGGATCTGGCCTCCTCGGAAGCGGCGGTAGCGCTGGCCGAGAAGTACCCGTGCGTTTACGCCACGGTCGGGATCCATCCCCACGATGCGGTGCAGTTGGACGACAAGGCGTACCGGCGGCTGCAGGAGTTGGCGGCGCACCCGCGCGTGGTGGCCATCGGCGAGATCGGCCTCGACTACTACTACGACCACTCGCCGCGCCCGGTGCAGCGGGAAGCGTTCATCCGCCAGCTGCAGCTCGCCCGGGAAACGGGCTTGCCCTTTGTGGTGCACAACCGCGACGCCGACGCGGACACCCTGGCGGTGTTGCGGGACTGGGGGCGGGACCTCCGGGGCCTGCTGCACTCTTTCGCCGGCAGCGAGGACATGCTGGCCGAGTGCCTTGCGATGGGGTACCTGGTCTCCACCGGCGGCATGGTGACGTTCAAGAACGCCGGCGCGATCCGGTCGGTTATGGCCCAAGTTCCCCTCGACCGGCTGCTCGTGGAAACCGACGCGCCGTACTTGACGCCCGTGCCCTTGCGGGGCAGGCGCAACGAACCGGCCTACGTGCAGTACGTGGTCGCGCTTTTGGCGGAGTTGCGGGGGGTCGAGCCGGCCCACATGGCGGCCGTCACCACCGCCAACGCGTGCCGGTTTTTTGGCCTGCCGCCGGTGCCGCACGCGGCAAGCGTTTGAGGGAAACGCAAGCGGCGAGCGGACGGGCCGGCGTTTTGAGTCGCGTGGGGGAGACCCGAGAGGACGCGAGGCCGGGAGTGAACGCAAGGCCGGGAGTAAACGCAAGGCCGGGAGAGAACGCGCGAGAGGTCGATAAGTGGCCTGCGGGCGTTGACAAGCTGCATTGCAGCCTGCAGCGAGCGCAGGCACCGATATCGGTAGCTGCGCAGGCTGCTCAACTCTAGACGAGTTTGAGTCAAGGCCGGCAGGCATTATCGACCTCTCGAGCAGTATTGTGCACCGCGCGGACAGGGATATGCGGCCCGCGGCCGCGCATTGCATTTCCAGCCTTGGCAGCGGCTCCCGCCTCCAGCGGGCCCGTTTGCGTTTGGAGCGGGCAAGAGCCCGATGCCGAACGATATACTGTATAACATGCCGCAACGTCCGGCGCGCCGTTGACACCCCGACCCGCCTCTGCTACAAAGGGAAGGGCGGCAAGCGGTCCAGGCGGGCCGGCGACTACTTGCCGCACTACCCGAGTGTGAGGTGCTCATCGTTATGCCCGGGTTGGCCGTCGTCGGGGCCCAGTGGGGCGATGAGGGGAAAGGCAAGATCGTCGATTACCTGGCCGCGCAAGCCGACGTGGTCGTGCGCTACGCGGGCGGCAACAACGCGGGCCACACGGTGGTCGTCGGCGGCCAGACGGTCAAGCTACACCTGATCCCGTCGGGCATCTTGTACCCCGACGTCACCTGCGTTATCGGCAACGGTACCGTGATCGACCCGGAGGTGCTGGTGCAGGAGCTGGACGCCTTGCGGGCGCGCGGGTTTCGCACGGGAAAGCTCTTCATCTCTGACCGCGCCCACCTGCTCATGCCCTACCACCGGGACCAGGATCGGCTGGAGGAGGAGGCCCGAGGCGCTTTCCGGCTGGGTACCACGGGCCGCGGGGTCGGACCGGCGTACGCAGATAAAATAGCCCGGGAGGGCATCCGCTGCTCGGATCTTTTGGACGAGGCATGGCTGCGCCAGCGGCTTGAGGCCGTCGTGCCCCGCAAGTCGCGGCTCTTGCAAAAGCTGTACGGGCATCCCGGGTTCACCGTGGAAGAGATGATGGACTACTGCCGCCGGTTTGCCCCGCACATCGTGCCGCTTTTGGTGGATAGCGGCGCTCTCGTGCAGGACGCGCTGGACCAGGGGCGCCGGGTGCTCTATGAGGGCGCCCAGGGGACGCTGCTCGACATCGACCACGGCACGTATCCGTATGTGACGGCGTCATCACCTAGCGCCGCCGGCGTTTATTCCGGGGTCGGCGTCGGGCCTGGCGCCGTGACCAACGTCTTGGGTGTCGCGAAAGCCTATACGACGAGGGTCGGCTATGGGCCGTTCCCCACCGAGCTGACCGATGCCACAGGCGATTGGCTCCGGGAGCGGGGCGGGGAGTACGGCACCACCACCGGCCGCGCGCGGCGCTGCGGCTGGCTGGACGCGGTCCAGCTCCGGTACGCGGTGCGGGTCAACGGCATCACGCAGCTGGCCCTGACCAAGTTGGATGTGCTGACGGGCCTCGACACCGTCCGCATCGCTGTTGCCTACGAGCTGGACGGCCAGCGCATCGATCGCTGGCCGGCGCTCCTGAGCGAGCTAAGTCGGGTGCGGCCTGTGTACGAAGACTTGCCCGGCTGGAGTGAACCCATCGGCGGGGTCCAGACGTGGGAGGATTTGCCCCCGGCGGCGCGCGCTTTCATCCGGCGCATCGAGGAGCTGACGCAAGTCCCTGTCGTGTGCGTGTCGCTGGGACCGGACCGTGACCAAACCCTTGTCAAGGAAACCGTTTGCTGGTAAGTGTGATATTGTGGAAGCAACGGTGGAGTGGGGCTACCCCACGCCTGTACGGAGGAATCACGGATGAAGCGGCATGGGGCTCTGCTGGTAGCTATCGCTGTGGCGGTGCTGGCCGGCGCGTCTTTGGCGACGGCGCAGTCGGTCGCTGAGTTCTTCCCGCTGGCCGAAGGCAACTGGTGGCGCTACATCGGCTCGGACGTGGATCTCACCATGTCCGTGCAGGCGACCGGCACCGGCGAGTTCCTGGTCAGCACGGTTATCAACGGTTTCGTGGTCCAGCGGGAGTACTACGCGTTTGTGGGCGACGATGTGGTCGCCCTGCGGCGGGAATACCCGCAGGGATCCTTCGCGCTGGAACCGCCCCAGGTTTTCCTCAAGGGGCCCTTCGCACCGGGCCAGCGATGGAACTGGAAAGGCCAAGTGGCGGGGCA
Organism: Limnochordales bacterium; assembly: GCA_036564115.1. Classification (GTDB taxonomy): domain Bacteria; phylum Bacillota; class Limnochordia; order Limnochordales; family ZCTH02-B6; genus ZCTH02-B6. The sequence continues at coordinate 5,507 of DATCLD010000225.1, forward strand.
GACGGCCAGTATGAGCTTTGTCGTCTTGGAGCCGGAGACTGTGGAGACGCCGGCCGGCTCATTTGAAGCGACTCCGGTGGCCATCGACGGCTTTGTCGGCGGCGAAGAGATACACACGATGCGCTGGTTCGCGCCCGGGATCGGCATGATCCGCGAGCAGCTCCAAGTGTCGCAAGGTGAACAGGCGATCCTGGTCGACCTGGTCCTGGCGGACTACAACGTACAGTAGCCCGGCAGCGGTTGGGCCAACCAAAAAACGACACTTTGAAAACGGCGGGCGCGGCGGCAGTTGACGCCGCGCCCGGCCTCTGCTATAGTTAATTGTGCGGTCGGGCAGATAGCTCAGCCGGTTAGAGCGCTACGCTCACATCGTAGAGGTCGGGGGTTCGAGTCCCTCTCTGCCCACCAAGTATACACGCCCTCCGGAAGCCGATGTCCGGAGGGCGTTAGTCTTTTTCATGACACATGAAAGTTGCGGACCGCGCCAAACTGCGGCCATGCGCCACCGCCTCGCGCCAGAAGTACATTGTGCCGACCTGCGCAGACCGGGAGCAGCGCACCCGGCTGCTCGAGCGTATCCTGGCTGCTAGAGCGGGTGGTGTCGCATGAGGCCCGAGGATAGGTACGATTCGCTTATCCGGTTTTACGCGGCCCGGTACGGCCTGGACTGGCAGCGCATCAAGCGGCAAATCGAGGTCGAAAGTAACTTTGACCCCAAGGCGGTGTCGCCGACCGGAGCCCGCGGGCTGGCCCAATGGATGCCGGCCAGCTGGCGGGAATGGGATGACGACGACGGGATACCTGCCCTGGACGACCCGCACAATCCGGAAGAGGCGATTGAGGCCCTGTGCAAATTCATGGCCTTTCTTTACGGCCGGTTTCCGGAAATCCCCGACCCGCACGAGCGTTACCGCTTCGCCTTGGCCGCCTATAACACAGGCCGCAGCAACATCAACCGCTGCCTGGCCCTGGCCCGCGCGGCGTGCGGGCAGCCGGCGTCCCTGGCGGCGTGGGAGGCTGCGGGCCGGCCGCCAGGGGTCGTGGCAGACGTGGGAGTTTGCCAGTCGGTTCCTGCCCCGGGTGACGGGGCGACATGCCCAGGAGACCATCGAGTATGTGCGACGGATCATGGGCTGACAGGCCGGGGACTCGCACCACGTTGCCGCCAGCGGGCGCGTGGCGTACAATCGACGCGATGGGTCAACAACAAGTGCTCAGCAAAGCACAGGCGCGCGCCACCGCCTACGCCGGTTTGCACACGGCCAAAGCAGCGCGCTTTCCCTTTCCCATTGAAGGCCGCATTCCCAACTTCGTGGGCGCCGAAGAGGCGGCCCGGCGGCTGCGGCAGCTGCCCGCGTACCAGGCAGCGCGGGGTGTCAAGGTGAATCCCGACGCGCCGCAGTTGCCAGTGCGGGCCATGGTGCTGCGGGACGGCAAGACGCTCTACATGCCGTCTCCTCGGCTGCGCGGGGCGTTTATCCGCATCCGGCCCGAGCGGGTGCCGCCAGGCCAGGAGCGGCTTGCCGCAAGCTTGTCCCACTGCGCTGAGTACGGCGAGGAGCTGAACGTCAAGACCCTGGCGCAAATCATCCACGCGGCGGATGAGCCGCCTATCGGTCTCATCGTCGTCGGGTCGGCGGCCGTAGCCCCCACCGGCGCCCGGGCAGGCAAGGGCGAAGGCTACACGGACATGGAGTACGCGCTCTTGCAGGAGCTGGGGCTGCCCCACGTTCCGGTCGTCACCACCGTCCACCCCGCGCAAATCGTGCCCGACATCGCCGTGGACGCCCACGACCTGCCCGTCGACTACATCATCACCCCCACCGAGACCATCGCCACCCACACGCGACTGCCCAAGCCAAACCGCATCGCGTGGGAACTGCTCGAGCCCGACGACTGGCAGCACATGCCCGTACTGCAGGAGCTGCGGGAGCTGAAATGGGAGGAGCTTTCCACCCGCGACCTGGTTGCGCCCGGCTTGGATGTCCTGTTTGTTGGAATCAATCCCGGAAGGAAAAGCGCAGCCTTGGGCCACAACTTCGCCGGCCCCGGCAACCATTTTTGGCGGCTGCTGCATGAGACGGGCTTCACACCCCGGCGTCTCACACCTCAGGAAGAAGACGAGTTGCTGCGGTACGGCGTCGGCATCACCAACCTCGTATCCCGTCCCTCCCGGGGCGAGCATGAGTTGACGTGGGAGGAGCTCGTGAAGGGTGCTCCTGCGCTGCGGGAGAAAGTGCGGCGCTTCCGGCCGCGGGTCGTGGCTTTGCTCGGGAAAAACGTGTACCGCGCCTACGCGGGCTTAAACCAGTCCGCGGCCGTGGAATGGGGCAAGCAGCCCACGTCGGTGGTCGAAGGCGTCATCGACTTCGTCGCACCGAACCCGTCGGCTCGCAGCACCGTTCCGTACGAAACGCGCCTCAACCTTTTCCGTTGGCTGCGGAGCCTGTGAAGGCCGTGAAGTATCTCTTCTACGGCGTCTGACAAGAAAGGAGGCCGGACGATGAAGATCGATTCCCTCGACCACTTGGTGTTCACCGTCGCCGACGTGGAAGCCACCTGCCGGTTTTACAGCCGGGTGCTGGGCATGGAAGTGGTCACGTTTGGCCAGGGCCGCAGGGCGCTCCAATTTGGCAGCCAAAAGATCAACCTGCACCAGCAAGGCCGCGAGTTTGAGCCCAAGGCGGCGCGGCCGACGCCGGGCTCGGCCGATCTGTGCTTCTTGACGACGGTGCCGCTTGCGGACGTGGTGGCCCATCTCCAGTCCGCCGGGGTGGCCATCGTGGAGGGACCGGTGCAACGCACGGGCGCGACGGGGCCGATCTTGTCCGTCTACTTCCGGGATCCGGATGGAAACTTGATCGAGGTGGCCAACCAGCTGTAAGACGATGACCATGCCGCTGTCGGGCGTGCCGCCCTATCAACCTGTGCGGACGGACCTATGGGGGCGGGACGTGTTCATAGGCCGAAAATCCCGCTGAGTTGCTTTTTTCCATAGCCGAGAATCATTGACGGGCTTCTGGCCGGGGCATACAATGTACGCGGAAATTGGGTTTTTTGGGGGGCGAGGGCAACGCGCCTCACGGAGCGGCGCAAGCAGTTCCTGCGCAGCGTGCTGGACATGTACCGGCGCACCAAGCTGCCGGTCCATTATGAGACGCTCGCCCAGCGCCTGGGCGTGAGCAAGTGGACGGCCTACGACGTCCTGCGGGCCCTAGAAGAGCAGGGGCTGCTCGCGCGGGACTACGCCGTCAGCCGGGGAGAGCCGGGCCGCTCCCAGATCGTGTTT
>DATCLD010000226.1:0-14749 GCA_036564115.1 Limnochordales bacterium
CAGGGCGTGCGCATGGGCCTTTTGGGCACGCCGACCTTTGTGGTCAACGGCCAGATCGTGAATCTGACTACCTGGGAGGACATCTTCCGTGTCATCGACCGGGCGCTCGCGGCCGCAGCCCGCTGACGCGGCCGCCCGGCCTCGCTGGCCGCTGGGGCTTCTTGGTTTAAGCCTGATCGGGGCGGCGATTTCCACCTACCTGTGGCGCGCCAAGGCGGGCGAGATGTCCCTCATCTGCGGCCCGGTAGGCGACTGCGCCACGGTCAACTCGAGCGCGTTCTCGGAGGTGCTGGGGGTGCCGGTGGCGCTCCTGGGCACGGTCATGTACGCCAGCCTGGCCGTCGTGCTGCTGGTCGAGTGGCGGCGGCCGGGCACGCCGCTCTCCATGTTCGGGTTTTCCCTGGCGCTGGCGGGAGCGCTGTTCTCCCTTTACCTCACGGGGCTCGAGGCTTTCGTCATCGGGGCCTATTGCATCTGGTGCCTCACCTCCTGGGTTCTGATCACCGTCATCGCCGTCACCTGGGGCCTGGCGCTGCGCCGTTCCGCGGCGTGAGGCGCGCGGCCCCACAGTCCGTATTCCGCGGCCATCCCCCGGCAACGGTTCCGCGAGCCAGCACCACAACCGCACGGCGTCCGGGGCGCCCTGTCCGCTAGCCGGCGGCCCACGGGTGCGGGTGCCCGGTATCGCGCCAGCGCGCCAGGCGCTCGCGGCAAACGCGCGCACCGCTCAAATGGCCCAGTTGCTCGAACTGATCCGCAGCCGTGCGCAGGCAGCGGTCAGCCTCCGCGAGATCGCCCTGGATGGCGGCGATGTGGCCTTTGGCCTGCCAGCACAGGGCGGCTCCTTCACCTGCGCCCGTTTCTTCAGCCAGGCGCAGGCCGGCCGCAACGGCCTCAGCAGCTTTGTCAAGTTGGCCACTGTCGGCGTACGCCCGGGCGAGGAAGGCGTATACAAACTCACGCCGGGTGTACACCTGCCCGCGTTCGGAGGCCTCCAGAGCGGCTTCTAGGGCCGCCGTAGCCGTCGGGAGGGAGATCTCGAGCTCACCCTTCTCTTCCGCCCCCGTTTCCACCAGCTCCAGTATGGACGCGCCCAGCCAGAGGGCGGCGTGCATTTCGTTGGCGGGGTCTTCGGCTTCCCGCGAGATGCGCAGGGCCTCCGTGGCGCATCTTGCGGCCTCGTTCCACCGGCCGCGCCAGTAGTCCACCGTAGCAGCGACGATGAGGTACTTGCTGGTGAGGGATTCGTACCCTTGCGCGGCTTCCTCGAGCTTCATGTCTTCAAGCGAGGACAAGGCCTGGTCAAATTCGCCTGCGGCCGCGTAGCAGGCGGCCAGGGCGCCGTGCACGGATGTGCCTGGTTTGAGCACCTGCCCGCCTAAGGCTTGCCGCACCCTGGTCATGAATGCGATGGCAGACCGGACGTCGCCGACGATAGCCTTGATGGCGCCTTGCCAAACCATCAGGGCAAAGGCCATTCTTTGGTCCCTCTCCGCGAGCGGCGCCATCTGCCCAACCAGTTCCAGCGCTTCGCGGCAACGCCCCTGCAGGATCAGCGAGTCGATCTGCAGCATGCGCATCCGCGGCAGGTATTCGACGGCTCCGATGTCTTGCGCCAACCGGGCGGCAGCGGCCAGCCGCTGGTCCCGTTCATGCGCTGGCGACCAGCGGTCGAGCTTTATCGCCTGCAGCTCCAGCTCCAGTTGCTCTCGGCGGCGAGCCTCGGTCGGCGGCAGTTGGGAGAGGCAGTACAACGCCGTGTTAAGGTAGTCCAACGCCGGGCGGAACGCGTACAATCGCTCGGCGGCAACCGCGGCCTCCCGGGCCCACTTTAGCGCCGGCTCCCACAGCTGTCCCTTTACCGCATGGGCCGCGAGGCTGGCCAAGACTTGCGGATCGACGGCCTGCAGCGAGGGCGCGCCTTCGCCGTCGGGTTCAGCAAGGCCGAGGCCTTGGAGCAACGCTGCGTATGCCTGCCGGTGCCGGTAGGACAAGCGGCTCAGCGGCATGTGTTCCAGCACCACTTGCCGGAAAACGTCGTGGCAGAAGTCGATGATGCCCTGGCCGGTTTCGACGGTGATGCCGGCCCGCACGAGCTTATCGAGCGCGGCGACTACGTCGCCCTCCGGGAACTGGGTCGCCCGGGCGATCTGCTCGAGCGTCGCCCCGCGATCAAATACGGCCAGCGTTTCGGCCAATTCCGCGATCTTCTCCCCCAGCCGGGACAGGCGCGACAGCACGAGATTCTGCATGGTGGGGGGCACCCGCAACGGCTCGGAGCCGATGGCATCGTCCCCCTCGCGCAGCATCCCCACCAACTCCACGGTGTATAGGGGATGTCCCTGGGTCTGGGCGTAGACGCGGCCAGCCTGGGTGGCTGCGTGCTCAGGGGATAGGCTTTCGATGAGGGCAAAGGTGTCCTCACGCGTCAAGTTTCCCAGGGAGATGCGGGTGACGCGTCCCTCACGCTCGAGGCTCGTCAGCGCCTGGCGCAACGCGTCGGTTTCCTCACCTTCGCGCGTGGAGGCCACAACCGCGAGCCGCAGTTGTCCGGGCGGCTGGCGCAAGAGGTAGTCCAAGAGATTGACGGTCAGGGGGTCCGCCCACTGCAGGTCGTCCATGGCCAGCAGCACAGGTTGGGGCAGCCGGCTCAAGAAACGGGCAACGGCCTGGAAAAGGCGCAACTGATCGTCTCCGGAGCCCATTGGCAGCGGCGGATACAGGTCGGGCCGGCGCACAAAGACGTCGGGCAAAAGGCGCCCCAGCTCCCGCAGCCAGACGTCGGGCAGACCAAGCCCGGGATCGTCCAGCGCGGTCAAGGCCGGCGCCAGCGTATCGGCGAGGGCGGCATACGGTACGCTCGCCATGGAGTCGTACCCGCGGCCAACGAGCAGCGTCGGAAAGTTCACCGCTCCCCGGGCGCCCCGCGCGACGGCGTCTATCACCTCGATCATTAGCCGGGTCTTGCCGACGCCGGCCTCGCCCACCAGGAGCGCCATGTGGCTCGGGCCCAGTTGGGCGGTGCGGCTGATGGCCGCAAGGAGCTGGGCATACTCGCGGCTGCGGCCGACAAGGGGTGGCGTCGAACCGGGCGCGGCTACAGGGAGCTCGGGTCGGATGCGGCGCGTGCGGGCCGCGGGTTCGGCGGGTGCCTGCTCGCCGACGGGGCCTCCCACCCGAGCGGCCGCTGCTGCCGCCACCGTAGCTGCGCCCCGGATGGTTTCCACGAGGGCCATGGTGGCCTCATCGGGCGCCGTGCCCAGCTGCTCGTCCAAAACCTGGCGGCAGCGTTCAAACTCGGCCAGCGCCGCTGAACGGTTCCCTTGCCGGAAAAGCGCCTCGATCAGCGCTCTGTAAAACGGCTCCTGGACCGGATCGATCTCAAGACCCCGGCGGGCGACCGCAACCACTTGATCCCAGCGGCTGTCGGCCCGCTCGGCGTCGATGAGCCGCTGGCAGGCCGCCAGGACCCGTACCTCCCACCGGCGCCGTTCGGTCACGATCCATTCTTCGTAAACGGCGCTGTCGCAGGAGAAACCGTCCAGGAAAGGTCCTCGCCAGAGAGCGATGGCTTTGTGGAGCGCTTCCTTTTCCCCTGGGGCAAGGTGTGTGCGCTGCGGAGGGGTGTCGAGGTCCGCACCGGTGCCGGCTGTCCAAGCCAGGAAGTCGGCGATGTCCGTCGAGAACCCCGCGCCCGGATTCCAGCCTAGCTGCGTCCCGGAGCGGCGGATCCAGTCAAGGGGGATCTCCACCCGCAGCCGGGACATCATCGTGTTGAAGTCCCGGCGCGCCGAATCTGACGGCAGCTCGTCCCACAAGAGCCCGTGCAGATGTTCCCGCGAGAACATCTGGTCGGGATTGGCTGCCAGATACCACAACAATGCTTGGCCCTTGCGCGATTTTAGCGGGACGGCTTCGGAGCCGCGCAGAAGCAGCGGCGGCCCCAGCAAGAGCAGACGATACTCCACGTTGATGCCCCCCCAAGGCCCGGTACCGCGGCGGTTGGCGGCCAGGGCGACGGCCTAACATTCCTGCCAGAGGGACAGGATAAAGAAATCTTTATGTTCATTAAATAGAATTAACACATAAAGCCGTTCCGCCAAACGGTAAAACGGTGCAATCGCGGTGTAATCGCTGTGTAACCGAGACGCGGCCAACATGTAAGCAGCGGGCGCTATGCTGATAAATGAGACAGCACGCTTGGGCGTGCATAGGCCCGCAGGGCTCGCCACCAGCCTGGGGGGGTGGGGTGCCTCTTAGGGCGCGGGACCGGATGTCCATCCCGGTCTCGCGCCCGGGAGCGCCCTAGTGCACAGGACGGTCGGGTTGGGGGCTTTGCCCAGCTACTTTTTCCCACAGCGATCTCGGTTGTGGCAAAAGTTTCGATGCGCGTCTCTGCGTCCCTGCCGGCCGTGCTGCACTTCGCTGCCGGAAACCGAGCGAGTGCGGCAACGAAGCCTGGATCCGGGGACGCCTTTGCCTGGGTGGACCCGGAGAATGACGCGTAGACGCCGGGGTGCTGGTGAACACCTCGACCAAAAACGGCTCGGGAATGCCCTGCGCCACACCCCGGCGTCGATCGCCCAGATCCGCTTCAGAGCGGCAGTTGTCTGCGCTTGGCTCAGCGCTCCCTGGCGCCGCGCCGTCGACACCCGCCTCTTACCTTCCGAAGGCCTCCTCGAAGCCCCGGGCAGACGGCGGGAAGTCGATCTCGCGGACGAAGCGGGCCGCATCCCGCGCTCCGTACTCCCGGTCCATGCCGCTGTCTTCCCACTCCACCGACAGTGGGCCCGTGTAGCCGATCTCGTTGAGAGCGCGGATGATCTCCTTGAAGTTGACGTGCCCGTGGCCCAAGGAGCGGAAGTCCCAACCCCGCCTGGAATCCCCGAAAGGCAGGTGCGACGCGAGGATGCCGCGCTTGCCGTCGAGCATTACGGCCACGTCTTTCATATGAACGTGGAAGATCCGGTCCGGGAACTCCCGGATGAAGGCCGCCGGATCCACGCCCTGCCAGAGCAAGTGGCTTGGATCAAAGTTGAACCCAAACGCAGGGTGCCGGTCTACAGCGTCCAGCGCCGCATGGGCCGAGTAGAGGTCAAACGCTATCTCTGTAGGATGAACCTCCAGGGCAAAGCGGACGCCGTTGGCCTGGAACTCGTCCAGGATCGGCCCCCAGACTTCCGCGAAGTGGCGGTACCCAGCCTTGATCTGGTCCTGGGTGACTGGGGGGAACGGATAGATCCAGCGCCAGATGGACGACCCTGTGAAACCAGTCACGACGTTGACCCCGAGGTTGCGGGCCGCCCGCGGTGCGAGCTTCATCTGCTGGATGGCCCAGGCCCGCTTGGCTTCCGGGTCGCCCCGGTGTTCTTCGGGCACCCAGCCGTCGGAGCGCTCGTCATTGGGGTCCAGCACCAGCTGCCCGATGAGGTGGGAGCCGATGGCCCACACGCCCAACCCGTGTTGGGCCAGAAGCGCCCGCTGGCCCGCAGCGTACGCGGGGTCGGTAGCCGCCCGTTCAATGTTGAAGTGGTCGCCCCAGCATGCGAGCTCCAGCCCGTCATAGCCAAATTCCCGGGCTTTGGGTGCGAGCTCCGCCAACGGCAGGTCGGCCCACTGCCCGGTAAAGAGGGTGACCGGCCGCCGGCTCATTTTGCTCTCCGTCGCGTTGTGCATGGTCGTCCCCTCCTCCCAATTAGAACTTGACCCATACAGCGCCCGCACGAGCGCTCTCCACCGCTTTGTGAATGAAGCGCACGCCGATGGCCCCGTCCGCCACCGTCGGGAAATCCAGGTCCATGGGATCGGGTTCACGGCCGGCCGTCTTTGCAGCCACCACGCGGGCCGCACTGCGATAGATGTTGGCAAAGGCCTCGATGAAGGCCTCGGGGTGGCCGGCCGGCAGGCGCGAGAAGTGCGCGGCGACAGGGGACAGGTAAGGGCCGCCGCGCCTATAGACTTTCTCCGGACCGGTATTGGACCGGAGGATAAGAGTGTCGGGATCGCGATGCTGCCATTCGAGGGACGCCCGGCGCCCGTAAACGCGGATGCGCAGGTTGTTCTCCTCGCCGGTCGAGATCTGGGACACGTACAGCACGCCCTTGACGCCCTGTTGCCATCGCACCAGCATATTGGCGTCGTCGTCCAACCGGCGGCCCTGCACAAAGGTCGTCAGGTCCGCGCACAGCTCCTCGATATGAAGCCCGGTGATGTAGCGCGCCAGGTGCTCCGCGTGGGAGCCGATGTCCCCGGTGGAACCTCCGGCTCCGGCCTGCGCCGGGTCGGTGCGCCACGCCGCCTGCTTGTTCTCGCGCTCGACGGGCTCGCTCAGCCACCCCTGCGGGTACTCGACGACAATCTTGCGCAGCTCGCCCAGCTCGCCGCGGGCCACGAGTTGGCGGGCTTCCTTAACCATGGGATAGCCGGCATAGGTATAGGTGACGGCGAACACCAGATCCCGTTCCTGGGCCAGCCGGACCAGCGCCTCGGCTTCCTCAACCGTGTTGCAGAGCGGCTTGTCGCAGATGACGTGGAAACCCCGTTCGAGACATGCCCGTGCGATCTCGTAATGCAAATGGTTGGGCGTAACGATGGCCACGAGCTCCATGCGCTGGTCGGCCGGCAGGGCGCTTTCCTGCTCGAGCATGTCTTGCCATGAATCGTAGACCCGCGACGGCGGTAGTCCCAGGGCGGCCCCTTGGGCACGGGACTTGGCAGGATCCGACGAGAAGGCGCCTGCCACCAGCATCAGCTCTCCGTCGAGCGCGGCCGCCTTGCGGTGCACCTGGCCGATGAACGCCCCGGGCCCGCCGCCCACCATCCCGTAGCGCACGACGCGGCGTCCGGTTTCCACGATGATCACCTGCCCCTGGCGTTTTTCGAGCAGCGCCCGGCCGGTCCGGGCCCCGCCTCATCCAAAAGGTTCCAAGAAGAGGTTTCGTTCATGTTCCCCAAAGTCCTGCGCGCGACCGGCAAGATATGAAATCGATTGTATCCAGACCAGCACACGGATACATCGCGTAATCTTGGGATTTTAGGAAGGATCTTGGGCTGTCGTGGAGAAGCAATCGGTAATCGATTACGACACCGCCGCTCTTGGCGCGAGGAGGCGGCCGCGATGCGCTTTGGAGTGAACACCTTCGTCTGGGAGTCGCCCCTGACGACGGCTCGCGTGGAAGCGTTGGCCGACAAGGCGGTGCAATTGGGCTTCGATGTGTTGGAGCTCGCCTGCGAAGACCCAGCGCTGTTGGACTTTCCACAGGTACGCGACGCGCTCGCTGCCCGCGGCCTAGAGCCCGTGGTGTGCGGCGCTTTCGGCCCCGGGCGCGACATTTCGAGCGACGATGCGTCCGCTCGCCAAGGTGGATTCGCCTACATCCGGCAACTGATCGATGCGGCGGCCGTTGTGGGCGCCCGCATCGTCTGCGGGCCGATGTATTCGCAGACCGGCAAGGCCCGCCTGCTGCCCGACGACGCGCGCCGGGCCGAACGGCGACGGGCTGCGTCTGCACTGAGGGAGCTGGCCGACTACGCAGCCGAGCGCGGCGTGCGGTTGGCTCTGGAGCCTCTCAATCGCTTTGAAACCGACATGATCAACACGGTGCAGCAGGGGATGGACTTCCTCGCCGAGGTCGACCACCCCGCGGTCGGCCTGCACCTGGACACGTTTCACATGCACATCGAGGAAAAGTCGTCGGCCGACGCAGTGCGTTTGGCGGGTGACCGGCTGTTCCACTTCCACGCGTGCGAAAACGATCGCGGGATTCCCGGCACCGGCCAGGTAGCCTGGAAGTCGATCGCGTCGGCCCTCCGGGAAATCGGGTACCAGGGCGCGGTGGTTATCGAGTCCTTCACGCCCGCGGTACGTTCCATCGCCCAGGCCGTGTGCCTGTGGCGACCCATCGCTCCGGATCAGGACAGCATCGCCCGGGAAGGCTTGCGCTTCTTGCGCCAGCTGCTCGCGGACTGAAGGGGAAACCCACCGGCGGGGGCGGGGACGATGAAGGCTAACGGTTCCAGCGCAGAACGGGGCCGGCGGGACGGCCCGCCCATCCTCGAAATGCAGGGCATCACCAAACGGTTTCCGGGCGTCGTGGCGCTGGACGGCGTATCCTTTGACGTCCGGCCTGGCGAGGTCCACGCACTGGTCGGGGAAAACGGCGCGGGCAAGTCCACGCTCATGAAGATCCTTGGCGGTGTTTATGCCCCCGACGAAGGTACCCTCCTCCTTGACGGCCGACCCATCTCCTTTTCCCACCCTTGGGAAGCCCAACAGCAAGGGATAAGCATCATCTATCAGGAGTTCAACCTGCTGCCGTACCGCACCGTGGCGGAAAACATCTTTCTAGGGCGGGAGCCGATTCGCCGGGGGCTTGTCGACTATGCCCGCCTCCGCCGGGACTCGGCTCAGCTGTTGGCGCGGCTCGGCGTCGATCAATGGATCGAGCCGGACATGCTGGTCAAAGACTTGCCCGTAGCCCGCCAGCAACTGGTGGAAATCGCCAAGGCGCTCTCCTTCTCGTCCAAGGTCCTCGTCATGGACGAGCCGACGGCGGCGCTAACGGACCGTGAAGTGGAGTTGCTCATGGGTCTTGTGCGCCAGCTGCGGGACGAGGGGCTGGCCATCGTGTACATCTCTCACCGCTTCAAGGAAGTTTTCGAGGTGGCCGACCGCATCACGGTGCTCAAGGACGGCCGCAAGGTGGGCACCGTGGACGCAGCCGACGTGACGCCCGACGATCTTATCCGCATGATGATCGGCCGGCCGCTTGATGCGTATTACCCCGAATACGCCCGGCCGGAAGACATCGGTCCACCCCTATTGGAGATCAAGGGCGGCGGCAACGACGTTCTGGACGACATCAACCTGACGGTTCGGGCGGGCGAGATCGTGGGCGTAGCGGGCTTGCAAGGGTCTGGCCGCACGGAACTCCTGCGCGCCATCTTCGGTATCCAGCCTTTCACCCGCGGCACGGTGCGCCTGCGGGGTCAGGAGGTGCGTATCCGCTCGCCCCTGGACGCGGTGCGGCTGCGCATCGGGTTCTTGACGGAAAACCGCAAGGAAGAGGGACTCGCCTTGCTGCAGCCCGTGCGGGACAACATCTTGCTGGTGCACCGGGCGCTGCGTCCGCTGTTGGCCAAGGCGAACGGCGCGCCCTCAGTGGCGGAACTCGCAGGCCAGGTGGATTTACGGGCGGCCGGCCTGGACCAGGAAGTGCAGTACCTAAGCGGCGGCAACCAGCAAAAGGTCGTCTTGGCCAAGTGGCTGGCAGTGGATGCGGACGTCCTGTTGTTCAGCGACCCTACCCGCGGCATCGACGTCAACGCCAAGGCCAGTATCCACCGCCTCATCCGCTCGCTGGCCCAGTCCGGCAAAGCCATCTTGATGGCTAGTTCGGAGTTGCCCGAGATCATCGGCATGAGCGACAGGATCGTGGTCATGTGGGATGGCCGCATTCACGGCGAGCTGCCGGCGGGAGCTACGGAAGCCGAGATTATGGCCCTGGCCACGGGCCAGCGGGAAGGCAGGCGGTCAACATGAGCGCGCCGGTCAACCGGAAACCGAAGCGGGCCGGGCTGCCGCCTGCGTTCTTGTTCCTGGCCGGTGCCTTCGTCGGCGCCTGGGTGCTGGTCTCCCTGTTTGGGCGCGGGCAGTTTCTCACCGCAGCCAACATCACCAACATCTTCGTCCGTTCTGTGGCGCTGGGCATGGTGGCGGTCGGCCAGAGCTTCGCCATTCTGGGTGGTTCAATCGACTTGTCCGTTGCCCACCTGATCAGTGTTACCGCCGTGATGACCTCCTTTATCATGCAGGGAGACCCGGCCAACATTGCCCGGGCGATCGCGGTGGTTGTGGCCATCGGCCTCGGTGTTGGCCTTCTGAATGGGCTGATCATCACCAAGCTGCGGGTCAACTCCCTCATCGCGACGCTGGGGACGGGGCTGTTTATGCAGGGCCTCTTGAGCACCAGTTTCCAGAACTTTGCCGGGGCGGTGGCGCCGGAGTTTGAGGTGCTGGCCTACGGCACGTGGGGCCCCGTGCCCATCCCGGTTGTGATGCTGGCGGTGGTGGTCGCATTGGGCGCCTTGGTGATGCACCGCACGCGTTTTGGCGCTCACCTGTATGCGGTAGGAGGCAACGCCGAGGTGGCGCGCCTCTCCGGGCTGCGCACGGACCGGGTGTTGATCGTGGCCCACGTCATCACGAGTTTCAGCGCGGTGTTGACCGGCCTTTTCATCGCCGCCCGCCTGGGTGCGGGAGCGCCATGGGTCGGCCAGGACGGCGTGTACGACCTGGAGTCCATCGCGGCAGTCGTTGTGGGCGGAACGGCGCTGGCTGGCGGGCGGGGCGGGGTGCTGGGCACGCTGGCGGGCGTGCTTATATTCAGCATCATGGACGCGATGTTCAACCAGTTGGGCACTGGCGCCTTTCTTAAGCAGGTCTTCCGCGGCTTCATCATCATTGCCGCCGTGGCCAGCTATTCCTTCAGGTCGAAAGAGGAAGTCGGCTGACGGGGCGAGGGGCGATTGACCCGATGACGGACGAGCGACCGGCAACAGTGCAAAAGCCTTCTCCAAGCGCCGCTGGCCGGCGGTGGTGGGAGACGCTGCGGCGCGTGCCGCCCATCTTCGTGGTGCTCTTGGTCATCTGCGTCTGGATCAGCTTTCTCAACCCGCGGTTTGCCACGGTGCCTGGGATCATGTCGTTTCTGATGCGGGCTGCCCCGGCTGCGATCCTCGCAGCGGGCCAGCTCTTTGTCATCGTCTCGGGCGGCTTCGACCTGTCGGTGGGGTCCCTGATCACCTTGGTGGTGCTGGGGAGCTCCATGCTCATCGGCGGCGATCCGGCCAATACCCCGTGGGTGATCGCGGTGATGTTCCTCATCGGCATCGCCGTGGGTGTCTTCAATGGCGCTGTCACCAGTTGGCTCAAGGTCCCGTCGTTCATCACCACGTTGGGAATGCTCGTCACCCTGAAGGGATTTGCGCTGCTTTGGACCGGGGGCGCGCCCAGGGGCGCCTTGCCCAACAACTTCCGCGTGTTTGGGCGCAACCGTCTGAGCGGTGTCCCGCTCTTGGACGAGGTGCCGTATGCGGTCATCATCTTGCTCGTCGTCGCGGTGGTGGCCACATACCTTCTGCATCGCACGGGATGGGGCAAACAGCTGATTGCCTTGGGCGACAACCCCCGTGCGGCGCGGCTTTCGGGCGTCCCCACGGCAAAGGTGCGCATCGGTGCCTTCGTGGCGTCGTCCACGTCGGCGATTATCGCCGGCATCCTGTTGGGTGGGTTCTCTGGGGTGTCCACCAACGTGGGGGACGGACAAGAGTTGAGCGCCATCTCGGCGGCGGTGCTGGGCGGGGCCAAGCTCCTGGGCGGACGCGGCACGATGCTGGGCGCCATCGCAGGGGCGCTCACCTTGCAGGCGCTGTTTACGCTGCTGAATCTCTTGGGCTGGCCCAAGCCTCTCCGGGACGGGTTGCAAGGACTCATCATCATTGGGGCGGTTGCCTACACCGCATGGCGGGAGCGGCGCAGCTAACCGGTGCCGCAACCGCCGCGAAGCCGCTTGAATGACAAGGGCAAGACCCCGGGGAAGGGGGGATGAGGCGGCGGCAGAGACCACGACCACTAATACTGCAGTCGTCGGAGTGGCAAAGAAAACCGAAAGGAGGAACCCGCGGATGCTGCACAGGAACATGGTCGCCTTGATTCTGA
The DNA here is from genome assembly GCA_036564115.1 of Limnochordales bacterium. Taxonomy (GTDB): domain Bacteria; phylum Bacillota; class Limnochordia; order Limnochordales; family ZCTH02-B6; genus ZCTH02-B6. The sequence goes on from DATCLD010000226.1 coordinate 11,720, forward strand.
CGGCGGCATTGCTGGTGTCGGCAGTGCCGCAGGCGGGCATGGCGCAACGGGTTTCCGACTTCTGGGACCCCAATGAGTTTGCCCGCCAGATGGCCTTACTGGAAATGGAACCGGTGGGGCCGCCCGACAAGCCGTGGTTGCAGGCCTTGGATCCCACTTGGGTGGACACGTCGAAGTATAAGAAGGATCCGCCGTGGACCATCTGCTTCTCCAACGCGGGCCTGTTCAACCCATGGCGCGTGGTCGGTTTCACCACCATGCAGGCGGCGGTGGAGGCCAATCCCCTGATCAAGGAGTTCATCGTGCTGGACGCGGAAGGGCGCGACGAGAAGCAGATCGCCGACATTGCGGACTTGGTGGCCAGCGGCCGGTGCGACCTGCTCATCGTGTCGCCCATGACCACCGCAGCCCTGACGCCTGCCGTGGAGCGCGCCGCCCAGCAGCTGCCGGTCATCGTCTTTGACCGGGGCGTCAACACCCGCGCACCGATTACCTTCATCAGCCCCATCGGCGGCTACGCCTTCGGCGCTCAGGGGGCCCGCTTCATCGCTGAGCAGCTGCCCAATGGCGGCAAGGTGCTGGCGCTGCGCATTTCGCCCGGCGTAGACGTGCTTGAGACCCGCTGGGCGGCTGCTGAGCGGATCTTTGCCGAGACGAACCTGGACATCATCGGCGTGGAGTTCACCAACGACGACCGGGCTGTGGCGAAGTCCATCGTGACCGACTACCTGTTGCGCTACGGGCAGATCGACGCGGTGTGGATGGACGCCGGCGCCACCACCGTCGCCGTGCTGGAGGCCTTTGAGGACCTCGGCTACGACATTCCCATCTTCACCGCCGAGGATCAGCAAGACGTGCTGGTGAAGTGGTATGAGGAAGGCCTGAACGGCATCGCACCGACGTATCCGACCTTCCAGTGGCGCACCGCCATTGAGGCGGCCGTCATGGTGCTGTCAGGCCAGCCGGTCCCCGGGCCTGAGTGGAAGCTCCCGCAGCCGACGATCACCAACGAGACGCTGGCCCAGTACGTGCAGTACAACATGCCGCCGCAGCATTACGCGTTGTGCGGCTGTGAAGACTTGCCCGGCTATCCGGAGCGCTGGGGCGGCCGGCGGTAAGACCAGGTCGGGGATGGGCCCCACAAGGGGTAGGTGCAAGGCAGGGGGTCGCCACGGCCCCCTGCCTTCTTGAGAGAAGAAGTCTTTTTTGTACATACTTGTGCTGATAGGCTGCAGTCAAGGATTCGGAGTTGATGCGCGTTGGTCACGATGAAGGACGTCGCCCGCCTGGCGGGGGTTTCCACGGCTACGGTTTCCCGGATTCTAAACGATCCCGAGGCGGGGCGTCCGGAAACCCGGCGCCGAGTGGCGGCGGCGGTCAAGAAGCTCGGCTACGAGCCCAACCTTTCCGCGAGGAACTTGCGCATCAGGCGAACGGCGACCATCATCGTCGTGCTGCCCGACATCAACAACCCGTTCTTTTCCTTCATCGTCCGGGGCATCGAGGATGTGGCCCGCGAGCAAGGCTTCTCCGTGCTGTTGTGCAACACCGACAACGACCTGGAGCGGGAGCTCCGGTACACCAAGATCATCGGGCGGCGGGGCGCCGACGGCGCCATCTTCCTGACCGCCCGGGTCAGCAGCCCGCACATCCTCAGCATGGCCGCACGGGTGCCGGTGGTGCTTGCGTGCGAGTACATCGAGGGCGCGGTGTCGCAAGTGTCAATCGACAACGTGGCCGCGGCCATAGACGCGACGCGCCATCTGATCCAGCTTGGGCACAAGCGCATCGCGTACGTGAACGGCCCGCAGGACGTCGTCCTCTGCCGCGACCGTCTCCGCGGTTACACGCTGGCGCTGCAGCAGGCAGGACTGCCCATTGAGGAGGAACTGATCGCTCCCGGCACCTTTTACCTGGAAAGCGGCGTCGAAGCCGCCCGCCGTCTGCTGAGCCTGGACGACCCGCCCACCGCCGTCTTCTGCGCCAACGACGAGATGGCCATCGGGTTCATCAAAGAGGCGTACGCCATGGGGCGGCGGGTGCCCGACGACGTGGCCGTTGTAGGCTTTGACGACATCCGCTTTGCCGCCTTTCACCGGCCGGCGCTGACGACCATCGCCCAGCCCATGTACGAGATTGGCCAGCGGGCCGCCCGGTTGCTGTTGGACCAGATCGCGGGCAAGGCGCAAGGGCCGGAGAGCATCGTGCTGCCCCACCGGCTCGTGGTGAGGGAAAGCTGCGGAGCCGCCGTGTTCAGCCGCAGACGAGCCCCCGGCAGCACTGCTGTCATCCGCGCAGGGCGAACCACAGCCCCAGCACTGAGCCCAGGAGCAGGAGCGGCACCGTAACAGCGCCGACCCTGAGGTACTGTACGCCGGAAACCCGCATGCCTTTGCTGCCGATGATGGAGAGCGCCAGCATGGTGGCCAGAGACCCGATGACAGTCAAATTGGGACCGAGATTGGTGCCGAGCAACGCCGCGTAGACGCTGGCCAGGCTCACCTGGCCGTTGGTCACCGGCGCTGTGAGGCTGTCAGCGGCCACCAGCACCATGGGCAGGTTGTTGATGAGATTGGAGCCCAGGGCGGTGGTGGCGGCGATGACCAACAGGCCGCCGAAAGAGCCCCCGACCCCTCCCTGGGCCAACACGGAAGAGAAAACCTCGGTGAGCCCCGAGTTTCCGATGCCCCGCAACACCAGGAACAAGGAAAACACAAAGGGCATCAAATCCCAGGAGATCCGGCCGGCGAGTTCCCGGGGATGCACGTAACCCCGGATGGCGCCGTGTACCGCCAGCGCGACCGCGCCCGCAACGGCCACCTCCCAGAGCTCCCAGCCAAAGAACGGCGCCGCCGCAATGCCGCCCAAGAGCAGCACCAGGATGATCACGCACTCGGCCAGCCGGCGCTGGGCGGACGCGCGGGCAGCGGGATCGCTTGCGGCCGGGGTTTCACCGGTGTACTCAAGGGCGTCGACGGGAAAGCGACTGGGGATGTCGCGCCGGAACAGCCACAGGAACAGGAGCAAGTT
>DATCLD010000227.1:0-10847 GCA_036564115.1 Limnochordales bacterium
ATGGCGGATCTCTTGACGAGGCACCTCCCGGGTTTCATCGTCACCGCGGAGTCCACGGCCGCGTCGGTAGAAAACGCGCGCCTCGTGGGCAACGGTTTCTCCGACATGGGGATGGTGCTGGGCAGCGTCGCGTACAACGCCAGGCATGGGCTGCCGCCTTTTGACCAGCCTCTGGACATCGTCGCGCTCTTTCAGATGTACCCGGCGCCGCAGCACATCGTGACCCTCAAGGAGTCGGGGATCACCAGCGTGCACCAGCTGCGGGGCCGCCGCGTGTCGACGGAAGCGCCGGGCAGTGGTGCCGAGACCATCGCGCTGGCCATTTTGGAAGTTTACGGCATTAACCCGGACCGGGACTTCACCCGCGCTCGCCTGTCGCAGAATGAGTCCGCCGAAGCGCTGGTGGACCGGGTCGTGGACGTCGTCTTCTTGAACTTTGCGTACCCCGGTGCCGCCGTGGAGCAGATGGCCACGGTGCGCGAGATCGATCTGATTTCCCTGGAGGAGGACATGCTCCAGCGCATCATTGAGAAGTACCCCTACTTCGTGCGGACGGTAATCCCGGCGGGCACGTACCGGGGCGTTGACCACGACACGGTGGCCTTGGGCGACTCCAACGTGCTCATCGCGCACGCCTCCATGCCCGACGACGTGGCTTACCAGATCGTAAAGACCATCTACGAGAACGCTGCCCAATTGCACAACGTGCACCCGGTCGCTTTGCAGTTGGTGCCGGAAAACGGGATCCACTCGCCCATCCCGCTGCACCCGGGCGCCGAGCGGTACTTCCGGGAAATCGGCGTGCTGGAGTGAGGGGCGGATGATGCAAACGGGGAGCGGGCGCCACAGGGGCGTCCGCTCCTTGAGCCTGTTGCCGCGGATCGCCGGGGACGCCGACGGGCTGCTGCTCGCGGCTGCTCTTTGGTGCATGGTCGCGCTGGGACTGGCGCCACACGCCGCCGGGGCGACGGAGCCGGCTGCGGCTGCACCAGCTGGGGCGGGCCCGGCAGGGCCTACCGTGGCAGTCGAGGCGGAGACGTGGCGGGTCGTCGTGCTGGACCTGGAAACCGGTGAGGAACTCTGGTCCGCTCCCACCCGGATGGGCGATCCCGTGTGGTACACCTACACCCATTCAGCGGATAAGACGCCGGTGCAAAGCCTCATGCGGGTTTCGCCGGAGGGTCTTGTGCTCGAGCTGGAGCGGTATCTGTGGTACGGGGCAGGCCTTGAGTTTCGCTCGGACCGGGGCGTGGTGTTGGAGGACGGCTGGGTCGTCGTACATGCGCAACGGCCCATTGGCCGCCTCGTCCTGCGGGTGGCAGGCACCGTGGAGCAGGCCGTCATCGTCGGCGGGCAGCGCACCACGCTGGGGGAGTTGGCAGCTTACGGCAGGCGCGTGGCGCTGGAGGTGAGGCCATGAACCCCGAGACCCAAGAACAGGTGCGGCGCATCGCGACAGGGATCGTGACCGTTTTGGGAATCGGCGCGTCGGTGTACCACCTGTACGCAGCCTATGCGTACCCGCTGTTCGCGCTGCAGCACCGGGCGCTGCACCTCTTGTTTATGGGGACGATGCTGTTTCTCGTCCACAGCGTGCTCAAGGAAAAGCGTTTGACCTGGGCCAAGCTGGCGTACACGGTGGTTTTCGTGGCCATGACCGTGGCGGCCGCCGGGTACGTCCTCGTCAACTACGCCAGCGTGGCGACGCGCGCCGGCGCGTACAACGCGTGGGACATCGCGTTCGGCGTCATGATGCTCTTGGTCGTATTCGAAGGCGCCCGGCGGGGGACGGGATGGCCCATCGTCATCGTCGCAGCGGCGTTCTTCATCTACGCGTTTGTGGGACCGTATCTGCCCGCCATCATCGCGCACCGGGGCTTCCCGCTGGCCCGCACGGTGCCGTTTTTGTACCTGACGACGGAAGGCATCTTTGGGATACCCTTGGGCGTGTCGGCCAAGTTTGTGCTGCTATTTATTTTGTACGGCGCGATCTTGGAGCGGACGGGCGCCGGCAAGTTCTTCCTGGATCTGGCCATGGCGGTGGCCGGCGGCACCCGGGGCGGCCCGGCCAAGGCGGCGGTCCTGTCTAGCGCCGTGATGGGGACGATTTCCGGGAGCTCCGTGGCCAACGTCACAACGACGGGCACGTTTACGATCCCCCTCATGAAACGCATCGGGGTCAAGCCCGAGGTCGCGGGCGGGATCGAGGCCTCCGCCTCCACCATGGGCCAGATCACCCCGCCCGTCATGGGGGCGGCCGCGTTTCTAATCGCCGAGTATATCGGCGTGCCTTACGTGCGCATTGCGGTCGCGGCCCTTATCCCGGCGCTGTTGGCCTACTGCTCCATGTTCATACAGGTGGACTTCTTGGCGGCTAGGACGGGGCTCAGGGGCATGCCCCGCCCGGACTTGCCGCGCCTGGGACAGGTGCTGCGGGAAGGCGGGTACTTCATGCTGCCGCTGGCCGCCCTGTTCTACTTCCTCATCAGCGGGTACTCGCCGGAACGGGCGGTGTTCTGGACGATCCTGTTTACGATCGCCGTCGTGCTGGTGGTGGGCTGGCGGCGGGGGCAACTCAAGCAAACGCTGCGGGAGGTCGTCTTTGCCCTCAGGGACGGCGGCGTCCACACGGTGGAGGTGGCCATCATCTGCGCCGCGGCGGGCATCATCATCGGCGTCACCACCATGACGGGCTTGGGCCTGCGCATCAGCGGGCTGGTGGTGGATCTGGCCGGCGGGCAGCTCTGGCTGGCGGCGCCCCTGGCGGCCATCTCGTCGCTGATCCTCGGGATGGGGATTCCGACGACGGCCAACTACGTCATCCAGGCGACCATGGTCGCGCCGGCGTTTGTGGCCATGGGGGTGCCGCTCTTGTCGGCCCACCTGTTCGTCTTCTACTTTGGCGTCATCGCCGACGTGACGCCGCCCGTGGCCCTGGCGGCCTTCGCGGCTAGCGGCATCGCCCAATCGGATCCGTTCCGCACCGGGATCGAGGGCTTCCGCTTTGGCATGGCCAAGTACGTGGTGCCGTTCCTATTTCTAAGTAACCCGGCGCTCTTGCTGCAGGGCAGCGCCGCGGAGATTGCCCTGAGCCTCGCGGCCGCGATCTTGGGGATCACGGCCTTGGGCGGCGTGCTGCAGCGGTACTTTTTTGGACCCTTGCGCACTTGGCAAATCCCCTCGCTGCTCGTCGCCGCCTTGGCCATGTTCACCATGCAGCCGCGGTTTTGGCTCTTGGGGCTGCCGCTGATCGCGCTGGTTTCCGTGAGCCAGTGGCGAATGGCGCAGGCACGGCAAACCGTGGTGGCCGGTTGATGGGCTGGCGTGGACGCCGGCCGCGGGTGCCGGGGGCCCAGGAATGCGGAGGGTTTTGGGGCCGGCGACGTCGCGGGCACAGGTGTTGCGGGATTGGACGCGCAGCGATCGTGGCGATGACCGGCTTGGGGCGGATAGGGCAGCGTTCATCTACAACGGGCACGTAAAACGTTCAAGGAGAACCGGGCAAGCAAAACGTTCAAGGAGTGAAGCGTGGTGCAGCAGTTCCGGGTCATCGAGGCGGTGGCCGTCGCCCACAGGCTCGTGCGCCTGCATCTGGGCGTCAAGCCCGGCGAGCAGGTATTGCTAGTCGCGGATCCGTGGACGGACATGAACATGGCGTGGGCCTTGGCCGGCGCGGTGGAGGAGGCGGGAGCGGAGTACACCCTGGCGGTCATGCCGACCCGGCATGAAAAGCGGGCCACGGAGCTGACAGCCGTCCTGGATGCGGGGCTCGAGCGGGCCGACGTGCTCATCGGCCTCACGGCCGCCTCGGGGGCGCCGACGTATTCGCGCAAAGTGGCGGAGCTGTTGGGCCAAAAGCGCCTGCGGGCCATGTCCATGGTAATGCGCTCCATGGACAACTGGACCCGGGGCGCGGCGTTGGCGGACTATGAAGAGCTGGACCGCTTGGGGCACCGGCTGGCGGACGTGTGGGCCGCAGGGTCCGAAGTGACCATCACATCGGCCGCGGGCACCCGTTTCACGGCCGGCGTGACGAAGGAGCCGGTCATGGGGCACCCGGTGATCGTCGAGTGCGGCATCGCCCGGGAGCCGGGCCGGGAGGCGGCGTTTTCCGACGGCGAGATCTCCCAGCGGCCGCTCGCGGGAACGGCCGAGGGCACGCTGGTAGTCGACGGGCCGGTGGCCAAGATCGGTGCAGGGGACGACCCGATCCGCATCGAAGTCCGCGCGGGCAAGGTCGTGTCGGTGGAAGGCGGGCAGCGGGCGCGGCGGCTCCGGCAGATCCTGGAGACGGTACCGGGCGCCGACCACATCGCGGAGATCGGGCTTGGCCTGAACCCGATGTCCTTGCGCAACGGCGACTTTGAAGAAGAAAAGAAGGCGCTGGGCAACGTCCACATCGCGCTCGGGAGCGACCTGTTCTACGGAGGTACCCACGCCTGCGCGGTGCACCTGGACATGGTCATCCGCGACGCGACGTTCTTGCTGGACGGCAGGCCCATCGTGCAGGACGGGCGGGTTGTGGCGTGACGGATGTTTATGAGGAGCGGGGCAGACAGGCTCCGCCCAAGGATGCACCGAAAGCCCTGGCTGGCATCCGGGTGCTGGACATGTCCCGTGTGCTGGCCGGGCCCTTTGCCACCCAGATTTTGGCCGACCTGGGAGCGGACGTGATTAAAATCGAGGATCCTTCCCGCGGCGACGAAACCCGGCAATGGGGTCCGCCCTTTGCCGGTACCGAGAGCGCTTATTTTCTCTCCGTCAACCGCGGCAAGCGCAGCGTGACCGTGAACCTCAAGGCCGAGGAAGGCCAGCGCATCGTGCGGGAGCTCGCGGCCAAAAGCGACGTGCTCATCGAAAACCTGAAGCCGGGGGACATGGCCCGCTACGGCCTGGACTACCAGCGGCTGACGGCCATCAACCCGCGGCTTGTGTATTGCTCCATCAGCGGTTTTGGCCAGTCGGGCCCGATGAGCCACCTGCCCGGCTACGACTTTGCCGTGCAGGGGATGTGCGGCATTATGTCGGTCACCGGGGAGCCCGACGGCCCGCCCATGAAGGTGGGCGTCGCCTGGGTGGACATCTTGTGCGGGCTGTATGCGGTGGTGGGCATCCAGGCGGCCTTGCGGGCCCGGGAGCTCACGGGCCAGGGGCAGTACATCGACCTTTCCCTATGGGACGCCGCGGTGGCGGCCATGGCCAATCTGGCCCAGGCGTACCTGGTCTCAGGCCGGGAGCCCAAGCGGCTGGGGAACGCCCACGCGCAGATCGTGCCGTACCAGATGTTTGCCACCGCCGACGGGTACATGGTGCTGGCCGTGGGCAACGACGCCCAGTTTGAGCGGTTTTGCCAGGTCATCGGGCGGCCTGAGCTCGCGGCCGACGAGCGGTTTGCCACCAACCCCGCCCGGGTCAAAAACCGCGACGTGCTCATCCCGATCCTCGCGGACGTCCTGCGCCAGAAGACGACAGACGAGTGGCTTAAACCGCTGGCTGAGGCCAAGGTGCCGGCGGCGCCGGTATGGGGCCTGAGCCAGGTGCTGGAATCCGACCTGGCGCGGTACCGGGGCATGCGCTGGCCGGTGGACCATCCGGCTGTGGGTCGCGTGGAACTGGTGGGCAGCCCCCTGCAGCACATGGGCCTGACGCCCGCCCGCCCGGCGGGGCCGCCGCCCACGTTGGGGCAGCATACGGCGGAAGTGCTGCGCGAGGTGTTGGGCTACTCGGAAGAGGACATTCGCCGCCTCGCGGAAACCGGCGTCGTGCGTTGATCTGCACGGCGACCCGCCCAGAGTGTCCGCGCGAGCGGGGCCTCAGCTATACGGCTTGTGACGTCGCGGCAGGCTGTTCTTCCTGCGGGTGCGGCGCGGGCGTCGAGTCTTGCGCCTGCGCTGCGGGTTTTTGCTGCATCAGCAAAGCTAACGCGCGCTGGCGCTCCTCAACCTGCTGCTGCTGCTGCCAGCGGGTGGGGGGCGCCGCCCTTTCTGTGCACTCTTCTGGCGACAGGGGACAGCGTTCGCACGTCTCATTGAGCAGCCCCTCGGGGATGGCCGGATCGCTGGCAAACCGCACCACCTGCAGGAGCTCATCATCGATGCGCATCCCGAGGATGACGCTGGTGCGCAGGTAAGGCGGCAGGTTGTCCCGGCGCGCGAAGCCGAGGCAGAGAAACTGCTTTTGGGATTCCAAAAAGCGCGACCGCTGGATCCCCGGCACCGTTTCTGATTCGTTGGCTGCCAGTTCCCGCAGGAGCCGGATGGTGAGCCAGCGGCGGCAGTAGTGCTCCCGCAGGTCAAAGCCGGTGGGCAGGGACAGCTGGCTCATGTTGAGCTGCTTGTAAAGCCGGTAGCTCCCGTTGACTTCATTGAAACGCAGGAAGTGCACCTTGAGGCCAAAGTGCCGAGGCACAAGCTCGCTGAAACGGTAGAGCAGCGTCTCCGGCGTCACGTCGTAGGCGTCTAGCATCTGCAACAGCCGCTGGGGCTGCCAGGTTTCCAGTGCAAACAGCTCCGCCAGGTCGGCCTGCACCTGGGCCTCGGGCATGAGCAGGGCGCCGGCGAAGTAAGCGGCCTTGAAGTCGTTGAGCACCTGCGTGAAGGAGTCGACCCGGTCCGGCGAGTTGGTCAAGGCGCGCTCCTCGAGGTCCAGCACGCGGTAGCCGATTTCCCGCGCCAGCACAAACTTGCGCTGCGAACCCATCAGGGCGGGGTTCAAGAGCAGCCGCGGCGGCTTGCCGGGGAGGTAGACGGCCCGGTAGGCTACCAGGCTCGGGTGCTCCTCCACAGGGATGGCCGCAATGCGGTAGCCGAAGCGGTCCTCCAAGATACGGACAAGCGCTTCTTCCTCAACAGGAGCCCGCGCGGGCAGCCCAGCCTGCGCGGCGTACTCGCGTGCCGCCTGCTCCAGGTCGGGGAAGTAGTTGTGGTTGAGCTCCTGGTACGAGCGCAGGGCGGCCAGGTAGAAGTGCTCCTCCCGGATCGCATACCCCCGGGCGATGTCCTGGAACGCTTTCACGAGGGCGCTCATCTCGGCCGGGGAGCGGGTCAAGACCTCGACGAGGCTGCTTGGGTCGACGCCAAAAAGCTCCAGGGGGAAATCCTGCAGGAGCTGCGATGTCAGCGGCGTTTCCAAAAACGACAGCGGGGGTTCCAAGCGCAGGGAAACCAGCTCGTCGTACGCGTAGCCCAGGGCCTCGGCCAGGCGCATGATTTTGTCGGCCTTGGGGTACTTCCGCCCCTTCTCGATCTCGGTGATGTAGGACGGGGAGAGTTGCGAGCGCTCGGCGAGCTCGGTGACGGACAAGCCCTTGGCCAGCCGCGCCTGGCGCAGCTTGAGGCCGAAGATGATGTGAATCGGGTTGAAGCCCATGCCGGACCCCCTGACGCTGCCGTCCTTGCAGCGCTTTCGTGCCATACTTACCACAACCCGCCGGGCAGCGTCAAGGGACGCCGCCCGGTGCGCCCGCGAGAAACCGCTCACAGCGAATTTTCGCTTGACAAGAGATTTCGCTGCCCCGTATACTGGTAGCCAATAGAGGAAAGCAGCGCCAGGCCGAAACGGGGTGAATCCAGTGTCTGCCCGGGCGATGGGGCTCGCGCACACCGTGCACCAGCAGGATGGAGGGGCGGAGGACGCCGGCCCCGAGCGTCAGCCTGCGGCGGACCTGGCGTTTGAGATCATCGGCGACCCGACAGCCGACGGGGTGGACATCGTGAAGGTGTTTGCCCAGGCGGCCGCCCGCATGGGCGACAGCGTCTGGGTGGGCTACGTGGCCGACGGCCAGCGCACCGCCTGCCGCGTGCGCGTCGGCAAACACCCTGTCCACTCGGGCGGTGACCGGGCAAACTTCGCGGTGGCGTTTGACGCCGCGCTGCTCCGCAGCCGCGTCGCCGCCGGCGCGTTTCACCCCGGAAGCTTCATTCTTATGGACAGCCCCAGCGGTTGGCCAGCGCCAGACCCGCTTTCCGACCCCACCCGCTTCGGTTTCCCCGTTTGCCAAGTCCCCTTCCGGGCGCTGGCCAGCCGCATTCCCGCGTTTCCCCAGGGCGACCGCGTGGTCGCCCTGGGCCTTTTGACATGGATGTTCGGCTATGACCCGGCCATGGTGCGGCGGCTCTTGGAAAACCGGCTGGCCCCCGGGGGCTGCCGGTACGTGAGCGCGGGGTTGCGCCTGTTTGAGATGGGCTGGAGGGACGCTTTCCGCTTCGTGCCGCATCGGTTCCACGCCGGCCGCTCCTCCCATGCTATCCTTGCGGGCCGCGTCGAGGTGATGAGCGGGCGGGAGGCGCTGGCCCTGGGGGCGCTGGCGGCCGGGTTTACGGCCTGTGTGGTCAGATCCGAGCATCCGGTCGTACAGCGTTGGGCTCACGGCTATGCCGCGTTGGGCGGGCGCGTGCTCACGATGCGCGATGCGTTCATGCGCCGGGCCATCACAGGCAAGTGCGGCGGCAGCCCGTGCCTGGTCCAGGCGGCGGACCCCGGGTTTGCCGGTCCGGTGTTGGTGGCGGAAACAGCGGGCGCGCCGGTGGAGCTGGAAGAGGCCTGCGCACCGGGCACCGCGGGTGCCATGCTCGGCCTGGCGGCCGCCTGCGGCGTGCCGCGGGTTACCTTGCGCTTTGAGCGGGCGCCGCGGGCGGACGCACTCTGGTATCCCTTTGGCGTTGACCCGTTGGCGGCCGCGAGCGGTTGCCCCGGCGGGGCGCGGCCTGTGGTGCTGGCGCCGACGACGGTCGAGGAATGTTATCACTTTATGGACCTGGCGCGGCGCATCGCCCAGCAGTACCGGTGCGACTGCGTGGTGCTGGTGGACGCGGGCCTCCTGGGCGCGATCCAGGCATGGCGCCGCCGGCCCGGGAGCGCCCTATGGGCCGAGTGGCTGGGCGAGGCCGTGGTTGATGAGAACGGCAGGGTTGCCTCGCATGTCGACGAGGTCCTGTCCGGGCTCGGCATGGAAACCGCACCGCTTGAAACCTTTGTCCGCCTGCCCCGGCCCGTGGGCGGCCCATCCGGCGAGGTGCTCCTCGTAGGCTGGGGCATGACCCGCGGGCCTGTGGAGGAGGCCGTGGCGCGCCTGCGGGCCCGGGGCCTGGCTGTGTCGGCGCTGCACCTGCGGGTGCTGTCGCCGCTTCCGGCGCAGCTCGGCGGGGTCCTGGCGCGGTTTCGCCGCGTGGTCGCGATCGACGTGCAGGAAGATCCCCAGGCAGCGACCCGCCGGATGTACGCCCTGGTCAACCTGCTGCGGGCCGCCGTGGCGGACCGCCCGGGCCGGGACTCGGCGCCGGTGGAAGAGCGGCCGGCGATAACGGCCCATCGCTTCCCCTGCCCGCGCTTTCTGGGACCGGCGGAGGTGGAGGCGTGGGCGGCGGGGCGCCCGGCGCCCAGCGACTACTTCCGCGCCGTCTGGAACACTACGAGCACCTGCGCCCGCACCGTCAGCTCATCGGGTGGGAACTCGGGTGCCGACGCGTCCTCCGCGGTCAGGGCCGCCCGCATGGCCGTGAGCGGCACGGGTTGCGCCGTTACCTGGGACTGATCGATTATCTCGGCAATCCCGACAATCCGCTGGCCGAGGGCTTCCGCCAGCGTTTCGGCGCGCCAGCGGGCGTCGTCGGCCGCTTGCCGCAGCGCCGCCGCCTGCGCCGCCCGCACGTCCCGCAAGCCGTACTCGATGCGGCTCACTTCCGTGATGCCGTTGTCCACGAGCGTCTGCACGAGCGCCCCCAGCCGCTCCAGCTGATCCAAGCGCACTTCCAGCTGCGTGCGGGCTTCGTAGCCGATGATGTGGGCCTGCCCACTGTCGTAGCGGTACCGCGGGTTGAGGGTGAACTGCCGGGTGCGCACGGCCCCCTCGGGTAGCCCGAAGGCTTCCAAGGCCCTGAGCACGCTATTGAGCTGCACGTTCATCGCCTGTTGGGCCGCGGGCGCCGTGTCGTCGCGGCCCACAGCCGCGAAGGTGACCGTGGCCCGGTCGGGAGCCGTGGTGACTTCGCCGTAGCCGGTGACCCGCAACACTCCCTCGGGCTCAACCTGGTCTGCGCGCGCTTCCGGGGCGCCGGAACGGCTCTCCCGGGACGGCGCTTCCCGCAGGGGCGCGGCGACGCGCTGCTCGCTCAAAACCCGCCCCTGGCCGTCCACGAAGCGCACGGTGAAGGTCCCTTGCGGCAGGCCGTTCTGAGGGATCGGCACGATGTCCACGGGGTAGGTGATGACCATCGTCACGAACTCGCCCGGCCCGGGGCTGCGGCGATCCACCACGACCGTCACGACGGGGCGGATGCCCCTGTCGACCCGTACCTGGCGGATGCTGATCCCGTAGCCGCCGGTGGGCGCTTCGCCCAGGTAGGCCACGACCGCGGCGGTATCGGGGTCCTCGACCCAGCGAGAGAGTTCTTCGCCATGGGTCGACCAGACCGCGTCAGGCAGCGCCAGGCGGGCGAGCCGCAGGTCAGCCGGATCCATCAGCAGGGCGAAGTACTGGTCAGGAAAGTCGGTTTCGGTCTGCCAGCGCCATGAGCGCAGGGTTTCTCCCTCGTAAAGCACGCCGTCGTTGCCGGCGGCCAAGGCGAAAAGAGCGCTGGCTGCCACGATTAGCATCGCCGCAGCCACAAGGCGCGTCCGCTGCTTCCGTCTCATGAGGCATCTTCCACCCTTCCCACCGGCGGACTTGCCCGGCATGTGCCGATCCCCCGCGCGCCGATCGGCGGAGGCGGCCCCGGTGGTAGCTTGCGCAGGTGCTGCCTGCGCTTACAGCCAACTTCGACCGAACCGCGGCGCCTTCCTGGTCGGTTCCGCGTGGCGGAGAATGGCAGGGGAAGCCAGCGTGGGGAGGGGGGCGACCGGGCGCTGGT
>DATCLD010000228.1:0-2576 GCA_036564115.1 Limnochordales bacterium
GCTCCACGCGCCGCCGACGAAGGCCGGCAGCACGATGGAGAGCGCGATCACGCCGCCGGCGATGGACAGCAGCCAATATGCGGTTGACATGCCCGACCTCCCGCACCAACCTGCCGCCGATATTTCCACGGTTGGCGGCGCATCTCCTCCAGTCCGGCGGCGGCATGAATTGCTATCGTTGCCGTCGCAGGGGACGGCCCCGCTTGGACCGAAGCGACCGGCATGATGGTTATCTCTCGCTGCACGCTCACGCGCCGCCTGCTCCTGGCCGTTGCCGTGGTCTTGCTGGGCGGTGCGGCGTTCATCTGCCCGCCAATGATTGCCGCGGCCGCGCAGCCTGTGGAAAGCGCTGGCCCATTAACCGACAATCCGCTGCTCTTGGCCGGGCGCGCCGCGGAAACAGACATCGGGCGCGAACTGCACCAAGAGATCCTTGCAGGCGGCGCCTACGGTCCCGCGGTCGAGGACGCCAGGGCCAAGGCGGTGTTTGACCGGCTGGTTCCTGTCGCCGCGGCCGTACGGGACAATCTCGCGTATACGTTAACGGTCCTGGAAGACGACGAGCCGTCTGCTTTTGCGTTGCCCGGAGGCTATGTGTATGCCACCACCGGCCTTCTGGCAGCCCTTAATGACGATCAGCTGGCCGGGGTAATGGCCCACGAGCTTGCCCACACCGTCTACAGCCATTCCATGGAGCAGCTGTCGCTCTTGCAGAGCCTCGAGCAAATCGCCCTCGTCCTGGTGAAAGGCGAGGGTGCGGCCGGCCTTGCGGCGGACATCGGGCGCTACCTTTTGGCGCTGGGCTACAGCCGCAGCCAGGAAGCCGAGGCTGACCGGGTGGGGCAGCGCTGGGCCGCCGCAGCTGGATTTGACCCCCTGGGCCTGCCGCAGGCGCTCAGGGTGCTCGATGACTCGCCGGCCCCAGGCGGCGTCGCCGCGTACCTCTCCACCCATCCCGCCACCGCCCAGCGCATCAGCACGCTAGAGGAAGCGGCCGCCCGGCTGGTGCAGGCGCAGGAAACCGCGATGGCGCCGGAATCGCCGGGCGCTGCGGACCTCCCTGAGACGGGACGGCCCAGCACGTCCACAAACCGCCTCATCGCCTTGGCAGCCCTGCTGCTCGCCGCGCTAGCCCAGGTCCTAGCCGCGTAGGCCGCTTCAATCCGGGAGAAGTCCCTTAGGGAGGGTTCCCTGAGGAACGGTTTCCCGAGGGACGGTGCGACTGTGGGCGGTCAGCGGCCCTGAGGCTTGGGAGGAGGAAAGGAAGCCGCGGGCCGCTGGTCGAAACAGGCCGTCAATTGGCACGACCCCCCTATGGCGGAGTACAAGACCCAACGTGAGACGGCAAGCCCACGTTGCACGCACGGAGGTGTCGCAGGTGGAGCGGCAGGTCATCCACACCGATCGTGCCCCCAAGGCCATCGGCCCCTACTCGCAGGCGGTCAAGGCCGGGGGCTTCGTGTTTGTCTCGGGCCAGATCCCACTGGACCCGGAAACCGGGCGGCTGGTCGACGGCGACATCGTCGCCCAGACGGAGCGGGTGCTCAAGAACGTACAGGCGGTGCTAGAGGCGGCAGGTGCTTCCATGGCCGACGTGGTGCGGGCCACGGTGTACCTCAAGGACTTGAACGACTTCGCCGTGGTCAACGAGGTCTACGCCCGCTTCTTCCCTTCAGCGCCGCCGGCGCGGGTGGCGGTGGAGGTCAGCCGCTTGCCCAGGGACGTGCGGGTCGAAATCGACGCGATCGCCTACATAGGCTAGCGCGGAATCTTTCATCGCCTACAAAGGCTAGCGCAGAGTCTTTACCGGCCGCCAACGAGGGACGCCCACCAGGACCGCCTACACCTGGTACGTCTCCCGTTGACGTCCTGCGCCGTCAAAGGCGGTCTGGGCCAGGGTTTCCTGGGAAGCGCCTATGCCGGATGCCGTGACCGCCCGCAGGCCTTCGGCGTAGTTGACGCCGGCGGCCCGGCCGTACAGGTGCCCCAAGAAGACCGCGGCACGGGTGGCGACACGGGCCGCCACTCGCCCACGGGCCCCAGCCGTCACTCGCCCACGGGCGCCGTAGGCCGCTTCCGCCGCGACGCGGCCCACCGCTGTGGCTTTGGCGTTCGCGACGGGGCCGATGTCCACGAGGACGTTGGGCCGCCGCGTGGCAAAGGTGAACACGTCCGCAGGCGGCACCCGGTCGGCCAGGGACAGGTCCAGCGCGGCGTGGCCGACCAGTCCGTGGGCGGGATGGTAGAGCAGGCGGATGGGAAACACGGGGTCAAAGGTCAGCACGACGTCCGGTTCGAGGTTGGCCCATAGCCGCTTCAGCGCCTTCTGCACCGGCGGCGAGTAGGGGTTATCGGTGGGAAGGTCCTCCGGCAACAGCGGGTGTGGGACCGCCAGTTCCCGCCAGGTGGGATGGACCGGCACCGGGCCCGGACCAGCGATGGTGATCTCGCTGCCGATGCGGGCCAGCATGCGCAGCGTGCCGCCGATGAGGAGCTCCAGGTCTTCCCAGCGCCCGACGGCCACCAACACCCGGTGGCTGCGGTGGAGCAGGCGGTTGCCGCGGGCGAGCGCGAGC
>DATCLD010000229.1:0-5435 GCA_036564115.1 Limnochordales bacterium
TACGGTTATGGCCGGAAAGGGGCGGCTGTTGGTCCTGGGGCTGGCCGTTGCTGCCCTGGTGTTCGGCGCTGCGTTGGCGCAGCCGGCGCTGGCGCAGACGCTGACCATCGTGCAGGGCACGGACATCGAGAGCCTCGACCCGCATGTCGTGACGTCGTCTCCCTCGTACGCAGTTTTGGAGCACATTTTTGAGACGTTGTTTGAGCTGAGCCCGGAGGGCGAGATCATCTACAAGTTGGCCACCGGCTTCGAGGTGGGCCCTGACGGGCGGACTTACATCATCAAGCTTCGCGAAGGCGTGAAATTCGCCGACGGCACGCCTTTCAACGCCGAGGCGGTCAAGATCAACCTGGAGCGCATCCAGAATCCCGCCACCCGGGCGGCGTACGCCAACCTCATCAGCCCGATCACCGAGATCAACGTGCTGGATGAGTACACCGTGGAGCTGAAGAGCAACGAGCCCTTCGGTCCCATCCAGGTGCACCTCGCCCACCCGGGGATGTCCATGATCAGCCCGGCGGCGATCGCCCGGGGCAACGAGTACGTGGCGCGCAACCCCATCGGCACGGGTCCCTTTGAGCTCCTGGAGTGGCGCCAGGCCGAGCAAGTCTCCTTGCGCAAGCGGGACGGCTACTGGGGTGAGCCCGCCAAGCTGGACCAGATCGTGTTCCGGGTCATCGTAGACGACGGTGCGCGGCTGCTCGAGCTCGAAGCCGGCACTGCCGACGTGGCCATCCGCATCCCGCCCACCGAGTGGCAGCGGATCGACGCGGATCCCAATATGAAAGTGGACCGCACCACCGGCCTGCGCACGATCTTCATGTACTTTAACGTGACGAAGCCGCCGTTCAACGACGTGCGGGTGCGGCAGGCGTTCAACTACGCGGTCAACAACGAGGCCATCGTGACCGCCCTGCTGGCTGGGGCCGGCCGTCCCTCCGACGCCCCGATGGCGCCGGCGGTGTTCGGCTATTCGCGCCAGACGCCCTACGCCTATAATCCCAAACTGGCCCGGCAGATGCTGGAGGAGGCCGGTTTCGACTTTAACCGGACCTACGTCATTTACCACCCGACGGGCCGCTACAACCAGGACGCCCTGATCGCCGCGGCGGTGCAGCAGAGCCTGCGGGCCATCGGCGTGCAGACGGAGCTCCGGACCATGGAGTGGACCACGTACCTGGACTTCGTCCGCCGGCCGCAGGAGGAGAACGAGGTCGAGATCGCGATGCTGGGCTGGGGCGTGGCCACCATGGACGCCGACTACGCGCTGGTGGAGATGTTCCACTCCAAGCAGCATCCGCCGGCCGGCTTCAACCTGGGCTTCTACAGCAACCCGGCGGTGGACGCCGCTTTGGACCGGGGCCGGTTCAACGCCGATCCCAAGGTGCGGCTTGAGGCGTACGCCGAGGCGCAGCGGCTGATCTGGCAGGATGCGCCCTGGATCTTCCTCCACAGCGAGCTGCAGTTGACCGGCTTGCGCGAGAACGTCCACGGGTTCATCGTGCACCCGACCGAGCGCTACAAGGCGCACACCGCGGAGAAGCACTGAGCGTGCTGGACACTTGACCTAGCGGGCGGGGGTGGGGCGTTGGCTGCCCGCCCCCGCCTTCCTTTGTGGAGGGTGGCCGTGTGCTCCCTTACATAGCCCGGCGGCTATTGTACGCTATCCCTACGCTGATCGGCGTCACGTTCGTCGTCTTCATTTCGGTGCGGCTCATCCCCGGCGACCCGGCCATCGCCATCGCTGGTGAGCGGGCGACGCCGCAGCTCATCGCACAGGTGCGCCAGGAGCTTGGGCTCGACCAGCCGCTCTTGACCCAGTACGGGCGGTTCTTGGTCAAGCTGGTGCAGGGCGATCTGGGCACATCCCTGCGCACGCGGCTGCCGGTGGCGCCGGAAGTGTGGCGGCGGCTCAAGCAAACGCTGCTTTTGGCCACCGTCAGCCTCGTTTTGGCCTCGGCGGTCGGCATGTTCTTGGGCATCGTGTCCGCCACGAGACCGTACTCGGTCTGGGACAACGCCGGCATGGTGGTGGCCCTGTTGGGCGTCTCGACCCCGGTTTTCTGGTTAGGACTTATGCTGATCCTACTGTTCTCCGTCGAGCTGCCCAAGCTGTTAGGGCTCAACCAGCCCATTTTCCCGCCCACCGGTTCAGGCACCTGGAAACACGTGGTCATGCCTGCGGTCACGCTCGCGGCCTATTCGACGGGCATCATCGCCCGCATGACCCGTTCGTCCATGCTCGATGTGGTCGCCCATGACTATATCCGGACGGCGCGGGCCAAGGGATTGGCGGAGCGGGTGATCACGTACCGGCACGCCCTGCGCAACGCACTGGTACCCGTCATCACGGTGCAGGGGCTGCAGTTTGGGACGCTCTTGGGCGGGGCGGTGTTGACCGAGTCGGTGTTCGCCTGGCCCGGCTTGGGGCGCTACCTGGTGGACGCGATCTTCCAGCGGGACTACCCCGTCGTGCAGGCGGCGATCCTGGTCATCGCCGTCGGCTTCATCATTATCAATTTGATTGTCGACCTCTTGTACGCTCTGGTGGACCCGAGGATTCGCTATGGCTGACGAACTTCACCCGCTGATCGATCAAGCACCCGCGGTGCCGGTTGGACGGGGGACGGTGCGCACCGTTTGGAAGCGCTTCGTCCGGCGTCCAGCGGCCTTGTTGGGGCTCATCATCGTCACGCTGTTTCTGGCGATTGCAGTGGCCGCGCCTTACTTGGCCCCCTACGACGCCAACGACGCGGACTTCTTCCGCGCCCGCCAGGGGCCGTCCAAAGACCATTGGCTCGGCACCGACGAGCTGGGGCGGGATGTGTTGTCGCGCCTTTTGTATGGCGCCCGCATTTCTTTGCGCATCGGCCTCATCGCCGTAGCCATCGGGGTTGGCGCCGGCGTGCCGCTTGGCCTGGTCGCGGGCTACTACGGCCGCGGCGTGGACAATCTCATCATGCGGCTTGTGGACATCATGCTGTCGTTCCCCAGCATCCTTTTGGCTATCGGCCTCGTGGCCATCTTGGGGCCGGGTTTGACCAACGCTATCATTGCCGTGGGTGTGGTGGCGATCCCCGTCTACATTCGCCAGGTCCGGGCGAGCGTTCTGGGCGTCAAGGAGATGGAATTTGTAGCGGCCGCGCGCGCGGCTGGGGCGTCGGACGCCCGCATCCTGCTGATCCACGTGCTGCCGCAGTGCATCAGCCCGATTCTCGTGCAGTCGTCGCTGCAGATCGCGTCGGCGATTTTGTCGGCGGCGGGCCTGGGCTTTCTGGGACTCGGTGCGCCGGTGGATGTGCCGGAGTGGGGCACCATGCTCGCCAACGGGCGCCAGTACGTCTTCAGCGCGCCGCATCTGACCATGTTCCCAGGGCTCGCCATCATGCTGGTTGTGATGGGCTTCAACCTCCTGGGAGACGGGCTGCGGGATGCGCTCGATCCCCGCATGAGAGGCAGGTAGCGACGGGTGGCGGACCATGTGCGCTTGAGCTTGTCCAATGAGGAGTTTTTCGCGCGTCGGAAGCGCCTGTTCGCGCGCTTGGCCGAGCGTCCTACAGGCGGCTTGGACGCCGTCGTCTTGTTCTTGCCCCACAACGTGTCGTATTACGCCAAGTTCGGCTTCATGGTAACGGAGCGGCCGATCGCCCTGGTGCTGGCTCCCGAGCGGGCTGCGCTGCTTGTCCCGCGCCTTGAAAAGGAGCACGCCGAAGCCGTTGCCCTGGTGGACGACGTAGCCGTGTACCCGGAGTACCCGGACGTGCGCCACCCGATGGCGTTCCTGCGCGATGTGCTGCTGGGGATGGGACTGGGCGCCGCCGCGCTTGGCTGCGATGCGCCCGGAGCGCCGCAGGTGTTCGGCTACCGCGGGCCGTCCCTTGCCCAGCTGTTGCCCGGGGCGCGCGTCGAAACGGTGCTGGATGAGATCGAAGCGCTGCAGATGATCAAGTCCCCTGAGGAGCTGGAGCTTATCGAGCTGAGCGCCCGCTGGGGACACCGGGCCCATGAGCTGCTGCAGCAGTACGCCAGGCCCGGCGTCGGCGAGGTGGAGCTGTCGCAGCAAGCGTCGGCCGAGGCGACCCGGGAGATGCTCCAGGCCTTGGGGCCGGGCTATGCGCCGCAGAGCTGGGAGAAAGCCGGGGCCCATGCGGGCTTCCACGGCCAGGTGGGCAAGCAGTCCGCATTGCCCCACGTGCTCACGTCCAACGCGAAGCTCATGCCCGGCGACGTGCTCGTTACGCTGGCCACATCCACGGTGGCCGGCTACTTCAGCGAGCTGGAGCGGACCATGATCATGGGCGAGCCGTCCAAGGAACAGGACCGCTTCTTCCGTCTCATGCTCGAGGCAAGGGCCCTGGCCATGGACATGCTGGGACCGGGCGTCCGCTGCGCGCAAGTGGATGCGGCCGTGCGGGAGTTTTTCCAGGCGAACGGCCTCATGCCTTACTGGCGCCACCACACCGGCCACGGCCTGGGGAGGCTTTTGCACGAACCACCGTATCTGGATATCGGCGACGAGCGGGTGCTCATGCCGGGCATGGTGGTGTCCGTCGAACCCGGCATCTACGTGCCCGGGCTGGGGGGCTTCCGGCACTCGGACACGGTGGTCATCACCGAGGACGGCGTGCGCTCCATCACCACGTATCCGCGGCGGCTTGAGGACCTGATCATCCCCTGTTGACGCCCTCGTGACAACTCCTGTGTCATGTGCCGGCGGCAAACGGCTCCGGCGGCGGGCTGCGGCCCGCCGCCTGCCGCGCTTGCCCACAAGCCGCGCCACTCTTTGACCCGTGCGCAGAATGAATGGAATAGACGCACTTAATAGAACAACAGCAGGTGTATGGCAACTTTTTGGCGAATGACGGAGCCGTTGAAACCCGCTGCGTGAGGGGGGATCCGCCGGAAGCGAGGGCCTTGCGGTGTTGTCCACAGCAAAGCGTCGCGCCGTTCTGTGGTGAATCTCGGAACTGGAGGGATGGTGGGATGCACTTCATTCGCCGAGCGCTGCCGCTGGCTGGGCTCGTCGGCCTCGTCTTGATGCTTTTGACCGGTTCGGTTTTCGCCCAGAGCCGCCTGGTGATCGCCTCGGGCACCGACGCGGTCACGCTGGACGCCCACCGCATCACCGACTCTCCGTCGGCGACGGTGTCCGAGCACATCACCGAGACCCTGTTTGAGCTGACCCCCGACGGCCGGATCGTGCCGAACCTGGTGGAGTCCTACGAGGTTTCCGAGGACGGCCGGGTGTGGACACTGCACCTGCGCGAGGGCATCCGGTTCCACGACGGCACGCCCTTCAACGCCGCCGCGGTCAAATACAACCTGGACCGCATCCTGGACCCGGCTAATGCGGTCACGTTCCGGTTCCTCATCAGCCCCGTCACGTCCGTAGACGTGGTGGACGAGTACACCGTGCGGCTGACCACCGCGGCTCC
>DATCLD010000230.1:0-7929 GCA_036564115.1 Limnochordales bacterium
TCAAACAGGCGCTTGAGCAGCCCGAGCATAGCGGGCAGTCACCTCTTTTTCCGAAGCAAGCCAGGACGCGCCCGCACACGGTCGGGCACGTCGGGTTCCAGTATACCATGTTTGCGGACGCCGTTCACACCCGGGAGGTTCGTCGGTCGGACCGGCCGCTCGCGTGCGCGGCCTCGTTCCAGCTTGCTCAGATCAGCACTGGCCGGACGGCCTCCAAAACGGCGCGCACCGCCGCCTCCACGGGGTCCTGCTGCAGCAAGGCGGCGCCAAGGAGGCAATCGCCGCCGTCCGGGCCCGGCAGGGCGACGCCGGCCAGCACCACCATGCGCGGGCCCATGGGCACCTCGCGCACATCTTCAAGCGCAAGCGGCACAACGCCAGCGGTAAATTCTTCAACCGCCCGCACGGCGGCCACGGCCGCAATGCGCAGCCGGTGGTGGGGCACATCCGGGCCGCTGGCCACCCCTTCGTAGAGGGCGTCTTCTGACCGGAGCCGCACCGTCACGCGGCACCCGAGACCTGCGGATTCGACGGCCACGGAAAAAAGCGACAGGCCCGGTGTCCGGCCGGCTGCGGCCCGGGCCGCGCTCTCGCTCCCCGCGCTCGACGGCTCACCTATGGTTTCGCCGGCGCCCTTGCCGGCGTCATGGTCGGGATGCAGCACGCGAAGCTTGCGCTGATCAACGTCGCGGTTGGATCGCCGTACCTCCGGCATTGGGAACGTCGCCCCCACTGGCAATCGCCGGTTTCGGCTGATCCATTCCTGTTTCGTCTTTCGATTCCTGCAATTCGCGCAAAGCGGCGTCCAACAGCGCCCACACACCGCCGGTCACAAGGCCATGCCCCCCGAGGATCACGGGCAGCGATGCCTCCATGGCCGCAGCGGTCAGTTCTTGCAGCCACGGGTCCGTGACGTGCTCGGGACGGCCCAGATCCGAGTAAAACCTGTCGGCGGCGCTCACCTGGCGGCCCGCGTGGGCCAGCAGCACCCGGGTATCCAGAAACGCGGCGCTGCATAACGTTTCCAGGCACCGCAAAAAGCCGGCCATTCCCAGGGCTTCCAGCGCGAATCCCAGCACCGCCCGGACTTCCCCGCGCACGTCGCGGCCCAAGGCTTTCATCCCCCGCTCCTCGGAAAGAAGCCGTATGCGGCAGCGGCTGTGCTGGTCCAGGTACTGGAACAACGCCGCATTGATGCGCCCGTAGAGAAACACGTCGGCCCGGGGGTTCACCAGCGCCGCCTTGGCCCGCTGGATGCGTTCTAGGTCCAAGTTCCAGGCGCGAATGCGCTCCCGGACCCGGGGGCCAGTCTGCGGGTGCACCGCCAGCACCAGCACATCGGTGGGCGTGTCCACGTCCAGTTGCATCCCCAAGGTGCGCGGCAAGGGCATGAGGGGCAACCCGGCGTCATGGTGCAGCACCAGCGGCAAGGTGTTGTCGATGGGCGGCGGATCGATCGCGAGCATGGCCTCCGCCGGCGCGAAGGCCACGATGTCGGCCGAGTAGATGTTGTTGGCCGCCACGACCGGGCGCCCCTCGGCCAGAAGCCGCCCGATGCCCGCCAGTTCCGCAGGCGTCAAGAGGGGACCGGCGGCGCCGCCCATGCAGCAGACGGCCGTCAGGCGCCGCTCGCGGATGAGACGCTGCAGGCGCCGGCCAAAGTGAAAGGACGGGGCCGGTGAATCCAGCTCCACATCGGCCCCGAGCGCGGCCGCTTGGGCCGCGAGATCCGGCCGGTCGGTGCACAGGATGACCGCACCGAAGGTCCCGGCTACGTGCGCCTTTTCAATTTGCTCCAGCACGATGGCGGCCCGCACGTCCTGGAGCATGCGCTCCGGGTCGCTCGCGGCAGCGCCGCCCTCAAAGATTGCCAAGACAGGTTGTGCCTGCAAGCGACCCGCCCTCGATCAGTACTCGGGTTCGATCAACCCGTAGTTGCCGTCCTTGCGGCGGTACAAAACATTGACTTCGCCGCTGGCGCCGTTGGTAAAGACGAAGAAGTCGTGGCCCAGGAGCTCCATCTGGAGCACGGCTTCCTCCACGGTCATGGGCTTGAGCGCGAAGCGCTTGACCCGCACGACCCGCGGCGTCTCGCCCTCGGTTTCCTCGGCCTCGGCGGCCGGCGGCACCGCACCGTCGGCCACGGCGCCCTTGGGGCGCTCCTGCAGCCGCTTCTGGATGCGGGTCTTGAACTTCTTGACCTGCCGCTCGATGCGGTCAACCGCCATGTCGATGGACGCGTACATGTCGTCGCTGGTGCCCTCGCCGCGGACAAGCAGGGTCCCGATTTCGAAGGTGATCTCAGCCGTATGACGGCCTCGCTCGATGCTCAGCACCACCGACGCCATCATGGGCCGCCGGTCGTCGTCAACGAACTTGAGCAGCTTGTTGACCTTGCGCTCCGCATGGCTGCGCAAGGCGGGCGTCACCTGGACATTTTTGCCCGATACTGTGACCTGTACGGTTCCTGCGTCCTGCATAGCCCGCACTCCTCTCCGCTGGGCGCTCCCGGCCACGGCGAGCGCCCGCTCTCACCCTGATCTTTCCGCCGGGACGATGGAGGATCCTGCCCGGATGCCCGAAACGCCGGGCGCAGCCGTGCGGATGTGCTCTAGGTTCGCGGGCTGCAGGAAAAATCGACGGCGCCGGCCGCAGCTGACCTGGTCTTTGCCCCCACACCCGCCTGCTGGGGGGTTCGCTCGATGGGCCTTTCTCACTACTACCCCTCTCCGGCGCGCTGCCGGCGGAGCTCTAGGCCCCGCCCACAAGGCTGCACCGGGCAGGACTTACGCTAAGCCGCACCATGCTCAGCGGTGTTGGCCTCCGTTTTTTCCACCGCCTTACGTGGGTCGTTTCGCCTGCGGCTGGCATCGACTTGCAACCACAGACCTGCGGCGGGCGCCGCCAAGTCCATTATATCAGAGCTGTCGGCGGGGAATTGAGACAAATGCCCATGTGATTTCTTTAAATTCTCTCTTGTGTCGCAGGAATCCGGCGTCCGGCGTCCAACAATGATGGGGAAGGAGCGATGCCAGTGGACGCGCACGCCGGATACACGGTGCCCGACGTGGCCGTGCGCACGGGGCTGCCCATCCCCAAAGTGCGCTACTACGCCGCCCTCTATGGCGACTTCCTTGGCGCCGCGTGCTCCCCGTGGGGGGACTGGACTTTCCGCGCCGAGCACTTGCCCTTCTTCCGCGCGCTGGCGGAAGGATCGTCCCCCGCGGCGGCGCTGCAAGCGGTCACGGGCGCTGTGGACCCCGCAGGCTTCGCCGTACATCCCGCTCGCTCCGCTGCCGCTCCGGCGGGGCAAGCCAGTCCATGGCCTACACCTGCACCAGCGCCTACACCTGCGCCTACGCCTGCTGCGACTGCACCGGCGCCCGCGCCGGCGCCGGCACAAGCTGGATCGCCCGATCCGGCTGAACCGTCCGATTCGGCGGAACCGCCTGAGCCGGCTAAGTCGCCGGAGCCGCCCGCGTCACCTCAGCCGCCCGCACAGCAGGTGATACCGGCGCGGCCGCCCGGGCCGGTTTCCGTCCCTGGTCTTGAGGAACGGCTGGACGAATTGTCCCTGCAGCTGCAGGACCTCTGTGAAGAAACAAAGCAGGTCCAAATACTCCTGTCGCAAGTGATCGGCCTGCTCCAAACCTACGGGGCCGCCGGGAGCCCGCTGCGCGCATTTAGCGAGGCGGCGCCGGCCGGCACCGCCTCCGCGACAGTTCAACCCGCGCCGGGCCCGTCAGCCCCCGGCGCCGCCCCTGGCCCGAGCGCGACTCAGGCGTCCGCTGTCCTCCGCCCACAGCCGCCCTACCGGAAGTGGGAACCCGGCAACTTGTGAGCCGCTTGCGAAACCCTGCTCCCGCTCGACAGACCTTACGCCCGCTCCCGCAGGGCGACGGCGATGTCAAGCTCGCCGAGGCGCGTCTTTAATGGAATGATCAGGCGGGTGATGTTGACGGTAGAGATGATGGTGCCGCGGCCGCGGATGACCGTCGGGGGCGAGATGGTGCAGTCGATCCCCTGGCTTTCAAACAGGACGGCCGCACGGCCGGAGATGACGTTGCCGAGCTCCGCGATGGCGCTCTCGCACGTCTCGTCGTAGATGGCCTTCTTTTCCCCCGTCAGCTCCCGCACGATGTTGACGGCCATGGCCTCGTCGGTACCGTAGAGCACCGTTCCCTCCACCTGGCCGGTAATCCCGATCAAAACGGTAACCTCGCGCGTGGTGTAGTCCGTGTTGGCCACCGACAGCTCGCCGCGCTCGATGTCGACGCCCAGTTCCTCTTTCAACACCAGGGCTGCTGCCGTCACAAAGGGCTGGATATGCTCCACCTTCACGCGGTATGCCACCTCCGTCCAACGGTCCAAGCGTCAGCTGTCCAGCAGGCGTACGATGGCCACCGCGTGCTCGACAGCCAAGTCGATCTCCTCGTACGCGGCGGGCTGCCCGCTGTCGCTCAGACTTGCCGGCCCATCGGTCTGTTCCATCGTTTCATCGGGCGCGCCGGCACCCTCGGGAGCCTCCTGGGCTCGCTCGCCCTTGCGGTCACCCTTCTTGCTCAGCACCCGCACCCGGGGGCGGTTCAGGCTCGGCGGGCCGGGGTGCACCACGACGCCCAGCCGGCTCGTGGACAGGCGGACCACGGAACCCGTGGGATAGCCCGGCACCACCCTCCGTAGCGTCTGCACCGCATTCCAGTCAAACAGCACACCCGCTTCCGCCATGAGGTGCTCCTGTGCCTCGTGGGGCAGCGTGGGGTTGCGCGGATCCTGCACCAGCTCCACGTAGGCCACCGCCACCTGCATGATCCGCGGCAAGAGGTGCAAGTCGGGCTCTTTCTTGCCCTGCGGGTAGCCGCTGCCGTCCAGGCGCTCGTGGTGGTCGGCGACGATGTGCTTGACCCACGCGCTGAGCTCCCGGTAGCTGCGCACAATGGACAACGACACGGCCACATGCTCCGCGGCACGGTCCGTGACCCACGTGCCAAGGTCCTGTAGGAGAGCGGCCAGGAACAAGTGCCGGGCCGCGTCCTTGTCCACCATCTCAACCCCGACCCGGGCCGCGACGCACGCGATGTTGACGACACCGGCAATAAAACGATCGGTGAGCGTCCCCCAAGCGGGATACAGCAAGAACCCCTGGTTTTGCTTGGCCACCTCGTCGCACGCCTGCTTGGTTACATCCTGCAGGGCCAGCACCGGCACTTCGACCTGTGTCAGGTCCTTGGCCTGCTTCACCTGGTTGACCAGGCCAACCAGCAGGTGACGCACCTGCTGGAATGTCTGGGGCTCCAACGGCTCCCGCACATCCAAGCCTTCGAAACCGGGAGCGTGCACATAGGCGTGGCGAAACCCACGCTCCCACAGCCGTTCAACCATCGACTCGGTGACGGTCTTGCCGGCAGCCAGCACGAAGGCCCCCCGCTGATCCACCAAAGGCCGGGCCAGGGTCGCTCCCTCAGGGATGGTGCGAATGTCCACCCTCCGCATCATCCTGCCTCCATGCGCGCATAAAGAAATGGCGCCGCTGCCCGCAAACCGTACCGGGCGGGTTGAAAGATGGTTTCCGTGCTGCCCACCAGCAGGTAGCCTCCCGGGACCAAGCTAGCCGCCAGCTTGGCGAAAATCTCCTGCTTCGCGGTTTCCGTAAAGTAAATGATCACGTTGCGGCACAAGATCAAGTGCTGTCCGGGCGGATACGGATCCCGCAGCAAGTTGTGCACCGCGAAGCGCACGTAGCGCCGCACTTCCGGCACCAGTTCCCAGCGGCCGTCGGGCAGCTGCCGGAAATAACCCTGCCGCCGGGCCGGCGAGACCTCCTTGAGCCGGTCTTCGGTGTAGATGGCCTTCCTGGCTTCCTCCAGCGCCTCGCGATCGATGTCGGTGCCGAGGATCTGGTGGCGGTCGGCCGAACCCGGATCCAGCTCGTCCAACAGGATCGCCAGAGAATAGGGCTCAGCCCCGTTGGAGCACCCGGCGCTCCAGATGCGCAACCGGTCAAAGCGCCGGCGCAACTCGGGCAGCACGATCCGCGCCAGATCTTCGTACCGCTCGGGGTTGCGGAAGAACTCCGTCACATTGATGGCCAAAAAGTCCAGCAGGCGCTGGCGCACCGCTGCGTCACGGCTCACCGCGTCCGCCAACTCGCCCAAGTCCCGCAGGCCCTCGCGGCTTAGAAAACCGGTGATCCGGCGCATCATCTGCCTCTCTTTGTACGCTCCCAGGTCCAAGCCCGTCGTCAGCTGCAGAGCGCGCTGCAGGCGGAGAAACCCGGGGTCGGCGGCGGCCTCCTGGTCACCACTGCCGGGGGTTGACAGGAGGCGAGCACCGTCGGTGGTACCGGGATGCAACGAATACCCTCCCTCGGATCTGGCACGGCGGCTTACGGCGCCGCGGTCTCCTGAACAATGCGCACCAGCGCGGCCGCCATCTCGGACAGGCTGTGCACTTCGTCGACCAGCTTCAGCTCGGTGACGACACGGGGCATCCCATACACGACGCTGCTGGCCTCGTCCTGGGCCAGCACCTTGCCGCCGACCCGCTTGAGCTTGCGGGCACCGCGCGCCCCGTCCATGCCCATCCCCGTCAGGATGACCGCGACCACGTCGCCGCCCCAGACGTCGACGGCCGACTCGAGCGTCAGGTCCACCGCAGGCCTGACCCCCAAGTGCGGGGCGGCCGAGCTGAGCACCATTCTGCCTTCCGGGTCAAATACAAGATGCTGCCCGCCCCGGGCAACCCACGCCTCGCCGGGCTTGGGGACGTGCCCTGGCTCCGCCTCGGCCACCTTAAGGGGCGACAGCCCATCCAGCCGGCGAGCCAAGGAAGCCGTGAACCCTTCCGGCATGTGCTGCACAACAATGACCGGCCGCGGGAAGTCGGCCGGCAAACCGCCCAGCAAGGTGCTCAGGGCGCTGGGGCCACCGGTGGAACTGCCCACCACCACCGGTCCCGGTCCCGGCGCTGTGCCCGGCTTTCGCCGTGGCGGCGCCTCAGCCTCGGGAGCCTGGCCGCGCTCCGGCGCCAGGGGTTCCTCCTGTCGCTCGAGGACAGGACTGCGCGCCGGTGCGCTACGCAGCCCCGCGGCCGGCGCCCCGTTGAGCGCCCGGCCGGGCGTGCTTGCCGGGGCTGCAGGCGCCCGTTCCCGCGCGGCCCCGGTTTCCGGCGCGGCCCGGAGCACCGACGGCCCGTCGCTCGGCGCCCGCCCCCGCCGGGGCCGGACTTGCGCCCGGGAGGCGGCCCTGACCTTTGCGATTAGCTCTTCCCGTACGTCCCCGAGATTCACGGAGATGCTGCCGCCGGGTTTGGCCACCACATCGACAGCCCCGAGCATCAAAGCTTCGATGGTGGCCGGCGCCTGCCGCTGGGTGACGCTGGATACCATCACCACCGGGATCGGCGCTTCCTCCATGAGCCGGCCCAGCATGGTCAGCCCGTCCATGCGGGGCATTTCCACGTCCAGGGTCACCACGTCGGGGCGGAGGGCAAGAGCCTTCTCAAGTCCCTCCACGCCGTCCCGCGCCGTGGCGACGACCTCCATGCCCGCCTCGGTCAAGAACCGGCTGATCATCTGGCGCATGAGCGCCGAGTCGTCGACCACCAGGACACGTATGGACACCAGAATCAGCCTACCTGCTTCGCGACGGCCTGCAGCACCCGTTCGGGCTGGAACGGCTTCACGATAAAATCCTTGGCGCCTGCCTTGATGGCCTCCAAGACCGCGCTCTGCTGGCCCAGCGCCGTGCACATGATGACCTTGGCGTCAGGGAATTGCCGCCTGAGCTCCTTCAAAGCCGTCAGCCCGTCCATCTCCGGCATCGTGATATCCATGAGCACCACGTCGGCCGGACGCTCTGCGTATTTCTCCAGCGCCTCGCGCCCGGTGGCCGCCTCGACGACCTCATAGCCCGCTTCCGTCAGAAGCTT
>DATCLD010000231.1:0-6967 GCA_036564115.1 Limnochordales bacterium
CCCAACCCCAGATGATGAGGGCGGCTGCGAACAGCATCGGCACTGCCCAGCGGTTCACCCGCGGCGCCACGCCGTCACAACCCCCAGTTGAAGTAGCTGTTGAGCAACACGAAGGTGTTGGTGTACAGCATCACGCCCAACACCACCAAGAGCACCCCGCTGGCAAAGCGGATGCGCTCCGCGTGGGGCAAAAGCCTCCGCAGCCCCGCCCGCATGCGCCCAAGAAACAGCGTCACAAGGAGGAAAGGCACGGCGAGCCCGGCCGCGTACGCCAGCAGGAGCAGCGCCCCCTGTGCGGCCGTAGCCGTCGTGCCGGCCAGCACCAAAACGCTGGCCAGGACCGGCCCGATGCACGGCGTCCAGCCCGCGGCAAACGTCATGCCGAGCAGCAGCGAATTCAACGGCCCCGGCGTCCGCACCCGCGCCTGCACCCGCCGCTCCTGGTCAAAGGCCAAGACGCGCAGGATGCCCATCATATAAAGGCCAAAGACGATGACAACCAAGCCTCCAAGCCGCCGCACAATGGGCAGGTGGCCGGTGAGGAACTGCCCGATGGCGCTCGCGCCTAGCCCCATGGCCACAAAGACTGCGGAGAATCCCAGCACAAAGAAGGTGCCGTTGAGCAGCAGCCGCCGGCGCTGCCGATGGTCTCCATCGCTGGACTCATCGAGGGTGCTGCCCGTGAGGAACGTGACGTAGGCCGGGATCAAGGGCAACACGCAGGGCGAGACAAACGACACGAGCCCCGCCAGGAAGGCCAGCGGGAACGTCACCTGCTCAGGCACGCAGCCTCACCCCGACTTTCTCCCTTTGGACCGCTCCAGGACTTGCGCCAAGTCGGCCACGTCCTCTGCGAGCCGCCGCTGCCGGGCCGCCAGCAGGGCCACGTATCCCGCCAGGATCAGCCAAAAGATGCTGTAGCCCAGGAACAGAAACGTCATGATCAGTACTCCACCTCCAGGCGCACCCGCTCCCGCAAGGCGGCGGCGTGCCGGGACAGATGCTCAAGCCCGACCCGGTAGCTCAAAAGCGCCGCGTTCACAAGCGTCAGCGCGATAACGGCCACCACCATGGTGACAATCATTTCCGGGTCCATGTTCATGCGGATCGTCCCGCCCTCGGGTCGGATGATGTTGGGGTGCATGCCGCGCCACCAGATGGCCGAGAAATGCACCAGCGGCACGGTAGCGAAAGCGACGATGCCGAACACGCCCGCCAGGCGCCCGCGGCGCTCCTCGCCCTCCGCGGCCGCCCGCACCAGGAGGTACGCCACGTACATGAACCACATGATGAGCGTGGTGGTCAAGCGCGGGTCCCAGGTCCACCACACGTTCCACACGGCCCGGGCCCAAAAGCTCCCCGTGGCCAGGGTCAGCGTCGTGAACAGGATCCCCATCTCCGCAGCCGACACCGCAAGGGCGTCCAGCGCAACGCTGCGGCGCAGGAGAAACCCGATGCTGCACACGAACACGGTGAGAAACGACAGGTACGCGTTCCAAGCCGAACCGACGTGGATATAAAAGATCCGCTGCACCGTCCCCAGCGTCCGCTCGTCCGGCGCCCAGATGAGGGCCATGTACAACGCGAACACGACAGCCGGCGCGGCGATGGCCAGCAGGATCGTCTGGAGCCTCGTTGGGCGGGTAGTCGGCAAGGTCATACCTCCACCACGTATTCGAAGATCAAGTACGGCACGCCCCAAAACAAAATGTTATACAAGATCAGCATGTGCATCCACACGCGTGCCTCTCCCCAGCCGCCTGCGGCCAACAGCGCGTCGGTCAGGTGCACTGCTGCCAACACGACCGGCACCAGCAGCGGAAACAGGAGCACCGGGTAGAGCACTTCCCCGGCCCGCAGCTGCGCCGCCAGCGCGGCCACCAGCGTCCCGGCGCCGCTCGTAGCCAAGAGCACCAGCCCCACCAGCACCACCCAGCGCCAGAGGGGAGCGACCAGGCTTTGGCCAAAGACCGCAAAGAACGCGGGCATCGTCACCAGCGCCACCAACGCCAAGAACAGGAATGACGCAAGCCCCTTGGCCAAAAACACGGCGCTGCGATCCACAGGCGCCAGCAACAACCCCCACAGCCGACCTTCAGCCCGTTCCCGGGCGAAGCTGCGGCTTAAGCCCACCGTGCCCGCGAAAAACAGCGCCGTCCACAGGCTGGCGGTGAAGACGCCCTCCATACGGGCCACGCCCGGCGGAAGCGCAAAGACGATGACGAGCAGAAGCAGGAGCGCCAGCAAAGCGGGCGTCAGCAGCGCTTCTCCGGTGCGCCATTCCAGGCGGAGGTCCTTCCAAATGATCGCGGCCAGCGCCCGCAGGTAGCTCAAAGGAGGGTCTCCTCCCCGGCTGCGCCCAATACGGCCTCCTCCAAGCCCGCCTCCCCGGCAGAGCCCGCGGGCATCGCCAGCCGCCGGTACTCGGTCCCAAACCGGTCTGCGTCCCATTCCCGGGCGTCCACCAGGCACGCGAGCCGCCCCCGCACGAGCACCGCCGCCCGATCCGCGAGCGGCCAGGCCCAGCGCCATTCGTGGGCCACAAGCACGATGCTCGTGCCCCGCTCACGCTCGGCGGTCAAACGCTCCGTCAACCACGCCGTCCAGCGGGCGTCGAGCCCCGCGAAGGGCTCGTCCAGCAGGAGCACCTCGGGCTGATGCACCAAGGCCCGGGCCAGCGCCAGCCGCTGCCGCATGCCCCGCGAAAGGCGCGCCACAGGCTCCCGCGCCGCGAGGCGCAGGCCCACCTCATCCACGAGCGCCTCGGCCCGCCGGCGGGCGTCGCCCACTGCGAACAGCCGGGCCACAAACACCAGGTTGTCCAGCACAGTCAGGTCGTCGTAAAGCAGGCTCTCGTGAAAGAGCGCGCCCACGCGCCGCCGCACGCCCGGCCCCCAGCGCGACACCGGCCGGCCGTCGTAGAGGACTTCGCCCGCAGAAGGCGGCACGAGCCCCGCGGCCACCTTGAGCAAGGTGCTCTTGCCGGCGCCGTTGGGCCCACAAATCAACAGTGATTGCCCCGGTTGGATCGCGAGGGTGACGGCGTCCAGGAGACGGCGGCCATCGACGCGCCGCGTCACGGACCGGAGCTCTATCTGCAAACTAGCGCACCCCGCGCCAGCCCGACTCGTACGTCTCGTACAGCACCCCGTCGATTTCTTCGTACCTGGGCTGGCTGCCGCTCGGCCGATCCGCCGCCTCGTACTTGGAGACGCATTGCACCAGCAGCCGGTCCACCTCAAACACGCCGCTCGCGTTGAAGGTGCCTTCCAGCACGACATTGCTGCCGTCCAGCAAATTGTCCGGGCGGACGCCCCGGTAAACCGCCGGCACCCGCTGCTGGCCGTTGGAGACTTCAAAGGACAGGAGGAACTCCCGCGAATCCCAGCGGATGGTCTCGCCGGGAACGTGGCCCTGGATGCGGATAAAGCGCCCTTGGAGGCTGTCTTTGCGCGCGGCGGCCTCCTCCACGGTGAGATAATACATCGTTGTATTGGAGGCCGCGGTGGCGATCAGGTACACGAGGACAACGCCAACCAAGGCCAGCGCCACTGTGACCTTGCGCTTGCGCGGATCCATGGGCGCCCGCTCCCTCCTGGCTGTTCTCGTCTCAGTCTAGCAGAACGGCCGCGGGTGGACAAGAGATCCCGACCGGATGCGGGCCGGCCGCACCTAAACAGGACAGTCGTCTCTCAATGTTGGGACATTTGTCCCTTATCGGCCTCGCCGAAAGGATTCCCCAGTGCCCACAGGGAACATCCGTGGCCGAACAGCGAGGTGGTCGACGATGGATCAGATATTGGTGATGGTGGAAATCCCCCGCGGTAGCCGCAACAAGTACGAGTACGACAAGGAGACCGGCCGCTTCGTGCTGGACCGGATGCTGTTTTCGTCCGTCCACTACCCGGCCGACTACGGCTTCATCCCGGATACGCTGGCCCAAGACGGGGACGAGCTGGACGCGCTGGTGTTGGTAGGCGAAGCCACGTTTCCCGGCTGCATCATCCGGGCCCGCCCTGTGGGCGTCTTTGAGATGTGGGATGAGAAGGGTCCCGACGAGAAGATCCTGGCGGTACCCGTCAGCGACCCGCAGTGGAACTGGGTCCAGGTGCTGGACGACGTCCCGGCCCACCTGTTGCGGGAAATCACCCACTTCTTCCAGGTGTACAAGGACCTCGAGGGCAAGTCTACCCGCGTCGGCAGCTGGAGCGACCGGGAGCACGCCTGCCGGGTCATCGCCGAAGCCCACGAACGCTACCGGCAGGCGCGCGGCTAAGCCGCCGCGCGCCTGCCGCAAGGGCCGCCTGGATTAGCCGCTGGCCGCCGCCCGGATCGGAGCCGTCAACGGCTCGACGCCGCAGAGCATCAGGCCGTACTCCACGCTGTCCACGAGGGCGATCCAGCTCGCTTCGATGATGTTGGTGGACACCCCGACGGTGCCCCACGACCGCCCATCGCAGGCGCTTTGGATGAGCACCCGGACCTTGGCGCCGGTGCCCCCGTCTTCGTTAAGCACCCGCACCTTGTAGTCGGTCAGGTGGATGCGGGCCAAGTCCGGATACACGTCCACCAGCGCCTTGCGCAAGGCGTTGTCCAGGGCGTTGACGGGGCCGTTGCCCTCGGCGGCCGTATGCACGACCGCGTCCCCCACCCGCACCTTGATGATGGCTTCCGCCACCGGCTCGTCGTGCATGTCGTCCTTTTCAATGATGATCCGCAAGCCTTCAAGGTTGAAGTAGGGGCGATACTGGCCGATGGCCTTCTTGAGCAACAGCTCAAAGGAGCCCTCCGCCGCCTCGAAGTAGTACCCCTGGTGCTCCAGGTTCTTGATGGTCGCCACGACCTCTTTGAGGGCGGGCGAGTCTTTCTCCAGTTGAATCCCCCGCTCCCGGGCCTTGTAAATGACGTTGCTGCCGCCAGAGAGCTCAGAAACCAGTACCCGCCGCTCGTTGCCCACGAGCTCAGGCGGGATGTGCTCATAGGTTTCCGGGTACTTGAGCACGGCGCTGACGTGCACGCCGCCCTTATGGGCAAAGACGCTGCGGCCCACAAAGGGATGGTGGTCGCTGGGCGTGCGGTTGGCCAGCTCGCTCACAAACCGGGACAGTTCCGTCAAGGTGCGGAGCTGCTCGGGCGACACGCACGCGTATCCCATCTTGAGCTGCAGGTTGGGAATGACCTGGATCAGGTCCGCGTTGCCGCAGCGCTCGCCGTAGCCATTGATGGTGCCCTGGACGTGCCGGGCGCCGGCCCGCACCGCTGCCAGGCTGTTGGCTACGCCCAGCCCGCAGTCGTTGTGAGCGTGGATCCCCAAGGGCGCCGGGATGCTCTCCCCGACGGCCAGCACGATCTCGTACACCTCGTCCGGTAGTGTGCCGCCGTTGGTGTCGCACAGCACGAGGACCTTGGCGCCCGCCTCCCATGCGGCCATGAGGGTTTCCAGGGCATATGTGCGGCAGCGCTTATAGCCGTCGAAGAAGTGCTCCGCGTCGTAGATGACCTCTAGGCCCTGGGCCCGCAGGAAACGGACGCTGTCCCCAATCATGCGCAAGTTTTCCTCTAGCGTCGTGCCGAGGGCGTGGGTAACGTGAAAGTCCCACGACTTGCCGAAGATGGACGCCACCTTTACGCCGGAGGCCACGATGGCCTGCAGGTTGGCGTCGTCCTCGGGCGCTATCCCGGCCCGGCGGGTGCTGCCGAAGGCGGTCACCTGCGCGTGCTTGAGCTCCACGTCCCGGATACGCTGGAAAAACTCCACGTCCTTGGGGTTGGACCCGGGCCAGCCGCCCTCAATGTAGTCGATGCCGAAACGGTCCAGGCGGACGGCGATGCGCACCTTGTCCTCCGCGGAAAAGGAGACGCCCTCGCCCTGGGTCCCGTCCCGCAAGGTGGTGTCAAACAGCTCGATGCGTTGCGCCCACTCGGTCATCGCGTCGCCGCGCCTCCTTGGTGCCTAGGTGCGTCGCTGCCTTGCCGTCTTTGTGGCTTCGTGGCTGGCTGCCGCACCGCGTTCTACTGCGCTGCCGGCAAGCCGTAAATCCGGTGCCTGGCCTCAAAGGCGCGGATCTTGTCCTCGTGCTGCAGCGTAAGGCCGATGTCGTCGAGCCCTTCCAGGAGGCAGTGGCGGCGGAACGGGTCGATCTCGAACGGCAACACGAGGCCCGCGCCGTCCCGCACCTGGCACTGCTCCAAGTCCACCGTCAGTTGGTACCCCGGCCGCGCCAGCGTCCTGCGGAAGAGCTCATCGACCTGGTCCTCCGGCAGGCGCACGGGCAGGATGCCGTTTTGGAAGCAGTTATTGTAGAAAATGTCGGCAAAAGACGGCGCGATGATAACCCGAAAACCGTAGTCCAAGAGCGCCCACGGCGCGTGTTCCCGTGAAGATCCGGACCCGAAGTTGTGGCGGGTCAAAAGGATCGTCGCACCCTTGTACTGCGGCTGGTTGAGGATGAAATCCGGGTTGGGCGTGCCGTCCTCCCGGAAGCGCCAGTCGTAAAAGAGAAACTGGCCGAAACCCGTGCGCTCGATGCGCTTGAGAAACTGCTTCGGGATGATCTGGTCGGTGTCGACGTTGGCCCGGTCCAGGGGCGCCACCAACCCGGTGTGAACGCGCAAGGGCTGCATGGAAACCGCACCTCCGGATAGTTGTCCAGCGGAGCCGGCCACGGCCGGCCCCCGTTTACATCAGCCTGCGTACTCAGCGGCCACGTCCCACTCGCGGATGTCCACGAAATGGCCGGCGATGGCTGCCGCCGCCGCCATCTGGGGGCTCACCAGGTGCGTCCGCCCGCCGCGGCCTTGGCGCCCTTCGAAGTTCCGGTTGGACGTGGACGCGCACCGCTCGCCCGGCTGGAGGATGTCCTGGTTCATCCCCAGGCACATGCTGCAGCCCGGCTCCCGCCATTCAAATCCCGCGGCCTTAAAGATCTGGTCGAGCCCTTCCTTTTCGGCCTGCCGCTTGACCCAC
>DATCLD010000232.1:0-1677 GCA_036564115.1 Limnochordales bacterium
TCCGAGCGTTTCATATAGGACGCGCGGGCGTCGTTGACGGGCGTCAAGTCCGTGCCCATGACGTCCTCGAGGCGCACGTAGCCCCGGTCCAGCACCGGGAGCTGCACGGGAAGCGGCTGCGGGGCCGTGCGGGGCTCTGAAAACCGCGTCGACAAAAGGGGTCACTCCTTCAAACGTTTCCTGCTTCCAAGTTCGCCTTCCGTCCGGGAATCCTCTCGCCGCGGGGGATTTTCTTTACGGGCGGCATTCATCCGGGGCTGGCGCCCCGAGCCGTTACCTCACCCGCGATGCCCCTTGGAAACCCATCAGACGCTGGCTATCCGCCGGGCCCAAGGCCGGCGCATGGCCTGCTGGATGGCGGGGAGGGCTCTTGTGGCGGCGGTTTCCCCGGCGCGGATGCAGTCGGGCAGCCGGTCCAAGTCGAGCAACCCCACGTCGCCGGTACCTGGCCGGATCACGACGTGCGCTCGCGAACGCAGGGTGGCGATGGTGAGGCTCATGACGTCCACCGAGCGGGACAAGAGCTGGGGGATATCCCTAATGGGCGTCGGCTCGCCCGGGAAGCCCTCCAGGGAAACCGCGACACTGACTGTGGCGCCGAGCGGGCTCAACAGGCTGTCCGGCACCGGATCCACGAGCCCCCCGTCTGCCATGGGGCGGCCGTGGATGAGCGCGGGCTCAAAGACTCCGGGGATGGACATGGACGCCCGCATGGCGAGCCACACGGGGACGTCGTCAAAGACGATGGAGCTGGGGTCTGCCCGCCGCATGCGTTCGGCCCATGCGGGGCCCGTGAAGATGACCCGCCGCCCGGTGGACAAGTCGGCTGCCACGACCGCGAGGGGGACGCCCAGGTCGCTGAAGTCGCGGCCGCCCGTCCACGCCCGCAGGTGGGCGGCGATGCGTTCGCCCCGGGTAAAAGCGAGGCGCGGCTCTGGGCTGGGCCGGCGGCCGATGAGGCGGAAGAGATAGCTCAAACCCCGGCGGACGACAAGGCGCGAGTTGACCTTTTCGTCGTAAAGGTCCTCGACGGTCAGGGACAAGAGCTGCTGGCGCATCTTGTCAGGGGTCCACCCGCAGGCATACAAGCCCCCGATGACGGCGCCGATGCTCGTGCCGGTCACGGCATGGATGGGCACTCCAGACTCGCTCAAGACCTTGAGGACACCGATGTGGGCGGCGCCGCCGAGGCCGCCGCTGCCTAGGGCGAGGCCGATCCGGGGTTTGCGCCAGAGCGAGGACAGTTCCACTGCAGGCCACCTCCGCGTATGTTGCGGGGGTAGGCCCATTATAGACCGGGCGGGGGCGCCTTGCCAATCGGCATTCGTCGTTTAGCGCCTGCCGGCGCCGGCTGCCCGCACAGGCACGGGCAGGGCCCCACGGGTCAAGTTCTCCGGCGACAAGACCGCGTCCACCACATCTTCCGGCAACAGCCCCTCGGCCAGCACGATCTCCCGCACCGGGCGGCCCGTGGCAAGGCTCTTCTTGGCGATGCGGGCGGCTGCGTCGTAGCCGATGTAGGGGTTCAGGGCGGTAACGGTACAGATGGAGCGGTCCAGGAGCCGCTGGATGTTTTCCCGGTTGGCCTCGATGCCCCGCACGCAGCGATCCGTGAACGCCGTGACCGCGTTGGCCAGCATTTGCGCCGACTGGATGAGGTTGTGCATGAGCACCGGG
>DATCLD010000233.1:0-18491 GCA_036564115.1 Limnochordales bacterium
GCGGGAGCTGCCCCGCCTGCGCGGGCGCGAGGAAGCGATCACCCGGGCGATTGCGCTGGCGGACAACCCGGTTTCCCGAAAGGCCGCGGAAAACCTGGGCGCGATCTACGCGGCCTTGGCGGCCCACGGCGTGGCCGACCGGGTGTACATCGACTTCGGCATGATCAAGGACTTGGACTACTACACCGGCATGGTGCTGGAAGGATACGCTCCCGACCTGGGCTTTCCCGTCTGCACGGGCGGGCGCTACGACAACTTGATCGGGCGCTTCGGCCATGAATGTCCCGCCACCGGTTTCGTGGTAGGCGTGGAGCGGCTCATGCTGGCCCTGGAGGGCCAGGGGGCTCTGCCCGGGCCGGACGGGGCGCCGCGGTGGCTCGTGGGCGGCGATCAAGCCGGGCGTGCCCGGGCCCTCGCCGCGGCCCGCATGTTGCGGGGCCGGGGGTGGACGGTGGAGATGGACGTGCTGGAGCGCCCGCTGGACGGGATGCTGGAGTACGCCCGGGCGCGGGGCATCGCTTACGTGGCCTATTATGCCGGCCCGGACGCGGTGCAGGTGTTCGCGGCGCCGGAGTACCGGACGCTGGCCGCGGCCGAGGCGGCGCAGCTCCTTGGGGGGGATCCCCGGTGAGCGAGCGCCCGTTGACCATCGCCTTGCCCAAGGGCCGGCTCCTCGACCGGGTGATCGCGCTGTTGCACGCGGCGGGCTTCGACACGGGGGAGCTGGCGGAGGCCAACCGGAGGCTGGTGCTGGAGAAGGGGCCCTTGCGGTTTCTCATCTGCCGTGCGGCGGACGTGCCGACGTTTGTCGAGTACGGGGCGGCCGACGTGGGCGTGGCGGGAAAGGACGTGCTCTGGGAAGCCGGCCGCGACGTGGCGGAACTGGTGGACCTCGGCATCGGCCGCTGCCGGCTGGTGGTCGCCGTGCCCGAGGCGTCGGGCGTAAGCCGCGTGCAGGATCTGGATTTCAACAGCCGCGTCGCGACCAAGTATCCCCGGGTGGCCCGGCGCTACTTCAACGAACAGGGCATCCAGGTGGAGATCGTCCCCCTGCACGGCAACATCGAGCTCGCACCGCTGGTCGGGCTGGCCGACGCGGTGGTGGATGTGACCGAAACCGGCCGCACCTTGCGGGACAATGGGCTGGCCGTCATCGCCACCGTGGGTGAAAGCACCGCCCGCCTCATCGCCAATCCTGTGCGCTACAAGATCCGTTCCGAACAGATCGACGCGCTGGCGGCGGCCCTGGAGCGGGCGGCCGAGGCGGCGATCGAAGCGACGAACGCGGGGGGACAAGGATGACGATACGGCTTGTGTTCACGGCCGAGACGCCCCCGGAGGAGCTGAGGCGTCTATTCCAGCGCCCGGCCTTAGAGGACATGGAGGTCGCGCCCAGCGTGCAAGCCCGCACGGCCGAGATTTTCGGCGCGCCCCTGTCCCCGGCCGAGGCGGTGGCCCGGATCGCCGCGGCGGTAAGAGAGCGCGGCGATGCGGCGGTGATAGAGTTTGCCCGCCGTATCGACGGGCTGGACGTGACGCCTGAACGGTTTTTCGTCGGCGAGGACGAGATCGAGGCGGCGTACCGGGCCGCCCAGCCGGAGATGGTGGCCGCCATCCGCCGGGCCCGGGACAACATTCGCCGGGCCCATGAGGCCCAACTGCGGCGGGACTGGTGGGTGACGATGCCCAGCGGGGCCGTGCTTGGCCAGCGCTACGTGCCCTTGGAGCGCGTGGCGGCCTGCGTGCCCGGGGGCCGCTTTCCCCTGGTCTCCACGGCCCTGATGGCGGTCATACCCGCCCGGGTGGCGGGGGTGCGGGAGGTCATCGTGGCCACGCCCGCCCGGGGAGAGGGGCGCCTCCACCCCTACCTGCTCATCGCCGCCCGGGAAGCCGGCGCCGACCGCATCTTGCGCATCGGCGGCGCGCACGGGGTGGCGGCTTTGGCCTACGGCACCGAGACCATCCCCGCGGTGGACAAGATCGTCGGCCCGGGCAACGTCTTTGTGCAGCTGGCGAAAAAGCACGTCTTTGGGCGGGTGGGCATCGACTCCATCGCCGGGCCCAGCGAAATCCTGGTGCTGGCCGATGAGACCGCGCCGCCGGAGTTTGTGGCGGCAGACCTCTTGTCCCAGGCCGAGCACGATACGGAGGCCGCAGCGTGGCTGATCACCACCGACGCCGGCCTGGCGCGGGCGGTGGCGGCCGAAGTGGAGCGGCAACTGGCAGCCCTGCCCGACCCGGCCGTAGCGCGGGCGTCCCTCGAGCGCTGGGGGCGCATTGCCGTCTGCCGGGACTTGGACGAGGCGGTGGAGCTGGCCAACCGGCTGGCTCCCGAGCACTTGGAGCTCCTGCTGAAAGAGCCCCAGGCTGTGCTGCCGCGCCTGGTGCATGCGGGGGCCATCTTTATTGGGCCCCACTCACCCGAGGTGATGGGCGACTACATCGCCGGGCTCAACCACATCCTGCCCACCAACGGCACGGCCCGGTTTGCGTCGCAATTGAGCGTCGACGACTTCGTGCGCCGCGTCGGCGTCGTTGCCTACACGCAGGACGCCTTCCTGGCCGAGGGCGAGGACGCGGCGCGGCTCGCGGACATCGAGGGCCTCGTCGCCCACGCCCAGGCGGTGCACGTCCGCTTGCAGGCGCTGCGCCGCGATGCGGCTGGGCGCGGCGCTGCGCAAAGGTGCGGTGCTGCGCACCGGTGAGGCGCAGGGCGGCGAACCCGGGACTGGGCGGGAGGGCGCCGCAGGGGAGACACGCGCCGCAGGGCAGGCAGGCGCGGCAGGGGAGGGGACGCGATGATGGATGCTGCCAAGCAGCCCCGCCGGGGCGAGGTGCAGCGGCGCACGGCCGAGACCGACATCAAGCTGGTGCTGGACTTGGACGGCCAGGGCCGCGCGCAGGTGGAGACGGGCATCGGGTTTTTCGACCACCTGCTGGCGGCACTCGCCCGCCACGGGACCTTTGACCTGGAGGTGCACTGCCAGGGCGACCTGCACGTGGACGGGCACCACACGGTGGAAGACACGGGTCTTTGCCTGGGCCAGGCGCTGCGCCAGGCCCTCGGGGACAAGGCGGGGATCCGACGCTTCGGGCATGCCTACGTGCCCATGGACGAGGCGCTGGTGCTGGCCGCCATCGACATCAGCGGGCGCCCGTACTTGGCCTATGACCTCGCACCCAGCGGGCGGGTAGGGGAGTTTGACGCGGAGCTGGGCGAGGAATTTTTCCGCGCCGTCGTCAATACCGCGGGAATTACGCTGCACCTGCGGCAGCTTGCGGGTAGGAACAGCCACCACATCCTTGAGGCAGGCTTCAAGGCGTTTGCGCGGGCTCTCAGGGATGCGGTGGCCCTTGACCCCCGGGTCGTGGGCGTTCCTTCCACCAAAGGGGTGATCGAGTGACGGGCATGGGCAGCGATCCGGGCTTTCTGATCATCCCTGCCATCGACCTGCGGGGCGGGCGCTGCGTGCGGCTGGTGCAGGGCGATCCTTCCCGCGAGACGGTCTATTCCGACGACCCGGTGGCCGTGGCGCGCGCCTTCGCCGCGGCCGGCGCCCGCCGCCTGCACGTGGTGGACCTGGACGGGGCGTTTGAGGGGCGCCCGAGAAACCTCGCGGTGGCCACGGAGATCGCGCGGGCCGTGGATATCCCCGTGGAGCTGGGCGGCGGCATCCGCAGCATGGCCGCCATCGAGCAGGTGCTGGCTTCGGGCATCGCCTACGCCATCTTAGGCACGGCCGCCATCGAGCAGCCCGAGCTGGTGGAGGAGGCGTGCCGCCGGTTCCCGGGCCGGGTGCTGGTCGGCATCGACGCCCGCGACGGCCGGGTGGCCGTGCGGGGGTGGGCGGAAGGTACAGAAAGGGACGCCGTGGAACTGGCCCGGGAGATGGGCCGGCGGGGCGTCGCCCAGATCATCTTCACCGACATTGCCCGGGACGGAACGCTTTCGGGTCCCAATTTGGCGGCGCTGGAGCGGGTGGCGACCGCCGGGGTACCGGTGATCGCCTCAGGCGGCGTCAGCAGCCTGGACGACTTGCGCACCCTGGCCGCCCTAAGGGACCGGGGCGTCGTCGGGGCCATCGTCGGCAAAGCCCTCTACACGGGCGCCGTGGACCTCAGAGCCGCGTTGGCCTTACTCCGGCCGGAAGCAGCTGGTCGGCCGGACGCCGTCGGCCGGGCGGACGTAGGCTAGGGAAGCAGCGGGCCCCTTTGCAGGATGGAGGAGAACCCATGGAGACGAAACGCATCATCCCCTGTCTGGACGTGCGGGACGGGCGCGTGGTGAAAGGCACGCAATTCCGGGACATCCGCGACGCGGGCGATCCGGTGGAGATGGCCGCCGCGTACGACCGGGAAGGGGCCGACGAGATCGCGCTGTTTGACATAACCGCGTCCACCGAGGGCCGCGGCACCATGCTGGATGTGGTGCGGCGCGTGGCGGCCGCGATCTCCGTGCCTTTGACCGTGGGCGGCGGCGTACGCTCGGTGGCGGATATGGAGGCGTTGTTTGAAGCGGGCGCGGATAAGGTATCCATCAACACCGCCGCGGTGCAGCGGCCCGAGCTCATCCAGGAAGCCGCGGCCCGCTTCGGCTCACACCGGATCGTACTGTCCATCGACTGCCTGCGCCGGACGGGGCCGGGCGGCCAGTTGTCCTGGGAAGTGGTCGTCAAAGGCGGGACGACCCCGACGGGCCTGGACGTGCTAGAATGGGCGATGCGGGCGGAAGGCTTGGGCGCGGGGGAACTGGTGCTGAACAGCATCGACTTTGACGGCACCAAGCAAGGCTACGACAACGAGCTCAACCGCCGCGTCAAGGAGGCCGTCAAGATCCCCATCGTCGCTTCGGGCGGCGCGGGGACCATGGAGCACCTGCGGGACGGGCTACTCATCGGCCGGGCCGATGCGGTGCTGGCGGCCAGCATCTTTCACTTCCGGCACGTAGAGATTAGGGCCCTCAAGGAGTATCTGCGCCAGGCTGGCATCCCCGTGCGCCTGTAAGACGCGTCGTGTCCAACGCCGGCGCAGGCACAGGCGCACGTGCCGAGCGGCTGTCGCAGGTGCCGAGCGGCTGTCGCAGATGCCGTGCGCCCGGCGCAGATGCCGAGCGGCCGGCGCAAAGCCGCCGGCGGAAGCAAAGCCCGGCGATAAGCCGCGCCAGCCAGGGCGGTCGGGCCGAGAGGCCGCCGCATGCGGCGTGCAACAAGGGTCGGGGGGTTTATGCGACATGGAATGGTCGCAGTTGAGGTTTCAGAACAACGGGCTCATCCCGGTGGTCGTACAGGATGTGCACAGCGGCGAAGTGCTGATGCTGGCCCACATGAACCGTGAGGCCCTGCAGCGCACGCTCGAGACGGGGAAAGCGTGGTACTGGAGCCGCAGCCGCCAGAAGCTGTGGCTGAAAGGGGAAGAGTCGGGCCATTACCAGCACGTGCGGGCCGTCATCGCCGACTGCGACGGGGATGCGCTTTTGCTTAAGGTCGAGCAGGAAGGGCCCGGGGCGTGCCACGAGGGCTACCGCTCGTGTTTCCACTACGAGCTCAACCGGGAAGGCGAGCCGGCGCCCAACGCGGAGCCCGTGTTTGACCCGGAGGCGGTGTACGGCCGCGGGGAGGACGTCTTCGAGCAACTTTACAATGTCATTGTCGACCGCCGGGACCATCCCAGGGAGGGCTCCTACACGGCCTACCTGTTCCGTGAGGGCCTGGACAAGATTCTCAAGAAGATCGGCGAGGAGAGCGCCGAGGTCATCATCGCCGCCAAGAACGACACCAAGCAGCCGCTGCTCGAGGAGACGGCCGACCTGGTGTACCATTTGACCGTGCTCATGGCCGAGCGGGGCATCACCCCCAAGCAGGTGTTTCAGGTGCTGCGCAACCGGCGCAAGGACGCACAGACCGCCCGCTGACGGAAGTCGCCGGGCGCGGCGGGAGGCCAACCCAAATTGACCG
Source organism: Limnochordales bacterium (assembly GCA_036564115.1). Taxonomy (GTDB): domain Bacteria; phylum Bacillota; class Limnochordia; order Limnochordales; family ZCTH02-B6; genus ZCTH02-B6. Next base: position 5,955 of record DATCLD010000233.1, read on the forward strand.
ATTGGCTCAAAGACCTCAACGAAACGCAGTTGGCCGCCGTACAGCACACGGAGGGGCCCCTGCTCATCATCGCAGGCGCGGGCAGCGGCAAGACGCGGGTGCTCACCTACCGCATCGCGTACCTGCTCCAAATCAAGGGCGTGCCTCCGTGGGCCATCCTAGCGGTCACGTTTACCAACAAGGCGGCCCGGGAGATGCGGGAGCGGGTGACGCGGCTCATCGGCCCCGCGGGCGAGCAGGTGTGGGTGGGGACGTTTCACGCGACCTGCGTGCAGATACTGCGCAGGCACGCGGACCGTCTTGGGTTCCCGCGGCACTTCCTCATCTTTGACACTGCGGACCAGCTTGCGGCCGTCAAGGAAACCCTCAAGGAGCTCAACCTCGATTCGAAGCGCTACGAGCCCAGGGGGGTTCTCGCGGCCATCAGCGCGGCGAAAAACGAGCTGCTGGACCCGGCGGGTTACAACGCCCAGGCCACCGACTTTTGGGAGCGCACCGTGGCGCGGGTGTACGAGGGGTACCAGGCCAAGCTCAAGCAGAACGGCGCCTTCGATTTTGACGACCTCATCCTGGCGACGGTGCGCCTGTTCCGCGAAGACCCGGCGGTGCTCGAACAGTACCAGGAGCGTTTCCGCTACCTGATGATCGACGAGTACCAGGACACCAACCGCGCCCAGTACGTGCTGGTGAACATGTTGGCCAGCCGCCACCGCAACCTGTGCGTGGTGGGCGACGCGGATCAGAGCATCTACCGCTTCCGGGGCGCGGACATCCGCAACATCCTGGATTTTGAGCGGGACTACCCCGACGCGACGGTCATCAAGCTGGAGCAGAACTACCGCTCCACCAAGCGGATTCTTGAGGCGGCCAACAACGTGATCGCCAACAACCTGGACCGCCCGGAGAAAAATCTGTGGACCCACAATCCCGAGGGCGATCCGGTCATCTTCTACCAGGCGGGCGACGAGCGGGAGGAGGCGGCTTTCGTCGGCGACGAGATCCGGCAGGGGGTGCTGGAGGAGGGGCGGTCGTACCGGGACTTCGCCATCCTTTACCGGACGCATGCGCAAAGCCGCACCTTTGAAGAGGAGTTCATCCGCCGGGGCATCCCGTACCGGATCGTGTCGGGCGTGCGGTTTTACGAGCGCAAGGAAATCAAGGACCTGTTGGCCTACTTGCGGCTCATCTTCAACCCATACGACTCCCTCAGCCTGCGCCGCATCATCAACGTGCCCAAGCGCGGCATCGGCGACACGACCTTAAGCCGGCTCGACGACTACGCGGCCGCCATGGGGATGCCCTTGTATGAAACCCTGAACGACGAGGCGGCCCTCAGCGAGTTGTCCCCGGCGACCGCGGGCAAGGTGCGGGCTTTCTATGAGCTCGTCGAAGGTTGGCGGCAGCTGGTCGGCGCCGTGAGCCTCACAGCCCTGGCCGAGCGGGTGCTGGAGGAATCGGGCTACTTGGCCGAACTACATGCCGAGCGTACGGTGGAAGCCGAGGCCCGGATCGAGAACCTGAAAGAGTTTCTCTCGGTAACCCGGCAGTTTGAGCTGGAGCAAGCGCAGGACCTGGGCGCGTTCCTCGAGCACGTGGCGCTCGTTTCGGATGTGGACGCGTACGACCCGCAGGCCGACTCGGTGGTCATGATGACCTTGCACGCGGCCAAGGGCTTGGAGTTTCCCGTGGTCTTTCTGGTGGGCATGGAGGAAGGCGTGTTCCCCCACTCCCGGGCCATTATGGAACCCGGGGAGCTCGAGGAGGAGCGCCGCCTCTGCTACGTCGGGATGACCCGGGCCAAGGAGCGGCTGTATCTCACCTGCGCCCAGCAGCGAATGCTGTACGGCGAGCCGGTGGCGTCGGCGGTGTCCCGCTTCGTGGGCGAGATCCCGGAGCATCTGGTGGAGAATCGCTCCGAGGAGATCAGGGCCCAGGCGGCCCGGGCCCGGTGGCAAGTGTTGCCGGGTGGGCGTGCGGGCCGGCCGGGGTTCGGTCCCGTGACCATGTCACTGGCGGGGCTAGGCGCGCCCGCCGGTGCCGGTCGTACGCCCGGAGCCGGCGCCAATGCGCCCGCTGCTGCCGGCGCGGGGGCGGCCCACGACTGGCGGCCGGGGGACAAGGTGTACCACCGGGCGTGGGGCCAGGGAACCATCGTCAGCTGCGAATCGTCCGCGGGCGATCTGATCTTGACGGTGGCGTTTCCGGGCCAGGGGGTTAAGAAGCTGTTGGCCAGCATGGCGCCCCTGGAGCGGGTTAAAGGGTCTTGAGCCACCGCCACAGGGCCCCGAGGGGCGTCCAGCGGGGAACATTGTCCCGGGCCAGGATGGGCACCCGGGCCAGCGCTTGGTCGGGGCCCGCCTCCACCTCCAGGCGTCCGACGGGTTGACCGGCCCGGATGGGCGGGCGCAAGGCGTCCAGCACGACCCGCACCTGCAGCCGGTTGATGTCCTCATCCCGGGCCACGATGCGGAAGTCGCCGTCTACGACCGCATCGAGGGGCACAAGGCCGCCGGGCACCTGCACCTGCGCCAGCACCTGGCCGTGGGCCGCTAGCGTCAGCAGGTGGAAGCGCTCAAAGCCGTATTCCAGCAGCCGCACGGCATCGTCGTAGCGGTCGGGGCTGCCCAAGACGACCGCGATCAGGCGCATACCGGAGCGGGACGCGGCGGCCACGAGGCAGTAGCCCGCACCGCTGGTGGTGCCGGTCTTGACGCCTTCGACGCCCTCGAAGCTCCACAAGAGCCGGTTGGTGTTGCGCCATGTCCGGCTGATGCTCGCGGGCTCGAAAACTTTTGTAGCCACGATCTGGCTGAATGTCGGGAAGCGCATGGCGGCGCGGGCGATGATGGCGAGATCGTAGGCGGTGGAGTAGTGGTCGGGGGCGTCCAGGCCGTGGGCGTTGGCGAAGCGCGTCCGCAAGGCGCCGAGCTCGTGGGCGCGGGCGTTCATCAGGTCGACGAACGCGGGTTGGCTGCCCGCCACATGCTCCGCGATGACGTTGGCGGCGTCGTTGCCCGAAGGCAAGAGCAGCCCGTGGAGCAGCTCCAGCACGGTCAGGGTTTGCCCGGGGCGCAAGCCCGCGTCGGAACCGGGCACCTGCACCGCCTCGCGGCTGACGGTGGCCACGTCTTGCAGGGCGGCGTTTTCCAGGGCTACCAGCGCCGTCATGATCTTGGTGGTGCTGGCCATGGGGCGGCGCTCGTGCTCGTTGTGGGCAAAGAGGACCGTGCCGGTTTCCGCCTCGATGAGGATGGCAGCACCGGCGCGGATCGCGGGGCCGGCTTCGAAGTCGGCCAAATAGCGCAGGCCCGGCCCGGGTTGCAGCTCCACCCACACGGGCGCCGGCGGGGGGCTCCATGGGGCGACAAGTGCAAGGACGATGAGTCCTGCCGCGGCGGCCAAGCAGGCCCGCAGCCAGCGCGTGGGGATGAACAACGGTCAGGACCTCACTTTCACGCGTGGATACCTATGAGGCGCCGGGTGCGGTTAGACCGCGGGATGCCTGGACGCCCGGGCCGGCGGCCCGGGGCTGGCGTAGGGCCGTCCCGGGTCCAGCATAGGGCCGTTCCGGTCGGCGAAGGGCCGTTCCGGTCGGCGAAGGGCCGTGGAGGATTCCTTGCCAGGGCGAGGAAAACAATACAGTTGGCCAAGGGAGGGGAGAGGGTGGCCAGGGAAGTGCCGGCCGCGGTGCGCTCCAGGGTCGAGGAACTGCGGCAGCAGATCGAATACCACAACTACCGCTACTACGTCCTAGACGATCCGGTGATCAGCGACACCGAGTTTGACCAGCTCATGCGGGAGCTGGAGCGGCTGGAGGCCGAGTACCCGGAGCTGGTCACGCCCGATTCGCCCACGCAGCGGGTGGGCGCGCCGCCGTCGGAAGCGTTTGCCACGGTGGTGCACCGGGTCCCCATGCTGAGCCTGGCCAACGCCTTTTCTCCCGAGGAGCTTCGGGCTTTCGACGCCCGGGCGAGGAAGCTGGCCGAGGTCGACCGGCTTGCGTACGTGTGCGAGCCGAAGTTTGACGGGCTGGCGGTTTCCCTCGTTTACGAGAACGGCCGGCTGGTGCGGGGGGCGACCCGGGGCGACGGCAATCAGGGCGAGGACATCACCGCCAACTTGCGCACCATCCGCTCGGTGCCCCTGCGCCTGCGCCGCCCGCTGACCATCGAGGTGCGGGGCGAGGTCATCATCCGCCACGAGGATTTCCGCCGGCTCAACGAGGAGCGGGCCGCCCGGGGCGAGCCGCTGTTTGCCAACCCGCGCAATGCCGCGGCGGGTTCCGTGCGCCAGTTGGACCCCAGGGTGACCGCCAGCCGCCCCTTGGACATTTTTTGCTACGCCATCGGCTGGATGGAAGGCGAGCCGCCGGCCACCCACGCGGAGCTCCTGGACCTGCTGCGGGAGCTCGGTTTCAAGGTGAACCCGGAGTCCAGCCTTGTGCCCGACATCGAGGCGGCCATCCACTGGTGCCTGGCCTTTGAGCAGAAGCGGCCGGCCTTGCCCTACTCGGTGGACGGCGCCGTGCTCAAGGTGAACGACCGCAGCCTGTATGAGCGGCTGGGCACGACCGCCAAGACGCCCCGCTGGGCCATCGCCTACAAGTTCGCCGCCGAGCAGGCCATCACGCAGGTGGAGGACATCGTGGTCCACGTGGGCCGCACCGGGGCCGTGACGCCCATGGCGCGGCTGGTGCCGGTGCAGGTGGGCGGCGTCACCGTGAGCCGCGCGACGCTGCACAATGAGGATTACATCCGCAGCAAGGACATCCGCATCGGCGACTGGGTCGTCATCCAGCGGGCGGGCGACGTCATCCCCGAGGTCGTGCGGGTGCTGGAGGAGCGGCGTACGGGTCAAGAGCGCGAGTTCCACATGCCGACCGAGTGCCCCGAATGCGGCGGCCCGGTGGTGCGGCCGCCGGGCGAGGCGGTGGCCCGCTGCACCAACACGAAATGCCCGGGGCGGCTGCTGGAACGCCTGATTCACTTCGTCTCCCGCGACGCCATGAACATTGAAGGCATGGGACCGGCGTTGATCGAGCAGTTGGTCGACAAGGGCCTCGTCAAAGACGCGGCCGACATCTACCGCCTGCGCCACGATCAGCTGGCGAGCCTCGAGCGCATGGGCGACAAGTCGGCCAGCAACGTGCTGGCATCGATCGAAACGAGCAAGGACGCCGGCCTGGAGCGGCTGCTGTTTGCCCTCGGCATCCGCCACGTGGGGGAAAACGTGGCCCGGGACATCGCACAGCACTTCGGCGACATCGACCGGCTCATGGCCGCAGGCTTTGATGAGCTCGTCGCCGTGCCGTCGGTCGGGGAAAAGATCGCGCGCAGCGTCTTGGACTACTTCGCCGACGAGGACAACCGCGCCCTGATCGAGCGGCTGCGGGAGGCCGGCGTGCGCATGACCGCGTCGCGAAAGGCCGCGGCCGCCGGCGGGAAGCTGGCCGGCAAGCGCATCGTGGTGACCGGCACCTTGGCCCGCTACACCCGCCGGGAGGTGGAAGAGCTCATCCGCCGCCACGGCGGGGAAGTGTCGAGCTCGGTGAGCCGCAATACCGACTTTGTCGTCGCCGGCGAGAACCCCGGGTCCAAGCTGGACAAGGCCCGGCAGCTCGGGGTGCCGGTGTTGACCGAGGAACAGTTGGAGGAGTTGATCAGGTGATGGACACCAAGGACGGACGGCCCGGCGCGGCCGGGGCAGGGGAACTGCCGCGCCTGACGGCCGCGGACGTGGCCAAGGTGGCCGCCCAGGCCCGCTTGCGCTTTGCCGATGAGGAGCTGGAGAAGCTGAGCGGGCAGTTGAGCGACATCCTGCGCATGGCCGCCGAGCTCAAGGCCATCGACACCGAAGGCGTCGAGCCCACCGCCCACGGGATACCGGTGTACAACGTGATGCGGGATGATGTGCCTGTGCCGTCCATGCCCCAGGCGGACGTCCTCTCCGGGGCCCCTGAAGCACAGGACGGCTATTTCAAGGTGCCGCGCATTCTCGAAGAAGCGTGAGTTGCGGCGGCAAGGAGGCTGGCCCATTGGCACTGTACGATCTTACGGCACATGAGCTGCGGCAGCAGTTGGATTCAGGCGAGCTCACCAGCCGCGAGCTGACGGAGGCGCTGCTTGAGCGCATCGAGCAGCTGGACGGCACGCTGGGAGCCTACATCACCGTCGCGGCCGAGGAGGCGCTGGAGCAGGCGCGGGCCTACGACGAGGCGCGGGCCAAAGGGGAGGCGACGCACCCCCTGGCCGGGATCCCGGTGGCCCTCAAGGACAACCTGGTCACCCGGGGCCTGCGGACCACGGCCGCGTCCCGCATCCTCGAAAACTGGGTGCCGCCCTACGACGCCACCGTCGTCGAGCGCCTGCGCGGCGTGAAAGCGCCGGTGCTCGGCAAGACCAACATGGACGAATTCGCCATGGGCGGCTCGACCGAAACCTCGGCCTTTAGGGTTGCCCGCAACCCGTGGGACCTGGACCGGGTTCCCGGCGGCTCCTCGGGCGGCTCGGCCATCGCGGTGGCAGCGGGGATGGCCGTTTGGTCCCTGGGCAGCGACACCGGCGGCAGCATCCGGCAGCCGGCCGCTTTTTGCGGCGTCGTCGGCATGAAGCCCACCTACGGCCGGGTGTCCCGCTACGGCCTGATCGCCTTTGCATCGTCGCTCGACCAGATCGGGCCTTTCACCCGGGACGTGACCGACTGCGCCCTGGCCCTCAACCTCATCTGCGGCTTTGACCCGCGCGACTCCACGTCGGTCAACCTGGAGGTGCCCGACTTCACCAAGGCGCTGCGGGTGGAGCCCAAAGGGCTGCGCATCGGCGTTCCCGTGGAGTACCTGAACCAGCCCGTGGACCCGGACGTGCGGGCGGCGCTGGACAAGGCGCTTAAGCTGCTTGAGGAAAACGGCGCGGTCATCAAGGAAGTGTCGTTGCCGTCCCTGCAGTACGCGCTGCATGTCTACTACCTGATCGCCCCCGCGGAAGCCAGCTCTAACCTGGCCCGGTTTGACGGCGTGCGCTACGGCCTGCGGGTGCCGGCCGCCGACGTGACCCGCATGATGGAGGAAACCCGCTCCAAGGGGTTTGGTCCGGAGGTCAAGCGTCGCATCATCCTCGGCACGTACGTTTTGAGTGCGGGCCACTACGACGCCTACTACAAGAAGGCGTCCCAGGTGCGCACCTTGATGCGGCGCGACTTCGAGCAGGCGTTCAAGGAAGTGGACGTGCTGTTTGCGCCGACGACGTCGTCCACCGCCTTCCGGCTGGGCGAAAAGACGCAGGATCCGCTGTCCATGTACATGACCGACTACTTTACGATCCCCGTCAACCTGGCGGGTCTCCCGGGCCTCTCCTTGCCGTGCGGCGTGGACAAGGGCGGGCTGCCCATCGGGCTTCAGATCATCGGACCGCCCTTCGGCGAGGAGCAGGTGCTCAAGGCCGCGTACACGTACGAGCAGTTGGCCTGGCCTAAGGGTGCAGGGCGCCATTGGCGGGCTGGCCGGGAGGTGGCCGTCGATGTCCGTTGAGACAAGAGTCGAGTACGAAATTGTCATCGGTCTTGAAATCCACGCCGAGCTGTCGACCGAGTCCAAGGTGTTTTGCGGGTGCGGCACCACCTTCGGCGCGGATCCTAACAGCCTCGTCTGCCCTGTCTGCTTGGGGCTGCCGGGCAGCCTCCCCGTACTCAACCGCAAGGCGGTCGAGTACGCCATCAAGGCGGGACTTGCCCTCAATTGTGAGATCGCGCGCTACAGCAAGTTCGACCGCAAGCAGTACTTTTACCCCGACCTGCCCAAGGCGTATCAAATCTCCCAATACGACCTGCCCTTGTGCCGCAAGGGCTGGGTGGAGTTTGAGATCAACGGCGAGGTGCGCCGGGTCGGCATCAACCGGGTGCATCTCGAAGAGGAAGCGGGCAAGTCGGTCCACTCGGGCGAGCGGCTCCTGGGCTCCGAATACTCGCTGATCGACTATAACCGGGGCGGCATCCCGCTCATCGAGATCGTCACCGAACCGGACCTGCGCTCGCCGGAGGAAGCGCGGGTGTTCCTGGAGCAGTTGCGCCAGATCCTGCTTTTCACCGGTGTTTCCGACGTCAAGATGGAGGAAGGCAGCCTCCGCTGCGACGCCAACATCTCGCTCCGGCCCAAGGGGTCGACCAAGTTTGGCGCCAAGACCGAGGTGAAGAATCTCAACTCCTTCCGCTCGGTCCAGCGCGCGCTTGAGTACGAGGCGCAGCGGCAGCGGGAGGTGCTCGAGAGCGGCGGCACGTTGTACCAGGAAACCCGGCACTGGGATGAAAACCGCGGCGTGACCGTGGCCATGCGCAGCAAAGAGGAGGCCCACGATTACCGCTACTTCCCCGAGCCGGATCTCGTGCCGCTGGTCGTGGACGATGCCTGGATCGAACGCTTGCGGGCCGAGCTGCCCGAGCTGCCGCGCGCGAGGCAAGCCCGGTTTGTGGAGCAGTACGGCCTGCCCCGCTACGACGCGGAGGTGCTGACGACTTCGCCGCAGCTGGCCGACTTCTTTGAAGCGTGCGTGGCCGAGTACGGCCAGGCGAAACCCGTGAGCAACTGGATCATGGGCGAGTTTCTGCGCCTGCTCAAGGCCGAGGGGAAAGCCGTCGAACAGGTGCAGGTGTCGCCCAAGGGGCTCGCGGACCTCCTGCGCCTCATTGACCAGGGCGTCATCAACGCCAACGTGGGCAAAGAGGTCTTTGAAGAGATGTTCCACACCGGCAAGGAGCCCGGCGCCATCGTCAAGGAGCGGGGGCTGGAGCAGATCAGCGACACCGCGGCCCTCGCGGCCGTTGTGGATCAAGTGATCGCCGCCAACCCGGATGCTGCCGACAACGTGCGCAGCGGGGAGATGAAGGCCATCGGCTTCCTGGTCGGCCAGGTCATGAAACAGACGGGCGGCAAGGCCAATCCGAAAGTCGTGCAGGCACTGTTGCGCGAGCGGCTGCTCGGGGGTTGAGCGGTGACGGATACGGACGTTCCTCCTCCCGCCCGCCGGGAGCGGTGGGCAGGGTTCGGCTTTCTTTTGATCGCGATCGTTTGGGGCGGCACGTTTCCGGTCGTGAAAGACCTCGTGGAGCGGGTGCCGCCCCACGCGCTGGTGGCGGCCCGCTTCGGCCTGGCGTGGCTGGTGTTGTCGGGCTGGGCGTGGCACAAGCGCCAGGCCTGGGGGCCGGGGCTGCTGCGGGCCGGGGTGCTGGCGGGCCTTGTCCTTTGGGGCGGTTTCTTTACCCAAACCTTGGGGCTGCAGTACACCACCGCGTCGAAGGCGGGCTTCATCACCGCGCTGAATGTCGTGTTTGTGGCGGTCATGGCCGCGCTTTTCTTGGGCAAGCGCTCCGGGCCCAGGACGTGGGCGGGTGTCGCCTTGGCCACCGTTGGCCTGGCCGTCTTGAGCGTGGACTTTTCCGAGGGGCTGCAGGGACTGCGCCCGGAGATCGGCGACCTGCTGGTGCTTTTGTGTGCGGTGCTCTTTGCCGCGCACATCGTGGTGGTTGACCAGCTCGCGCCCCGGTTTGATCCGGTCCTGTTGGCCTGGGTACAGATGGGCACGGCCGGGGCCGTGGCCGTGGCCAGCGCGTGGGTCTTTGACGGGGGACTGCCGGGTGTCTTTGCGCCCGCAAACGCGGTGCCCCTTTTGTACCTGGGGTTGCTGGCCACAGCGGGGGCTTTGCTCGCTCAGGTGAGCCTGCAGCGGTTTGTGGCGCCCGCGCGGGTCGGGCTCATCGTGTCGCTGGAGCCCGTGTTTGCCGCTTTGTTTGCGTGGATGATGCTCGGGGAGAGGCTGGCACCCAGCGGCTGGGCCGGGGGCGCGCTGGTGCTGGCCGGTGTGATTTTGGCGGAACTGGACGCACCGCACCAAACGGCCGCGATGCAGGCGGCGGGGAAGCCTGCACGGGCGCGGTGACGCAGTTGCCGCAGCGGCGCAAGGGCGGAACGGCTCTGCCGTGTCCGCCAGCGCCTCCCGGCGAAAGGCGCAGCGGGGGCGCCTTGGGGTTCCCTGGGTTGCGAGGCCTTGGGAGGGGGCGGGGTGTATATGGCCGGGGGAGCGGATGTCGTCGGCCAGCTAGGGCCTTTGCCTATCTACGTCTTTGGACTGATGACAGCCCTGGGGTTTGCGGTGGGGACCGCGGTCACGCTGGTGCAGGCGGAGCGCTTCGGCCTGGCGCCAGGGCGGCTTTTCCAGGCAGCGCCGCTGGTCATGGTCGCGGGTGTGCTGGGCGGGCGGGTTCTGTACGTGCTGCTCCATTTGCCCGATTATCTCCAGGACCCGCTGGCCGTGCTGCGCCTGCCTGAGGGCGGCTTGACGTTTTACGGGGCGCTGCTCGCGGGTGCTGGTGTGCTCGCCTTACTTGCCCGCCGTGATGGTTTTGATTTCTGGCGAGCTTTGGACGCCGCCGCGCCGGGCCTGGCCTTGGGCCAGGCCATTGGCCTCGTGGGGGCGCAGTTGCCCGGGCGTCCCACCGGCGTGCCGTGGGCCGTCTGGCTGGGCGAGGACCTGGTCCACCCGATTCCCGCCTACGGCATCATCCTCTGCTATTGGCTCTTCTTCGCCGTCTCCCGCCTCGCGCGTTACGCGCCGGCGCGGGGACGGCTGTTCCTCGTCTACCTCTTTCTCCACGGTTTGGGCTGGACGCTCATCGACTTCTGGTCCGCAGGGCCGCGGTTTCTGGGTCTGTCCGCGGGGCAGTGGGGCGGCATGGCCGCCGCTTTAGTGGCGGTCAGCGCTTTTTGGCTGATCCCCCGCCGGGATCCCCAGGATGCCGTAGCCGCCGGCCAGCCGGCGCACAGGGCTGGCAGGCCGGCCTCCCGCTGGCGCCGGGCGGGCGTCTGGCTCGGCGGGCTGGTCGTTCTCCTGAGCCTGTACTGGATGCGCTGGGGGTCGTGAGGCGGGCTGGACGTACTGAGACGGCCTGCACAGAGTGAGACGGACTCAGCGTAGTCAGAAGGGTTGGCCGGGGCGAGACGGGCTGGGCAGCGGGACGCGCTGAGCGCGGCGGCCCGCGCTGGGAACCGCGTGCGGCCTTGGGCGCTGTACGCCCTGCCGCATATACTGGGGCGTGGCGTGTACAAGGCAGAGGAGGAGGAACCAGCGTGGGCGACCAGCGAGGTTTCGTCGTGTGGCTCACCGGCTTGTCGGGCGCCGGGAAGTCGACGATTGCCACGGGATTGGCGGAGGAGCTGCGGGGCCGGGGGTATCCGGTCGAGGTGCTGGACGGCGACGAGGTGCGGCAACATCTGAGCAAGGGGCTCGGCTTTAGCCGCGCAGACCGGAACACGAACGTGGAACGGATCGCGTACGTGGCCAAATTGCTGGCCAAGCACGGCGTCGTCGTGATCACCGCCGCCATTTCCCCCTACCGTGAAGCGCGTGCGCGGGCGCGGCAGGAGATCGGGGCATTCGTTGAGGTGTACGTCAACTGCCCGCTGGAAGTGTGCGCGGCGCGGGACGTGAAAGGCCTGTACAAGAAGGCCATGGCCGGGGAGATCCCGGCGTTCACCGGCGTTTCCGACCCGTATGAGGAGCCGGATCAGCCCGAGATCACCGTCTTCACCGACCGGGAAACGCCGGCGGAAAGCGTGGCCCGCATCGTGCAGCAACTGGAGGAACTGCAGTTCGTCCGCGGGGCGGTTGTAGAGGCCTTGTAACCTGCCGGGTGGCGTCCCGCCGCGTTGGGGCCGAACGGCGTCATTCCCGGCGGGGCGCCACAAGCCCCGGCTCGTACCCGTGCTGGTGAACGGCCATCGCGTAACGTTACTGTAGCACAGGGGATGGAAGGGGATGGAAAGAAAGAAGACCTCACCGTCCTGGCTGGGACGAGTACTGACGTACTCCGAAGGTGAGGTCTTCCATGGAGCTCCTTCAACGTCTACGTGAGAGATACCTGCAGTTCGTGCAAGTCGTGGTAGATGTCGTCACGGCCGAGGTCAGCTACCGCGACTTTGAAGAACGGCTACGGCAGGAACTGGACGCTTTGGGGCGCGACATCGTGAAGTGGGTCGTCGAAGCCTCCGATGAGCACTTGCGGGAAGAACCGCAGGCGCGGCCGGGCTGGGTGGTGGCTCGGCGAGGCGACGAGAAGCAGCTGCTGACGCCGTTTGGAATGGTGAGCTACGAGCGAACGTACTTCCGCCATCGTGCCGGCAAACAGTACGCGTACCTGGCGGACGCAGTCATCGGGGTGACACCCCACCAGCGGGTCAACGACGGTGTCAAAGCGCGGCTGGTGGAGCTGGCCGTGGAGCAATCGTATCGCAAGAGCGGACGATGGGGGCCGGAGGAAGCGTGGCATGTGTCGGCGCAGACGGTGATGGCGGCCCTGAGACAGACCAGCGTTCCCGACTGGCGAAAAGCCCCGGCCACGAAGCGGCGAGTGAAGTATCTGTTCGTCGAGGCGGACGAAGACCATGTGCCCAGTCAGCAGGGAGGACGTTGGCAGCCGCGGTTGGTGTACGTGCATGAGGGGTGGCGGGAGCGGCAAGACGGCCGCAGGGAGTTGATCCGGCCGCACTACTTT
>DATCLD010000234.1:0-3331 GCA_036564115.1 Limnochordales bacterium
CCTTCGCGTACACCGTCAGGGCCTGTGCGAAGGCGTCCAGCACCAAGGTGCCCCGCTCGCCGATGATCTCCATCTGCAGATGACCCCAGCGCGGGTAACCCGCCGGCCGGCTCCAGCTGCAGTCGATGCTGGCGAATACACCGTTGCTGAGCGTCACCTGGATGAGGCCGGCCGTGTCGACGGATAAGGTCCCCTGGGCAAAGGGATTGCCCACTTCGGCGTAGACCGTCTCCACTTCGGCCTGGAAGAACCACCGCAGCAGGTCCGCCAGGTGCACCGTGTGGTCCATTACGGCCCCGCCGCCGGCCAGGTGCGGGTCGGCAAACCACGCCCGGTGGCCGCTGGGGTTTTCGCTGTGGTTGATGCCGTTAACGGCTAGGATCTGGCCGAGCTCACCGGCGCGCACCCGAGCGCACACCTCGCGCACCGACGGGTCAAACCGCATCGGGAAGGCGGTCATGAATTTCACCCCGCGGGCCGCGCAGGCGTCCCGCATAGCCTCGGCCCGGTCGCGGCTGACCTCGATAGGCTTTTCGCACAGCACGTGCGCCCCGGCGGCCGCCGCCATCTGGACCAGCTCCATGTGACCCCGGTTCTCCGAGCACACGATGACACCGTCCGGCTGCTGGGCCAGCAGGTCCTCATGGCGCCGGAACCAGCGCACCCCGTGGGCGCCGGCAAATGCCAGGCCCCGCTGGGCGTCCTCCTCGGAGAAACCGATGAAGTCCACGCCCGGGATCTGCTTCAGCAGCTCGGCGTAGCCGTCTGCATGCACGTGGGCGGCGCTCATGATGCCAATGCGCAGCGTCATGTCCTCAACCTCCCTGCAGGCTCACGCTGCGGCCAGTACGGACCGATTCCTTGGCCGCGAGCGCCACACGCAGCGCCCGGAGAGCATCCTCGGGGGTTACCGCAAAGTCCGCACCGGTCCGGATGGCCTCATACGCGTGCTTGATCTGGGTGGTGTAAGGGTCCTCCGCCAGCGGCGACAAAGGCAGGCCGACCTCGCCGGCCGTCCCCTCAGGCTGGCGCAGGAACGTCCGGATGGTGGCCGTCGAGTCCGAGCTCCACTCAATGACGCCTTGGGTGCCCGCGACGTCGATGGCCGTGCGGAAAACGCCCGGCGGGTTGGCCCAGCCGCCCTCGACCAGGGCCATCGCCCCGTTGGCAAACCGCAGCGTCGCCAGAGCATACCGATCGCCCGCCGCCCTGGCGTACACGCGGGTCACATCCCCCGCGAGCCAGCAGGCAAAGTCAAAGTCGTGCACCATCAAGTCCACGATCATGCCGCCCGAACGGGCATGGTCCAGGTACCAGTTGTCCCCCGGCTTATTGGGGGTGTACGAGACGCGCTTGAGCCGGATGACGCCCACCTGCCCGATGCGGCCCTGGGCCACCAGCTCCTGCGTGAGCCGGTACTGGGGAAAGAAGCGCAGCACCATGGCCACGAAAAACCGCACCCCGGCGCGCTCGGCGGCGGCGATCATCTCCCGCCCCTCGGCCTCCGTCAAGGCGATAGGTTTCTCGCACACCACATGGCGCCGCTGGGAAAAGGCCTCAAGGGCCATGTCATGGTGCAGGTGGGTGGGCACGCAAATATCGACCACGTCCACTTCCCGCAACAGATCCGCGTAGGATCCCACGACACGGGCGCCGTATTGGCCGGCCAGCTCCCGGGCGCGGTCCTCATCGCGGGAAAACACCGCGACGAGCTCCGCGCCTGCCGCCGCCCAACCGGCGGCATGTACCCTGCCCATGACCCCGGCGCCCACGAGTCCGACCCGCATTGCCTGTCACCTCCGACTGCTCGCCGCTGTTTGTCACCGTCTACTTGATGGAACCCGCCATCAGCCCGCGGATGAGTTGGCGCGAGAAGATCACGTACAGCACCACCGCCGGGACGATGGACAAGCTCAACGCCGCCAGCACCGCGTTCCAGTCGTTGACAAACTGGCCCAGGAACACCTGGGTCCCCAGGATCACCGTTTTCGTGCGCTCACTGGGCGCGAGGATGAGCGCAAACCACAGATCGTTCCAGATGGGCAAGAGGCTGATGGCGGCCACCGTCCCCAACGCCGGCCGGGCCAGCGGCAGGATCAGCCGGTAAATGCGGTATTCGCTCGCGCCGTCGATCCTCGCCGCGTCTTTCAGTTCCCTCGGCAACTGGCGCATGTGCTGGGTGAGCACAAACACCGCCAGCGGAATCCCCTGCGCCGTATACACGAGGATCAGCGCCCACAGCGTGTCGACCAGCTTCAGCTTGGACATGAGCTCCAGCAACCCTACCGTCCCCAGGCGGATGGGCACCATGATCCCGATGGCCAGGTACAGCGACAGCAACGTGTTGCCCCGGAATTGATACTCGGCCAGGGCATGGGCCGCCATGGAGCTCACGAGCAGGATCAAGAACAGCGACCCGACGGTTACGATCAGGCTGTTCAGGAAGTACAACGGGAAGTTCGCATGCTGGGCGAGGGTGCGGTAGCCCACCAGGTCAAAGGTTTCCGCGGTGGGCAATGAATAGGGATCCGCAAAGATGGCCCGCCGGGCCTTGAAGGAGTTGACGACGACCAGCAGCACGGGGAAGATGGCCAGTGCCGAGTACGCGAGCAGCGCCCCGTGCACCAGCGCTCCCCGCCACCACGTCCACTTCCGCTCGCCGACAATCCTCGGTCTCGTCGCCGTAGCCAACGCCATGGCTCAGTACTCGATCCTTTCCATACGCCGCTGCCAGCCGAATAGGTACAACAACACGCCGGTCAGGATGATGAGGAACATCATGCCGGCCACCGCCGCGCCCATGTGCGGGTCCCCCGGCTGCAGCTGGAACCCAAAGAAGGTCCGGAAGAAGAACGTGCCCATGATGTCGGTGCTGAAGTTGGGCCCAGCCAGCGACCCTTGCGTCGCGTAGATGAGGTCAAAGGCGTTGAAGTTGCCCACAAACGTCAACACCGCCACGATGGCGAGGCTCGGCATGATCAGGGGCAGCTGCACGTGGCGGAACACCTGCCACGCGTTGGCACCGTCGACCCGGGCGGCTTCCAGGAGCTCGTCGGGAATCCGCACCAGCGCCGCGAGGAACAGCACCATGGGGATGCCGACGTTTTGCCAGACGGAAATCAGCGATAACGTAACGAGAGCGGTCTCCTCCAGCCCGAGCCACGGGCGGTCCAAATCGCCCAGCCCGAAAAAGTCCAAAATCGTGTAGGAGATGCCCCACACCGGGTTGAGCACCATCCGCCAGGCGAAACCGGCCAGCACCACCGAGAGGACGGCCGGCGTGAAGATGATCGTCCGGTAGACGGCGGCGGCCCGGATGCGGCTGTTGAGC
>DATCLD010000235.1:0-4628 GCA_036564115.1 Limnochordales bacterium
GGCAATCGCACGGCCCGGCTGCCAGGGCGTCCCGACCTCGTGCAGCAGCCACCGGTCGAGGCCGTACCAGCCGGCCACCTTCCACGCCAGCATGATGAGGATGGCGGCCGTGAACATCACCGGGTTGGAGCTGACCGTGCCCGCCAGCATGAAGTTCATGTTCATGAAGGCGCCGAAGAAAGCGGCGATGGCCGTGAAGCCGCCGAGGATCAGGCCGAGGCCGACCAGCATCTCGCCAAACACGACCAGCTTGGCGAACCAGGTGTAGTGGCCGCCCTCCAGCAGGAACTGCAGGAAGCTGCGGTACCACTCGTAAACGGCCGGTGCAGAGGTGCCGCCCTCGGGGATCGTCGTCGCCCGGATCAGGTAGCCCCGCAGCGACGCGCCGGTTTCCATCCAGGCCGGGTTGGTGAACTTGTGCCAGCCCGCTTCAAACCAGTGCCACCCCAGCCAAAGCCGCAAAGCCAGCCACACCCACGCGTAGGACGTGGTGTGGAACAGCTTCTGCGCAAAGGCGGAACCACGGATTTCCGTCATGCCTAACCCCTCCTCGGACAGCCTTTGGAGCTTTCACCCTCATTATCCCGCCTGGCGATACAGCCCCGGCAGGTGAGGGTGTCCCGACTCCTGGAGGGGCGGTGTCCCGAGCGGGCTGGGGCGATGCTCGGCCTGCGCGCAGGACATTTGTCCCTAAGCCGGCCGGGCTGAAAAACGCCCCCCGGCGCCGCAAAAAAAAGGCCGGCCGCCTCGGGATAACAGCGGCCGGCGCAGGCTGGCTCGCCGGGCTTGGCGGGACGAAGGCCCGGCAGGGACAAGGGCCAGCCAGGGATCCGGGAAAGGCTAAACTGGAGGGCGGGCCGCCCGCTCAAACGCCAGGCGGCCGCTGGCCGACTTCGACAGGAACCACGATCTGCCGCCCGTCACGGATCACCGTGAAGAGCAGGATATCGCCCACCTTCATGCCCTGGATGACCTTGGCGAAGTCCTCCATGCCGGTGATGGGCTGCCGGCCCACCTCGGTGATCACGTCATACACCCGCAGGCCGGCCCGCTCCGCCGCAGTGCCGGGGATGACCTCGAGCACGATCACGCCCTGCGTCACCGACAGGCCCAGCTGCCGCGCGATGGACTCATCCAGCGACGTGTAGCGGATGCCGATGAACGGCCGCACCACCATGCCCCGGTTGATCAGGTCGTCCAGGACTTCCTTGGCAGCGTTGATCGGGATCGCGAAGCCGATGCCCTGGCCCTGGGTGGACACGGCGGTGTTGATGCCGATGGCTTCACCCTTGAGGTTGATGAGCGGCCCGCCGCTGTTGCCCGGGTTGATGGCCGCGTCGGTCTGCATCAGGTTGCGGTAGGAGCGGGGCATCGCGGAGTCGGAGTCCCGCACCGTGATCTGGCGCCCCTTGGCGCTGAGCACGCCCACGGTCACCGTGTGCTCCAGGCGATACGGGTTTCCGATGGCGATGACCCACTCGCCGACCCGGGTGGAATCCGAATCGCCCAGGGGCACCGTCGGGAACGGCCCGTCGCCCTCGATCTGGAGCACGGCCAGGTCCAGCTCGTAGTCGGAGCCGATGAGCCGGGCTTCGTAGGTCTTGTCATCGCCCGGCAGGTGCACCTTGATGGAGCGGATCTGCCGCGCGTTGGGGAAGAGGTGCTGGTTGGTCAGCACCACGCCCTTCTCATCGATAATGAAACCGGACCCGCTGCTGCCCTGCGGGCTCGGCTGCGGGAACGGCCAGAACCACTCGGACGGGAACGGGAAGCCCGGGAACGGCTGAGCGCCGGAGCGCATCGGCTGGTACTCGACCTCGATGAAGACGACCGCCGGGCCAACGGCGTCCACAACGTCGGCAATGGCGTACGGCCCGTCGCTGACCAAAGGATGCGACGGCGGCAAGCTCGTTTCGCTCTTCGTCTGACTCTGCGCGGACGACGGCTGCGTGAACGTCGCGCCCGCGAGCGCTAGGGCCGCTGCCGCCGCCACGACGAGCGCGAGCAGCCAGCCGCGGCGCCGGCGGAGCAGGGAAGCGATGGGCATGTACGTACCTCCTCAAAACGGCAGCTTCTTTCCGGACTTCATTTTACACCTTTCCCCCGCCCCCAGGGCGGTGAGAAGGACCGGTACCGGATCCAAGCCTCACCTACACTCCCGGACGAAACCCGAGAGGGAAATGTTCAGTCTAGCCGGTGAAGCTTGTGCCGGCCGGCCGGACGGCCAACGTCCATGATGGGGCAGGAGCGCCCAGCCTGCCCGGGAGGGCCGGCCGGGTGCCTGCGCACGTCCAACCTCCGTCTTGCGTACATTGGACCCGGGGGGAAAGGCGGCCGATGGGGCAAGCCGGAGTGGCGATCAGGTGGCAGGAGCTCGTGCCGTCCTGGCCCGGCGTGGCGGGCTGGTGGAGCGCGGAGCGCCTGCGGCTGCTGGACGAATACATGCGCCGGGCGGAAGACTGCCACCGCCGCGGGGAGTGGGACGCAGCCGCCCTCCTGTGGGAGGAGGCCTTGCGGAGGCTCCCGGACATGCCCGCACCGCGGCGCCTGCAGATCGAACAGCGGCTGCGCGACACGCTCGCGCAGGCCGCCCGGGCTGCGCTGGCGCGGCGCGATGTGCGCGAGCGCGGGGCGTACTCGCAGGCGCGCCGGTACCTTGAGCACGCCGCGCGGCTGGCGGCGGACGGGGCGATCCTGTTTCCCCTCGGCCTACTCCTGCACATTGAGGGGGAGCCGGGCGCGGCCTTGCAATGCTACGAGGAGGCCGCCCGGGCCGGCGCCCGTTCGCTGCAGGATTCGCCGGCCCTGGCCTATGCCTGCCGGCTAGCCCGGCTGCAGTTGCGGGTGGCCAGCCGGTCGGCTGCGCCAGCGGATGAACCGGACGGCGAGAGCGGCTTGGCCCGCCGCCCGGCGTCAGAAGCGGTCCCATTGGAGCTTTCCCGGGGGCGGGATCCCCTCGAGGCGGCCGCATGGAAGCGCCTGGGCGCCCTCGCGGCCTTGGCCGCCGGGGAAACGTCCGAGGCGCTGGCCCGGTTTCCCGTCCCCGCACACGCGGTGCTGCCCGCCGCATGGGCGCTGGAGGGCGCCTTGCTGGCCGCCCTGGCCGGCGATTGGAGCGCGTGCCTGGCCTACTACCGCCGAGCCCAGGCCGAAGGGGTCCACCCGGCGGGTGAACCGCACCTCTATGTGTTCGCGGTCGCCTGGCTCGCCGCGAGTGACGGCGGGGACGAACCGCCTTTTCCCGCCGCGGCGCTGCGCGAGCAGGCGCCGGTGCACCTCTTCGTGGACGACGCCCAGTACCGGGCATGGAGGCGGCAGTTCCTGCGCTGGCAATACCGCTGGTGGCTCGCCCGGGCCGAAGCGGCGGCGGCGCGGGCCGATGCCGCCGGCGTGCAGCGCAACCTGACGGCAGCCATCCGCCTGCTGCCGAAAGCGCGGCTCTCCCGGGCGCTGGAAATGTGGCTCGCGTGCGCCTACGGCGGGGTACGCCCGCCCAAGGAGGCGGTCGGGCGAGCCATGGACGGGCTGATCGGTGGGCCGGCGGATGCGGCCCGTGCGGCGCTGCTGCGCCTGTCCGTTTTGATGTGCGAGCGGTTCGGCTCCCCGGCGGAAGTGGTCGGCCAGCTCAACCGGCTGCTGGAGCTTGCCCCCGAGGACCAGTGGGGCCTTGAGCGCTGGAAACGCTGGATGATGCGCCTCGGCCAGGAGGCGATGGCCCAGGGGCGCCTGCGGCAAGCCTTGCTGCAGTTTGTGAGCCTGCTCCTGCGCCGTCCCGACGACGCCGACGGCTGGCGGTGGTGCGGGCGCGTCCACGCGGAGCTGGGCGACGCGGACCGGGCTTCCGACTGCCTGGCGCAGGCCGAGCGCCTGGAGAGCCTCGCACGGCGGCAAAGCCGCAGCCGGGGATGGTTCCATGCGGGTACCGGGCAGGAGGCGGACGGGCGAGCTGTGGGCATTTCGGACGGGCGAGCTGTGGGCATTTCGGACGGGCGAGCGGCGAACGTTTCGGACGGGCGTGCCGCGGGCGTTTCGGACGGCCGTGCAGCCGGCGGGGACACCGGGGAGCCGGAGTACGGGGTCCTCGTGGACCTGATCCGGACGCTGGCGGGGGAGGACGTGGCCGCCGCGCCCGTTGCCTTTTCGGCCAAGGCACTGCGCAAGGCCGTTTGGGCGTCCGTCCGGGCAAGCGATCCTTACCTTGAATTCCTACTCGGGGAGTGGGCGCGCAGCCCCGGCAGCTCGGCCAGTGCGGGGTGAAGCAGCTCCCAAGCGATTGGGGTTTCCTCCAGCCACACCTGCTCGTCGGCGGGGTCCGGTTCGACCCGGGCGCTTGCGGGATGCTCATCCAGCCATTTCTCAATGATGGTGAGGCAATGGGGCACGCCGGACAGGGGGCGCGTGCCCGTGGCCTCGTAGCCCAAGGCCTTGTACCACTCCAAGAGGCGGCGCAGGACGGACCGCACCTCGCCGCGCAGGTGGAGGACGCCCAAGCGGTGGGCTTCCTGCTCGGCCCATTCCATGAGGCGCCGGCCGATGGCCTGTCCACGGTAGGCCGGCAGCACCGCCAGCCGCGACATGTGCATGGAGCCGTCCCGGACCCGGTAGCGCAGGTGGCCGACGGGCCAGCC
>DATCLD010000236.1:0-10287 GCA_036564115.1 Limnochordales bacterium
GTCCTCCACACGCTGGACGCGGCCGGCAACGTGGTGTTTTGCGAGGACGGGGCCGAGGTGGTGGCCCTGATCGGCGTCGAAGACCTCATCGTGGTCCGGTCGGGAAACCGGACGCTGGTGGCCCGCAAGGACCGGGCCGAGGACATCAAGCGGCTGGTGGAGGCCATGCCCGGCAAGGGCAGCTGACACCGGGGAGGAGGGTGGGCGGCAGCTTTGCCTGCGACGCTCAAGTGTTTCAAGGCCTACGACGTGCGGGGCATCGTCCCCGAAGAGCTCAATGAGGAGCTGGCCTATCGCATCGGCCGCGCCTACGCGGCGGTGGTCCAGCCCCGGCGCGTGTGCGTCGGGAGAGACGTCCGGCCGTCGGGGGAGGGACTGGTGCGGGCGCTGGCCGAGGGGCTCGTTGACGCCGGCGTGGACGTGGTCGACATCGGCATGGTCGGCACCGAGCAGGTCTACTTCGCCACGTTCCACTACGGCCTCGACGGCGGCATCATGGTCACCGCCAGCCACAACCCGCCCGAGTACAACGGCATGAAGTTCGTCCGGGCCGGCGCCCGGCCCATCAGCGGCGACAGCGGGCTCAAGGAGATCGAGGCCCACGCCCGGGAAGGGTCCTTCGCCCCGGCGGTCGCCAAGGGCAAGCTCACCAGGAAGGACGTCATGGACGACTACGTGGAGCACCTGTTGGGGTATGTGGAGGTGGAGAAGCTCAAGCCCTTCCGCATCGCCTGCAACCCCGGCAACGGCTGCGCGGGTCCGGTCTTGGAGCGGCTCGCGCCGCGGCTTCCCTTTACCCTGGTGACCCGCTTCGCCGAGCCGGACGGCTGTTTCCCCAACGGCGTGCCCAACCCGCTCTTGCCTGAAAACCGCGCCGCCACCTCGGAGCTGGTGCGGGAAAGCGGGGCGGACTTCGGCGTCGCCTGGGACGGGGACTTCGACCGGTGCTTCCTGTTTGACGAGCGGGGCGAGTTCATCGAAGGCTACTACATCGTGGGCCTTTTGGCCCAGGCGGTGCTGCGCAAGCACCCCGGCGCGATCATCATGCACGACCCGCGGCTGGTGTGGAACACCGTCGACATCGTGGAATCCATGGGCGGCCGGCCCTTCGTGTGGAAGACCGGGCACGCATTCATCAAGGAAAAGATGCGGGAAGTGGACGCCGCCTACGGCGGGGAGATGTCGGCCCACCACTATTTCCGGGCCTTCAGCTACTGCGACAGCGGGATGATCCCGTGGCTCCTCATCGCGCAGCTCCTGTCGGAAACCGGCGTGCCCTTGTCCCAGTTGGTCGCGGAGCGCATCGAGAAGTTCCCGTGCAGCGGCGAGATCAACCGGCGCCTGCAGGATCCCGACGCGGCCCTGGCGCGCCTTGAGGCCGCCTACAAGGGCAAGGCCGTCCGCGTCGACTATATCGACGGCCTCAGCATGGAGTTTGACCGCTGGCGCTTCAACGTGCGCAAGTCCAACACCGAGCCGCTGGTGCGGCTCAACGTGGAAACCCGGGGCGACCGGGCGCTGCTTGAGGAAAAGACCCAGGAGGTCCTGGCCCTGCTCGAAGCGGTTTAGGATGCGGCATTGAAACGGGAGCCGTGTCCCGTTGCGGTGGACAAGGTTTTGCGGCGCAAGGTACACTTAAATCGACATGCGATAATTATCGTCCGCTGTGGCCGCTGCCGGGTCTCAATGCGGCATCTCCCGCCCCGGCGGCGGCCCGGCAGGGCAGGAGAGTGGCTAAGCAGTGACGTGGCTTATCCCGCTGGTGTCGTGCGTCATCGGCTTGGTTTTCGCCGGGGTGCTGCTGAACCAATACCGGGAGCGCCGGCGCTGGCACCAACTGATGTGGTCGGCCGGCCTCATCATGTTCGTCCTCGCCACCTTCGGTGAGTTTTACGGCGGGGCGTTCGGCTGGACGCCTTTCGTGTACAAGCTGTACTATTTTGCCGGCGTCGCCTTGCCCGGCATGCTGGGTGCCGGCACGGTCTACCTCATGACGCGGCAGCGCCCGGTCCTTGGGCATGTCTACGCCGCAGCCACAGTGCTGGTGGCGGCCGCGTTCCTGGTGGCCTTGGCGGGAGCGGAGATCAATACGGAGGCGCTGGCTTCGGCGGGCGTCGGCTCCTCGGCAGCCGACATCTTGCCCGTATCGGCCCGCCGGCCCTGGAGCGTGCTGCTCTCGGCGGTCGGCGGCATGGTCATGCTGCTGGGCGCCCTCTACTCGTGGCTGCGGTTCAAGCTGGTCTACAACCGCCAGATCTTCCTGGGGGCGCTGGTCTTCATCCTGGGCGGCACGTTGACTAGCCGGCTCGGCATCGAGGGGGCCATTCCCATCAGCAACCTGATCGGCGTGGCGTTGGTCTTCTCCGGCGTCATGGCGGCGGAGCGGTCGCGTCCGCAGGCCACGGCGGCCCGAGCAGGCTGACGGCGCCGGCAGCATACGCCAGCGTTGCGGCGGGCGGGCAACCGGACGGGCGGCCCGTCACGTGAAGCGGGTCAGGCGGGCGGCCATCTCGGCCACCTCTATATGCCGGAAACACGTGACGATGTGGTCGTTGACCATGCCCACCGCTTGCATGAAGGCGTAGCAGATGGTGGGGCCCACAAAACGAAAGCCGCGGCGGTAAAGATCCCGGCTCATGGCCTGGGATTCGGGCGTTTGCGCGGGCACATCCTCCTGGCGGCGCCAGGCGTTTTGCCGCGGCGCGCCGTCTACGAAGCGCCAGATGTAGGCGGCGAAAGACCCAAACTCCTCTTTGACCTTGAGGAAGGCGCGGGCGTTCTGCACCGCGCTTTCGATTTTGAGCCGGTTGCGGACGATGCCGGGATCCGACAAGAGCGCCGCGATCCGGGCGTCATCAAAGGCGGCGACCTTTTCCGGTTCGAAACCGGCGAAGGCCCGGCGGAAGGCCGCCCGCTTCTTGAGGATGCAATGTAGTCGGGGTCGCTGGTGACCCAGGCGCAGCGCTTCACGCTCAAGCCCCCTGCGACCCTTCGGGCCGGCCCGGCGCCCGCCTACCGGTGGCGCTGGCGTCCATGGCCGGCGTGCTCGGCGCCTGTCTGCCGGCTTTCCCGGCGGCGAGTTGCGCGAGGCGCGCCTCCGCCAGCCGGCAGTACTCCGCCGAGATGTCGTAGCCCACGTACCGCCGCCCCGTCAGCGCGGCCGCGACGCACGTGGAGCCCGAGCCGTTGAAGGGGTCGAGGACGACGTCGCCCACGTAGCTGTACAGCCGGATGACCCGTTGCGCGAGCTCCACGGGAAACGGCGCCGGGTGACCCACCCGGCGGGCGGATTCGGGCGGTATCTCCCAGACCGACAAAGTCGCGGCCAGGAACTCATCCCGATCGATGTCGCTTTCGCCCTTGTCAGGCCGGCCGAAGGAGTCCTTGACGAAAACCAGCAGGTACTCGTGGACGTCCCGCAGGCGGGGCGCCTTGGCCGACAGCCAACTGCCCCAGGCGCAGCTGCCGCTCATGCTCTTGCCCTTTTGCCAGATGATCTCGCCCGCGGGCAGGAAGCCCACCGCCATGTGGCGGGCGTAGAAGTAGGCGTGGAGGGGGATGTACGGCTTGCGGCCCAGGTTGGCGATGTTGACCACGTACCGCCCGCCCGGGCGCAGCACCCGGTACACCTCGGCCGCCACCCGGGTGATGAGGTCCAGGTAGGCGCCCAGGTCCAGGTCCTCATCGTACTCTTTCCCCGCGTTGTAGGGCGGTGAGGTGAAGGCTAGGGCGACGGACCCGTCGGGGATGTGGCGCATGTCCTCCGCCGTGTGGCAGTAGATCCGGTCGGCCCACTCCTCAAGGGGCCTATACGGCACGGACCGGCGGTGCGCCCCGCTGGCCGACCAGCCGTTGGCGCGCGCCGGGTCAAAGAAGTCCACCAGGCCCCCGCCCCCATAGAGGCTGCGCTGGTAGAAGGCGGACGCGTCGTGGCTCTCCCGCTTGGATGATCCGAAAGCCGATGTCTTGGTTGGCTGGCGCATACGCAATCGCTCCCGCTCCACTGACTACGCCAGGGGCGCCCGGTTTCCTTGCCAGCGGGGCGGGATGGCGGTCCCGGCCTCCGGGATGCGGGAGACAGGGCCCGGCGCTTGCGGCTGCTGGGACGTCCTTGAGACCGCGCTCAGGGTATCCGCAGGCGGTTCCTGCGTGCGCTTACCCGCCACTCCTTGTGCCGGTCACGGGCTTGCCGCTCACTCCTTGAGCCTGTGGGCAAACTGGTGCCGGAACTTGACCACCTTGGGCGCGATCACCAGCCGGCAGTAGCCCTGGTTGGGGTTGCGCCGGAAGTACTCGTGGTGATAGTCCTCCGCCGGGTAGAAGGCCTCGAAGGGCACTACCTGGGTCACGATTGGGTCCGAAAAGCGGCCGGACGCTTCCAAGGCGCGGATGGCCTCCAGGGCCGCTGCCCGCTGTTCCTCGTTGTGGTAGAGGATGATGGAGCGGTACTGGGGGCCCACGTCTTCTCCCTGCCGGTCGGGGGTCGTCGGGTCGTGGATGGCGAAGAAGACCTCCAGAAGCTCCGGATACGTGATGACCTCCGGATCGTAGGTGATTTGCACCACTTCCGCGTGTCCTGTGGTGCCCGTGCACACTTGCTCGTAGGTCGGGTGGGGCACGTGCCCGCCCGCGTACCCGGGCTGCACGCGAATCACGCCCCGCAGTTGCTCAAACACGGCTTCCAGGCACCAGAAGCAGCCGCCCCCCAGGGTAGCCACCTGCGCGCCCGTATGGGCTTCCGTCATGTTCCCCTCGCCTCCCCGGCCTGTTTCCCGGCCATATGGCTATCGACAAAGGCTTCGCCGAAAGGGTTTTCCCCAAGGAGTTTTCCCAAGCCGGCCGCTGCCGGCGCGCCTGTATTCGCCGCGGTGCTGGGAGGATCCTGGCCCTGCCCGGGGCGGCTGCGGCGCCCCCGCGGGGCTGCGGCGCCCGCCGGGCGAAGCTCGCACCCCCCGTTCGCGGCTGGTAGGGCGGTGTTGAAGATGGTATCCTGTAGGCGTCGATGGCCGAAAGCGAACTCCAATTCTGCATCCTTGCGCGTATGGACTGGCTGTGCGGGCGGGGAGCTCGGGGAGGAGGCCCGCCGGTGGGACAGGCCTGGGACCCGGAGATTTACGCGCGCCACGCCCGGTTCGTGCCGGAGCTCGGGGCGCCTGTGGTTGAACTCTTGGATCCGAAACCCGGCGAGCGCATCCTGGACTTGGGCTGCGGCGACGGGGTGCTGACCAAGCGCCTTTTGGAGCTGGGGTGCGACGTCCTCGGGGTGGACGCCAGCCCGTCGATGGTGGCGGCGGCTCGTAGCCGCGGGGTGCCGGCGTTGCAGATGGACGGGCACACACTGGCCTTTGAAAAAGAATTTGACGCCGTGTTCAGCAACGCCGCGCTGCACTGGATGACCCGGCCCGGCGAGGTCATCGCCGGGGTGTGGCGGGCGCTCAAGCCCGGGGGCCGCTTCGTGGGCGAATTTGGCGGCCACGGCAACGTGGGCACGGTCGTCGCCGCCCTGCGGGCGGAGCTCGCGGCGAGGGGGCTTTCCTTTGACGACTTGAACCCGTGGTACTTCCCCACAGCGGAAGAGTACAAAGCGCGGCTTGACGCGGCCGGCTTCACGGTCCGCGTGGCCGTGCTCATCCCCCGGCCGACACCGCTGGAAACCGACCTGCAGGGGTGGCTTGTCACGTTCGGACGGCGGTTTCTGGATGCGATCGCCCCGGACGAGCGGGAGAGATTCTGCCGGGCGGTGGAGGAACGCTGCCGTCCCGTCCTGCAGCAGCCGGACGGCCGCTGGGTCGTGGACTACGTCCGGTTGCGGTTTGCGGCCGAAAAGAACATTGGCGCGCACTAGACGGCGTTCACAAGGAGGAAAAGTCGGAGTCCGCCATGACGCAACTGCTTCGCCACAGACACGTTGCTGTGCGCTTTGCCGCCCTGTACGGGCTGGCGATGGTTGTGTGCTTCGCAGCCTGGGCCGTCGCCTACGCGTGGCTGCCCGATGGTGTCCTGCGGGGGCGAGCGGGTACGGCCATGCTCGCGGGCGACACGGCGGCGCCCACGGTGCTGCTCGAGTTTCTCCGCATTGCGGCCATCAATCTGGCGGTCACAGTGCTCTTTATCATCCTGCCCAACCGGATGCTAGAAGTGGGGCGCTGGCCGCTGGGCTATGTGCCGGCCCTCTTTTGGAGCGGCGCCTACGGGATGATTTTGGGAAGCAACTCGCTGACCTTCGCAATGCCCGAGCGGCTGGCGCCAACCCTGGCGGTCTGGGGCCGATCGGGACCGTATGAAATCGCGGCCTACTGCCTGGTGGCAGCGGCCACCTGCGGCATCGCGCAGGCGCGTGCACCGCACTTGTTCTCGCTGAGCGCAGCGCCCATCGTGCCCAAGCCCGACTGGCGCAGCCGGGTCCACTGGCCGGCGCTCCTGCTGGCGGCAGCGCTGCTGCTTGCCGCCTGCTGGTGTGAGGCCTACCGCATCGTCAAGGAATTCGGGACCGCCGCGGGCGTCCCCGTGTCGTAGCCGATGGCAGGCGGCGTCCCCGTCTCGAAGCCGAAGGCAGGCGGAGTTTGAAGTGGATGGCGTGCGCGGATGGAAGTAGGCGTTGACGATGCGGGTGGTAGCGGCCAAGGGGCGGCGGGCACTGGCCCCACCGGCGGGACAGGACGGAAGCCCGCCCGCCCCGCCGGCCTCGTGACCAGCGTGCTATTGCGGGGCTAATCGTCGCTTCTCATGATGGCCCACAGCTCGCGCCACTGCCCGCTCTTGATGAGCTCCCGGACCTCGTCGGCCGTCTTGCCGGTGCGCTTGGCGATGTGGTCGATCACCGCCGGGGGGATCCAGGCGGAGACTTCGTCGCCGTACTCGCCCATGCGCTCCTCAAACCTTTCCAGGCCATCGAGCATCCGGCCGCGGGTGCGGGCCCACTCGTGGGGCCAAAGCTCCCGGGCAACCTGCAAGAGCTCGCGCTCGACCTGGCGCAGCTCCGCCCGCAGGCGCTGCCGCTCCTGGATCAGCGCGTCCCACCGCGCCAACAGCTCCATGCGCTCGGTGTCATCAAGGGCAGCGCCGTCGTCCGACGGATTCTCATTCGCCGGCTGCTCGTCCGACCCCTGATCTTCGGGAGCGCCAGAGGCTGCCTGCACTTGGACGGCGTCGCCGGCAGTGTTGGCGAACACGAGGCTCGCCGCACCGGCTCCGAGCAGCGCCAAGACCAATGCGACCACGCCCAGACGCTTGATAGACACGTGCATGATTCCCACTCCTTTCCGCTTGCAGTATATCGGGGGGTGCCCGCGGGTCACCAGGGCAAAATCTTGGCAGGCCCAGAAAGACAAGGATGGACAGCAGTTCGTAGGGAACGGTAAGCGATCTGCGGACGGCGACGGCCGCCGGTCCCGTCGGCGCGCCCCGGGGTTGGCGCCTTCGTCGCACCCCTGCCAGGCGTCGCTGCCGGAAACGGTTAAGACGCTAAGGGATAGTTCCGCCGCGTCCTGGCCACACCCCCTTCCCTCTCCAGTGGGGCAGAAGCCTTCACCTCTATTGACGTACTACTCCTGCCTGCGGTTCCGGAAACCGGGCCGGGGGCCAGACTGCGGCAGGCGCCCCGCCGATTCCCCGGAGGAGCCCGCCCCGAGCGCACCGTAGTGGGCCGTAGGGGGTTGAACGATGAGACGGCATTTTGTCTTGGTGCTCTTGATCAATGTATTCCTCGCCGCCGTCGCGCCCGCGGCCGCCTGGGGCTCTCCTGCAGGCGTTGACAACGTCGTCCGGGAAGTGCGGACGCTGCGGGCAGGCACGTCGGAGGAAACCGAGGTGTACATCCTCCGCGCCGCCGAACCCGGGCCCACGGTCATGATCGTCGGCGGCATGCACGGCGATGAGACGTCGGGATACCTCGCCGCCGGCGAGATCAAGGACTGGGTCATCGACCGGGGGACCCTGATCGTTCTGCCCAGGGCCAACGCTGACGCCATCGCCCGGGGCCGGCGCACGTCTACGGGCGGGGTCAACCTCAACCGCCGGTTTCCCGTCGGCAAGGAGCCGACTACGGAACTGGCCCGGGAGATCTGGGCCGTCGTGGAGGAGTTCCAGCCCGCGGCGCTCCTGGATCTGCATGAGGGATGGGGGATCTACCGCCGCCACGACTCGGTGGGCCAGACGCTGATCACTTATCCGGCCGGGGACGCGCGGCGGTTTGCGGAGCAGGCGGTCCGGTACCTCAACACGTACCACGTGAAAAACCGCAACGTCTACAGGTTCCGGGTCGTCGGCACGCCGGTGGCCGGGTCCCTCGCGCGCAAGGCCGGCGCCGACCTCGGTATCCCGGCCTTCATCGCCGAGGCGACCGCCTACCGCACGCTGCAATCAACCCGGGTGCGCTGGCAAAAAGCCTTCGCGGAGGAATTCCTGCGCTGGTACGGGCTGATCGAACGGGAGGAGCGCATCGTGCCAAAGCAATACCGCACCACCGCGAGCACCTCGGCGAGCATGTCGACCAGTGCCGGAACGCCGGCTGGGGCGACGTCCGCCGCGCCGCTTCTGGCCGCGCAGCGGGCAGCCTAGCGGGCCGGCAGCCCGGGAAAGATTACCGGCGGACCCGGAAGATCAAGCGCGGGGCAAAGATCAAGCGCGGGGTAAAAAAAGCGAGGCACGGCCGGTCGTGGCCGTGCCTCGCCCGAGCTTGCCTACCGTCGCCGCTTGGCCGGATCAGAAGGTGGTGCCGATGCCGACGCGGCCCAGGAACTTGTGGCCGCCGTCGACAAAGACACCGTCGACGCCGACGAGGCCGAACAGCGAGTTTGCGAAGGGCACATACGCCTCGGCCCGCCCCGTGAACTCAAGCTTGGAGCTCCCGGTGCCGACGTAGGAGGACGCACCGAACCAACCCCTAGCCTCGATGGTGCGAGAGAGGTTGGCGGAGCCCCAGACCCCAAGCTCCACGCGGGTGCCGTTCTCCGACATGCCCAGTTGGCCGTAGAAGCCCCGGGCGTCACCCCACCGGACGCCAACGGCGACTTCCTTGGCCTGGTACTCAAGGCCCAGCGTCCAGGGGCCGGCAAGGCTGACCTCGCTGGTCAGAAACGCCTGGCTTTGGCTTTCATCGAGCGAGGTGCCCACGGCGACCCACATGTCCTGCGCGGCCGCCGGGACGGGATTGGCGGCGATGGCCAGCGCACACACAGCCAAGACGACAGCGAACAATGCCGAGCGGCGCACTGTAAGACCTCCTCCTGATGTCCCAGACCTGGATGATGTGCCGTCTGCCGGGTCACGGCAGCAGGCGGGTCCTTGGTCTAATTCTTGGCCCGAATGGGCAATCCTGCCATCGCCCTGAGCCGGGTGCGGCGCCGCGCCCCGCCAGCCCAGGGGGCAATTCCGTCGCCTCCACGCGCCCCCGGCCGGAATCGAGGGGCCGACTCCCACATACGCCTTACGTGTCGCCGGAAGAAAGGGAGGGAGGTTGCATGCCCCGGTGCGGCCCGCGCCGCAGGATGGTCGTGATCGGGCTTCCGGGCCGCCTGGCGCGCCTTGGGCACGTGCTGTGGCGCCGGCGGGCCGCCGGGTTGGTGGCGTTGGCGTTGAGCGTGGCGACCTGGGCCCTCTATAGCCGCACGGGGGGCGAGGGGCTCTGCGGTTGGCCCGGTGCCGCGGCCGCCCCGCGGTACGGGCCCGTCTACGAGGATGGGCTGCCGTGGGCGCGCCGGCCCCCGCCGGAGCTCATGGCGCTCCAGGAAGCCACCGGCGCCGTGCGCCTGGTGGGGGCGTTCAAGGTCAGCTTTCCCAATCCCCTTTTTGAGGAAACCGAAAACGTCGCGATCGCGGCCCGCTACCTGGCGGGCACCGTGCTGCAGCCGGGCCGGGTCGTGTCGTTCAACGCTACCCTCGGGCCCTATACGTCCGACCGGGGCTACCGGCCGGGCCCGTCCTACGCGGGCGGGCGCCTGGTTCCCAGCACCGGCGGCGGCGTGTGCAAAGTGTCCACCGCCCTGTACAACGCCGCCGTCCTCGCCGGCGTGACCGTCGTGGAACGCCACCCCCACAGCATGCCGGTGCCCTACGTGCCGCCGGGCCGGGACGCGGCGGTGGCCTGGGGCTACAAGGACCTCCGCCTGCGGGTGGACGGCGACGCGCCGGTTGTCGTCTGGGCCGCGGTGGACGGGGACACGTTGTATGTGGCCTTGTACGGCAGCTACGACCCGCCGCGCGTCGAGTGGCACCAGGAGGAGCTCGCCCGCACGCCTTTTCCCACCATCCGCCGCCCCAACCCCGGGCTTTCCCCGGGCGAGGAGC
>DATCLD010000237.1:0-7706 GCA_036564115.1 Limnochordales bacterium
CCGCCCAAGGAGGGGATGCCGTTCCAGCCGGCCACCTCCAGGCCGAGGGCCGCGAGCTCCGGGTAAACGTTGTTGACGATGTCCACCATCAGCTCGTAGCCGCGGCGCAGCTCCTGGCCGGTGGGCGCCAGCGGGCCGGAAAGGGGCAGGATGACGCCAATCTTGACCGTCTCCTGTGCGGCGGAGGGCAGCGTACCGGCGAAGGCGATAAGACCAAGAAGAGCAGCAATCGTCCTGATCCATCGGTACACCCGCAACATCCACAACCCCCTCCACAATTTGGATATTGAGTCGTGTTTCGTCGGAAAGGGAAGTGCTCCTGCTCATTATCCGGTGTATACAGAACTCTATGCAGAGGGGCCTTGGGGACGGGCGCCCGCCAGCGCGGGCGCGCCGTCGCGGTCGGGAGCGACGCTTCCGTCGCGGCGGGGCTCGGCGTTGCTTGCGGGGAACGGCTCACTGCTGCCGTCGTGGGACGGCGCGACGCCGCCGTCTCGGCGGCCGCTGAGCCGGGTGTCGGTGTACCGGCCTGGAGGCAGGCGGGTCAGAAGGCCAGCCCACATCTCCCAGCGGCGCTCGTCCTCGGCCCGGCGCCGGGCCAGCGCGGCGTCCCAGCTGCACTGCTCCAGCTCGCGCAGGACTTCTTCATAGAGGACAGCCGTGCGGGCGGCGATGCGGCTCCAGGCGTAACGCTCCTTGACGTCCCGCAGAGCGGTTTCGCGCAGCTTGGCCCCAAGCCCGGGCGTGCGCAGCAAGGCCGATACGTTCTCAGCCAGCGATTCCGGGCTGCCCGGGAGGGCCAAGAGCCCGTTATGGCCGTGGCGGACGATCTCCCGGAAACCGCCGGTGGCCGACGCCACTACAGGGGTGCCGGCGGCCATGGCTTCCAGAGCTACGATGCCGAACGGTTCGTAGAGGCTCGGGAAGACCGCCGCTTGGGCCGTCCTGAGGAAGCGGTCGCGGTCTTGGTCGTTGACGTAGCCGAAGAAGGTGACGCGGCCGGCGATGCCAAGTCGCTGGGCTTGGGCTTCGAGGTCCGGCCGGGCCGGTCCCTCCCCGGCGATGACGAAGCGGGTGGCCGGGTGCCGGTCCAATATCAGCGGCACCGCGTCCAGGAGCACCTGCACCCCCTTTTCGTGCACGAGCCGGCCCAAAAAGAAGACCAGGGCCTCGTGGGGTTCGGCAAAGCGGGTGCGAAAGGCCGCGTCCGCCTGCGGATCGCCGGGCGCCGGCAGCGTGACGCCGTTGGGGATAACCCTGATCTTGTCGGCCGGCAGGTGGAACACCCGCCGGACTTCCTCTTCCATGAAGCGGCTGCAGCAGATGACGCGCCAGGCCTCGTAGGTGAGCCACCATTCGACGCTGCCGATATGGCGCTGCAAGTCGTTATGCAAGCCGTTGTTGCGCCCGTACTCGGTCGCGTGCACCGTGGCCACCAGCGGCAGCCCAAGCCCGTGTTTCAGCGCCTTGCCCGCATACGCGGCCAGCCAGTCGTGCGCGTGCACCAGGTCAAACCGCTGGCCGCAGGCAAACAGGTGCAGGGCCCGCTCCACCATTTCGAGATTCAGGCGCATGACCCAGCCGGGGAAATCCAGCGGGGCCGGACCGGGAACGGGCAGGCGATGGACCTCGACGCCGTTGTCCCACTCCCGGGCCGGCGCGCCGGGAGCTTCGTGGGTGAGGACCGTCACCCGGTGACCCAAGGCCGCCAACGACCAGCTCAGGTAGGCCACGTGGCGGGCCAGCCCGCCGACGATCTTTGGCGGGTATTCCCAGGCGAGCATCAGGATGTGCCGCGTCACGGGCCCTCCTCCTCCCCGGTCATCCAGCGGCTGAACAGCCGCACTACGTCCGTCCGGTGGATGATGCCCACCAGCCGCCCGTCCTGCACCACCGGCAGGTGGCGCACGCTGTGCTCACCCATGAGGCCGATGACTTTCTCCAGCGGGGCGTCGGGTTCGACAGTGCAGACCGCTCGGGTCATGACGTCCGCCGCCCGGACACCGGCAATCTCCTTGAGCAGCGCCTGGTTGAGCCGCCGGGGGCCCAGGTACAGGTCGACGTCCAAGAACCGCACCCGGTTGGGCAACAGCAGCCGCAGGAAGTCGGTGGCCGTAATCAGGCCCAAGAGGTGCCCATCGCCGTCCGTCACCGGCACGCCGTCGACGCGTTCGGCCACCATCAGCGACGCCACATCAGCCAAGGAGGTGTCCGGTGCCACCGCCACCGCGTGCGCCGCCATGATCTCCCGGGCGAGCATGCAAACCCTCCAGTTCCTCCGCCAAAACCCGGAGCACCTCCGCGACGCTCCATCCTTGCGCAAAGCAGCCCCGCGGCCGATGGGGCGGATCGCCGTCAAAGATCTCGGAAACCTGCCCCAGTGCTCCTTCCGCGCTCAAGTGGCGGCGCAAGGGCTCCAAGAGGCGGCGGGCGGCGGCCAGCGTTTCCGGCGCGCGCCCGCAACACTGCAGGAGCGCCGTCACGTACGGACCCAACAGCCACGGCCACACGGTGCCCTGATGGTACGCCGCGTCCCGCTGCCACTGATCGCCCACGTACTCGCCCCGGTAACCGGGGTCGTCCGGCGCCAAAGTCCGGAGGCCCACCGGGGTCAAGAGCCGCTGGGACACGAGCGCGACGATCCCGCGCCCGTCGTCCGCGTCTACAACGGGAAAGGGTAGGGATGCCGCCAGGAGCTGGTTGGGGCGGTGGGCTGGGTCGGCCGGCCCAAGCGGTGCTGCCCCGGCGGGGCCAGGAGCTTGCAACCCATCGCCGGCCACTACGTCCCAAAGGCCGCCGTCCGGCCGTGCGAAGCGTTCGCGGAAGCTGCCGCGCACAGCCCGGGCCAGCCGCTCCCACTCGGCCGCGTCCGTTCTTCCCAGTTTCCAAGCTAGCGTTTCCACAGACCGCAGGGCGTTATACCAGAGCGCGTTGACCTCCACCGCGGCGCCCCGGCGGGGGGTCACCACCCAATCGCCCACCTTCGCGTCCATCCATGTGAGTTGCCATCCCTCGGCCCCGGCGTACACAAGGCCGTCTCCGCCCACCCGGATGCCGTAGCGCGTGCCCTTCAGGTAATGGCGCAGGATGTCCACGGCTACCGGCAGCAGTTCTTGCCCCGTCGTGGCCGCGTCGCCGCTGGCCGCGAAGTATTTCCAAACGGCGTAGACAAACCAAAGGGACGCGTCGGCGGCGTTGTACTCTGCTCCCTCTCCCTCATCGCCGAAGCGGTTGGGTACCAGGCCGTCCGCGGTGTGTGCCGCGAAGGTGAGCAGTACCTCCCGGGCGAGGTCGTGCCGCCCGGTGCACAGGAGCAGCCCGGGCAGGCTGATCATTGCGTCCCTTCCCCAGTCCGTGAACCACGGGTAGCCGGCCACGACCGTCGCGGACCGCGTCGTGCGGCGCCAGGCGACGAAGTCGCCGGCCGCCAGCATGAGGCGGCCCAGGTCCGGATCCTCACCGGCTCCCTTCAGGAGCCCGGCCCGGCGCTCGAGCGCGCGGAGGTAGGCCGTTTTGGCCCATTGGGCCAAGGCTTGGGGCCCGTCGCGCCACGGCGGCGCCGGCACTGGGTCCCCGGGCGCTTCGTACGCGGCCGGGATCGGGCAGTGCCCCACGAGGAACGCCTCGTCGCCCGGTCCCGCGAGGCGCACCCGGAACGTCCCGGGGCAGAAGTGGTCTTCCACGCAATCAAGGCCCCGTTCCGCCTCGAGGGCATAGTGGAAGTCATAGTACCAGCCGCCGCCCGGCGTGTAGCGCACCTCTCCCCCGCCTGCCAGGACGAGCGCGGGCGCCGCGTCGTAAGCCACGATCGCCGTCCCGTGCGGGGCCGCGTCCTGCCGGAAGTCCCAGCCGTTGGCCCGCACGGTATGGTGGTAGTCGCGGCAGTTGATGAGCGGCAGCAGCTCGAGCTCCACGGGCGGACCCTCGAGCAGGCGCCAGCGGGCTACCGTGGTATTTTGGCCTTGGACCATGAAGATGGTCCTCTCCAACAAGACCCCGTTCGCCCAAAACAGCCATGCGGGAAACGGGTACAGCTGCCAGGCGGACAGCCGCCGCCAGCCGTCCGGGTGGAGAACGCTCCCGTAGTCGTGGGTCGACAAGGGACAGCGCCAGCCCGTACAATGCAGCCATTCCTCCGTGCCCGCCCACAACAGCCGCCTGTCCACCGGCGGCGCCAGAGCAGCCACAAGCCAGCCGTGGTAGCGCCGGGAGGCAAGACCCGCCACCGTCCCGCAGGCGAAGCCCCCCAGCCCGTTGGTGAGCAGCCACTCAGGGGTAAAGCTGGGGTCGGGCGGCCGCACGGGCCGCCAACGGATTTGCAGTCGCTCCCACAAGCCCATGCGCCCCCTCCAAGCGAGCGTCCCGGGCATAGGGTGCCATGGGCGACGCCTTTCATGAGCGGCGCTGCCGCCTCCGGCCGTAGAGGCCCCACCACCCGGCGAGCCCCGCCGCAGGCAGCGCGACAGCGATCCACAGCCACGGCTGCCCGCCTGGACCGACAGGGTGCAAGAGGGCGTACGTCATCAACCAACGGGACGCGGGGGCGTCACTGACCCCACGGGAGGCGGAGTCGTCCCTCACCCCACGCGAGGCGGAGTCGTCCCCGGTGACGGCGAAGGAACGGAGCTGCCGCGCCTGGCTGCGCCACCAGCGCGGTGCCAAAATGTCGATGACCTGGGGACCGGCGTTGGCCGGATCTCCGCCGCCGAAGCGCCATTCCGTCGGTTCCGGGCCGACGGCGCGGTAGCCGTCGTCGCCGAAGGCATCAAACCCGCCCACCAGGACGTAATAGCGCCAAGAGCGTCGCGGCATGCCGATGGCCGCCGCCGGCACGGCAACGCGGATGGTGCGCCCGTCCTCCAGTACCTGCGCCGCGAGGCCCCGCGCCAGGCCCGGTGCGTCCGGGGCATCACCCGCCCGGTGCAGGCGTGTTCCTCCAAAGGGCGCCGCCCGCACCCGCACGTCCCAAGCGTGGGCCGGGTCGAACCGGACGCGGGGACCGGGCCGTACAGGCTCGGTGCGCCCTCCCCCAGGCGCCGTGTCGATGTAGATGTCAATAAGTTGGTGGTAGAAGCCTTCCGGGGCATCCCAGGGATTGTTCACTGCCCGGAAGGTAAGGTCGAAGTACACCTGGCCGCCGCCGGTCCCGACAGTGAAGGCGGTCAAGTCGAACAGGCCCGGCACGAAGGTGGCATGGGTGGGGTACACGTAGCCGCCCGGCCCGTGGTCGTCGCCGGAAGGGTCTTTCATCTGAAACACAATCCGCTCGGGTCGAGCGCCGCTCAGGGCCGGCGGGTGTGCGGGCGGCATGCTCGCAGCCGGCAAGCTCCCTGCCTGGAACACCCAGCCGGGACTAAGCGGTCCCCCATGCAGGGCGGCCATCACGGCCAAGACGGCCGACGCCACGGCAAACCCCAAGGCGAAGGCCCCCGCCAGCTCCCGCCCGATCCTGTCCCGACCGCGCCGCCGGGCCACCCCGATCCCTCCCGGGGTGGTTCCTATGCCCCAGCGCCCGAAATCATACCTGACGGCGGCTACGCACCCGGCGCGCCCAAGAGCTCCCCGGCCCCCTGGGCCAAGAGCGCCGCCGCCGTCTCGTGGGCCAGCGCCCGCGCGGCCGCTTCGGCCGCGGCGACCGCCGCTTCCCCTGCGGTCAGCGCCGCCTCAGCCAAGGTCCGGCACTCCTCGGCCACAAGCAGCCGGCTGCCCGCGGGATCGGCCACGGACGCCATGAGGCGGAGCCGCCTCTCCCCACCGCCGCCGGTCCACATGGCCAGGGCACCGATGGGCACGTGGCAGCCGCCGCCGAGGCGCGCGAGCAGCTCCCGCTCGGCCGTCACCGCCACGCGCACAGAGATGTCATCGATGAGCTGCACGGCCCGGCGGGCCACCTCGTCGTCTGCCCGCACTTCCACCGCCAGCGCGCCCTGCCCCGGCGCCGGCAGGCATACGGACGGGTCCAGCGCCTGCATCCGCTCGTCCCATAGGCCCAGGCGGCGCAGGCCGGCCGCCGCCAGGACGACCGCGTCCAACCCCATCTGTTCCAGCTTGCGCAGGCGGGTGTCGACGTTGCCGCGGATTGGGACGAACTCGAGATCCGGCCGCCAGTGGCGCAAGTGCGCGATGCGCCGGGGCGAACCCGTCCCCAACCGGGCGCCCTGCGGCAAGTATCCCAGGGGAGCCGGGGACGCGGTGGCAACGGGTGGCCGGGCCAGGACCGCGGCGTCGCGCGGATCATCCCGCACGGGGAAGGCGGCCAGCACCAGTTCCGGCGGCTGCTCTCCCGGCAAATCCTTGAGGCTGTGGACGGCCACATCCGCCTCTCCCCGCAGCAAGGCCTGCTCCACGGCGCGCACAAAGACGCCCCGCTGGCCAAAGGCCGCCAGCGGGGTCGTATGGTCAAGATCGCCTTCGGTGCGAATCTCCTTCAGTTTAAACCGCAACGGCAGCCCGTGCCACTGTGCTGCCGCCTCCAGCTGTTCCACGACCCAGCGGGCCTGCCACACGGCGAGGGCGCTGGGGCGCGTCCCCACGACCAATTCCCGCGGCTGCACCGGACGCCACTCCTCTCCTCACGGGGCCATGGCCCAAACGACGCTGGCCCTAACGGCGCTCGCCCTAACGGCCTTGGCCCAAACAACGGTCTAACCGAAACGCAGGTTGGCCGGCGGCTTGAGCTCGTGCTCGACGCCAAACAGCTGCGCGGCCGCCGCTGCGAACCGGTGGCCCTCCGGAGAGCGGGCCTGCTCCTTGAGACGGACCGTCGGCTCATGCAACAGCTTGTTGACGATGGCCGCGCTCAAAGCGCGGATCCGCTCCTTGTCGGCTTCCGACAAATGCTCCAACCGGCGCAGCGCCTTGTCCAATTCCTGCGCGCGGATGGCTTCAGCCCGTTGCCGCAGCATCGCGATGACGGGAGCCACCGCCCGCTGGCTGTACCAGGTCCAAAACTCCCGGATTTCCTCCTCGACGATGGCCTCGGCCGCGTTCATTTGCTCCCGCCGCTGGCTGACGGTGGTGTCGACGACGCCGTAGAGGTCGTCGATGTTGTACACGACGGCGCCTGCGAGCCCCTGTACCGCCGGGTCCACGTCCCGGGGCACGGCCAGGTCGATGAAGTACAACATCCGGCCCCGCCGGCGATCCAGCGCTGCCCGCACCATGTCCACATCGATAAGCGGTTCGGGGGCCCCTGTGGAGCTGATCACGATGTCCGCGGCCGCAAGGCCCGCCGCCAGTTGCTCCAACGGCAAGCTGGACCAGCCGTAAGCTTCGGCCAACTGGCGCGCGCGGGCCTCGGTGCGGTTGGCCACCCGGACCCGGGCATGTCCCTTGCGGGATAGGTGGCGGGCGACCAACTCCGCCACTTTGCCCGCACCGATTAACAAGATTTCCTTGTCAGCCAGGGACGGCGCAATGCGGTAAGCCAGCTTCACGGCCGCGTGACTGACGGAGGCGGCACCCTCGCCGATGGCCGTTTCCGCCCGAGCCCGCTTGCCGGCCCTGAGCGCCGCCTCAAACAGCCGCGTCACATGTGGCCCGGCCGTCCCGGCCTGTTGCGCCAACTGCAGCGCCGTGCGCACTTGACCGAGGATCTGGGCTTCGCCGATCAGCATGGAGTCCAGCCCGGCGGCCACCCGCGCCAGGTGCCGGGCGGCGGCCAAGCCGTTGTAGTTATAGAGGTAGGGAGCGACGGCTGCGCGCGG
>DATCLD010000238.1:0-4959 GCA_036564115.1 Limnochordales bacterium
GGGTACATTGACAGTGCGAGCCCCGAAGTGGTCTGCAAGGATTTTGACGATTGCTCTTGCCGTGTTTATGCTGTTTGGCGCCGGGATGGCCGCCTATGCCCAGGAAGTCGTCAAGCTGCGGGCGTGGACCGTCGGCCCGGACACCCCGGCTTTCTACCGCGCTGAGAACCTGAAGCTGGCCGCCGAGCGGCTCAACAAGTACCTCGAAGCTGCCGGCGCCAACGTGCGGGTTGAGGTCGAAGCCGACTTCTGGACCGACACGTGGGATTCGTATCGCCGCCGCGCCATCTTGGCCTTCGAGAGCGGCGACCCCAACGCCATCCCTGACATCATCAACTCGAGCCACCTGGACATCGCCAACTGGGCCAGCGCGGGCTGGATCGTCCCGTTGGACGAGTACATCGAGCGCTACTGGGACGGAACGTACGAGGATTTCTTCCCGCACCTGTGGGAGGCCGTGACCTATGACGGCAAGCGTTACGGTGTGCCGCAGGACATCGAGGTCCGCATGGTCTTCTACCGCAAGGACTACCTGAAGGCCATCGGCTGGAGCGACGCGGAGAT
Organism: Limnochordales bacterium; assembly: GCA_036564115.1. Classification (GTDB taxonomy): domain Bacteria; phylum Bacillota; class Limnochordia; order Limnochordales; family ZCTH02-B6; genus ZCTH02-B6. The sequence goes on from DATCLD010000238.1 coordinate 565, forward strand.
CGCCGACCTGCCGCGGCGCGTCCGCGAGGGCGAGTTCACCCTCCAGGACCTCGTGGAGGTCGGCAAGAAGATGCGGGACGCTGGCCTCGTCGAGTGGCCCATCCTGCACCGGCCGACCGCGGGCCCTGATTTCTTCCAGTTCATCGTGGCCTTTGGCGGCGAGTACGTCGATCCGGCCACCGGCAAGCTGGTGCTGGACCGGCAGGCGGTTCTGCAGACCCTCAACTTCTTCCGCACGCTCACCCAGGAGCGGCTGACGCCCAACGGCATGACGTCCTGGGCGTGGCCGACGGTGCACCGCAGCATCGTGGTGGACGGCACCGCGGGCGTGCAGCTCACCGGCGGCATGTGGTTCTGGGCCGAGTGGCAGCGGGACCTGGGTGTGGCCGAGGACTACCTGTGGGATAAGTTCGTCTTCACACTCATCCCCAAGGGCGCCGACAACGGCCGTCCCAACCAGCTGGGCCAGCCGCAGGCCTACATGATTACCGCCGCGTCGCGGCATAAGGACCTGGCCGCGCTGCTGATCACCATCGCCTCCGACGTGGATCTCAACACCAACCACGCGCGGCAGGGTGCCAAGCTGGCCATCCGCCGGTCCCAGACGGCCTTCCCGGACTTCGCGGCGAGCACCTATCTGGCCGCGGCGGCGACGCTCGTGCCCGACCAGATCTTCCTGCCCTCGCACCCGGCCTCGGGCTTCTACAACACGGCCCTGTATGAGGCCATCGGCGCGGTGGAAGCCGGCATGCTCCGGCCCGAGCAGGCTCTGCAGGAACTGGAGCGCCGTCTCCGCAGCCAGCTGGGCGACGATCTGATCGTCAGGTAAGCACCGCAGGAAACGTAAGCGGGGAGCCTGTTTTGCAGGCTCCCCGCACCCGTCTTGCGCTCCCCGGCCTCGGGGCCGACGGCCCCAAGGCCGGAACCCGCCGGAGGAGGGAACCGGCTGTGTCCCGGGGACAGAAACTGGCCATCTTTGCCTTGTTCCTGCCCGCCCTCATCGTCACGGTGGTCTTTTACGTGGTCCCCGCGGTGATGACGGCGGCCATGAGTTTTACCGACATGGACTTCCGGCTGCGCTGGAACTTTGTCGGGTTTGCCACCTTCGCGCGGATGTTTGAGGACTTCCTCCTGCCGCGCATCCTGCAGAACACCATCGTCTACACCTTTTTCACGCTGGCCTGCTTCAATGTCGGCATGGCCGTGCTCCTGGCCCTGGTGACGGCATACGTGCCGGACCGGGTGGGGCGGGTTTTTCAGGCGCTGTGGCTCCTCCCGCGCTTTACGCCGCCCATCGTCTACGGAATCATCTGGATGTGGATTTTGGACCCGACCCGGTCCGGGTTGCTCAACAGCCTCTTGGCTCTGGCCGGGAGCCGGCCCGTCAACTGGGTGACCGACTACCCGATGGCCGTCGTGGTCATTACCAACGGCATCATCGGGGCGTCCTTCGGCATGGTCATCTTCTACTCCGCCATCAAGTCCATCCCGCGCGACTACACGTGGGCGGCCTTGGCGGACGGCGCCACCTGGCCGCAGCAGGTGCGCTACATCACCCTGCCCCTTATCCGCTGGCCGCTGCTTTTTGTGACCGCGTACCAGACGCTGTCGCTGCTGACGTCTTACGAGTACATCCTCATCATTACCGGAGGCGGGCCGTACTTCGCCACCACCGTGTGGTCGCTTTACGCCTACAACCTGGCCTTTGGCGGGTATTTCGCCAACTACGAGTTTGGCTACGGCGCGGCGCTGTCGATTGTGCTGGTGCTCATCGGCACGATCGCGTCCATCGTGTACTGGCGGGTGTTCCGCTTCCGCGAGATGATGGCGGAGCCCAAGATCGAGGTGATGTAGCATGGCCCAGGTGCAGGCGCAGGTCTCTCGCCCAAACGCGCTCCGGGAAACCGCCCGCCGGGAGCGGCGGCAACAGCGGCTGCTTTCTGTGGTCATTTACGCGTTTCTCATCCTGGTGTCGCTGCCGCTCATCATCGGCTACGGGTGGCTGGTTTTGAACTCCTTCAGCACCGAGCTCGCGTACGGTGTGTGGCCAAGCGGTTTCACCACGAAGCACTGGCGGTTTTTGTTCCAGCCGCCGTCGCCCTACTACCCCGATCTCTGGCGCACCACCTGGAACACCGTGTTGCTGGCCATCGGCATGACGGTTACGGTGGTGGCGGTGGCCACGCCGACCGGGTATGTGCTCTCCCGGATGAACTTCCGCGGCCGCAGCGCGTTTCTCGCCCTGACCCTGGTGCTGCACGCGTTTCCCGGGATTACGCTCCTGATCGCCACGTACTACGTCTTGCGGTTCCTGGGACTGCTTAACAGCATCCCAGGCGTGTTCCTGGTGAAAGCGGCGCTCATGCTGCCCTTGGGGATCTGGGTGATGAAAGGTTTCTATGACGGCATCTCATGGGATGTGGAGATGTCGGCGCTGGTGGACGGGGCGAGCCGCATCCAGACCTGGTACAAGGTCATGCTGCCGCAGGTGATGCCAGGGATCGCGTCCATCTCCATCTTCTCGTTCATCTACGGCTGGTCGGAGTACATTTACGTGATCACGTTCATCCAGGACAAGAACGCCTGGACCCTGGCCAGCTACATCAACGCCATCGTCGGGGACTACCGGTTCCTGGACTATGGCCTGTTGTCGGCGACGGCGCTGTTTTACATCGCGCCGGTGCTGCTGTTCTTCATCTTTACCCAGAAGTACTTGATGAAAGTCACCATCGGCGGCACGAAAGGGGGCAGCTGACCGTGGCCCGCATCCGGTTGGAGCGCCTGACGAAAAGCTTCGGCAACGTGACGGCCGTCAAGGGCGTCGATCTGGAAATCAACGACGGGGAGCTGCTGGCGCTGCTCGGCCCAAGCGGCTGCGGCAAGACGACCATTCTCCTCATGCTGGCCGGCATTTACCGGCCCACCTCGGGCGACATCTTCTTCGACGACGAGCGGGTCAACGATGTGCCGCCCAAAGGGCGAGGGGTGGGGCTGGTTTTCCAGAGCTACGCGTTGTACCCGCACATGACCGTCTACGACAACATCGCGTTTCCGCTGCGATTGCGCAAGACGCCCAAGGAGGAGATCGACCGGCGGGTGCGGGAAGTGGCCCGCATCGCGCAGATCGAGGAATACCTCCAGCGCAAGCCGTCGCAGCTGTCCGGCGGCCAGCAGCAGCGGGTGGCGTTGTGCCGGGCGCTGGTCAAAGAGCCTGAGCTGTTGCTTTTGGACGAGCCGTTGAGCAACTTGGACGCCCGCCTGCGCATTGAAACCCGCACGGAGATCAAGCGGCTCCAGCGGCAATTGGGGATCACCACGATCCTCGTCACCCACGACCAGATCGAGGCCATGACGATGGCCGACAGGGTGGCTGTCATGCGCGCCGGCGTTATCGAGCAGCTGAGCACGCCGATGGAGCTGTACAACCGGCCGGCCAACCTGTTCGTCGCCTCCTTTATCGGCGATCCGCCCATGAATCTGGTTTCCATGGAATTCCGGGTGGACGGCGGCACACCGAAGCTGGCCAACGGGGACTTCTCGGTCGCGTTGCCGCCTGAGGCCGGCGCCGGCATGGAGAAGGCGACCAGCAGCCAGGTGGTGCTGGGTGTCCGGCCGGAGGACTTGCGGTTGAGCTCGCAGCCCGTGGACGGGATGCCCGCTGGCGAGGTCTATATGCTGGAGCCCCTGGGCCGCGACACGCTGGTCGACGTACGGGTAGGCCAGCAGGCGATCCGGGTGCTCGTTCCCGGCGGCACGCCGATCCGCACCGGGGACCGGGTGTGGCTGGAGTGGGACATCGACCGGATGCACGTGTTTGACGCCCGCACGGAGGCGCGGCTGCCGGTATCGGCCAGCGCCCAACGGGCACAGGCAGCCGGTGCATAAGCCGGTGCACAAGGAGGAACCGAACGTTGAGAGGGCCTGCCATTCACGAGCTGCCGCCGTGGCCCGAGCCGGAGCAAAATCCCGAGGACCTGCAACTGGCGGCCCGCTATGCGCCTATCCTGCTCATGGACGACCACGAGCCCTTCGCGCCCGAGGTCGCGGGCTACCGGGTGTTTCGCGCGCCCGGCCCATCACCGTCGTTCCCGCGGGACATCCGGCTGGACCAGGGCGGCGTCCAGGCGGCTTTCGCCATCGAGTACGCCCTGTGGTGGGACTGGGATATCGAGCACCTGTATGAGCTTGAGCACGTGTGGGTGTACGTGGATGCCGGCGGGCGTCCCGTCCGGGTGGAGGCCAGCTGGCATGGCCGCTGGCACGATCTGCGCCTGGGCCTGCCCGGCGGGGTGGTGCTGGAGGGCACGCATCCGGTCGTCTACGTGAAACCGGGCAAGCACGCGCTCGCGGCCCAGCCCGCCGAGTTTGAGCCGCTGCGGGACTACATCACCCGCG
>DATCLD010000239.1:0-12346 GCA_036564115.1 Limnochordales bacterium
GGGCTCGTTTCCTACCGCTTTAGCGAGGCGCACCCCCTGAACCCGATGCGCCTCGTGGCCACGTTGGACCTCCTGCGCACGACGGGCCTTTTGCAGCCGTCCGACATCGTATCCTTCGGGCCCGCGAGCGCGGATGACCTAGCGTTGGTGCACGACCGCCGCTACATCGCCGCGGTCCAGCGCTTCAGCGCCCCACAGGCCATCCTAAGCCCCAGTGAGCAGCGGGAAGCGCTGGCCTTTGGCCTGGGTACCGGCGACAACCCGCTTTTCCCCGGGATGCACGATGCGGCGGCCCTGGTCGCGGGCGGCGCGCTGCGGGCTGCGGAGCTGGTGATGTCGGGCACCGTCCACCACGCGGTGCACTTGGGCGGCGGCTTGCACCATGCGTTGGCGGACCGGGCCGCCGGCTTTTGCATCTACAATGACCCCGCCGTCGCCATCGCCCATATCCGCAAGACCGGTGCGCGGGTCGCCTACGTGGACATCGACGCGCACCACGGCGACGGTGTGCAGTGGATCTTCTACGAGGATCCTGACGTCCTGACGGTTTCGATCCATGAGTCGGGGTACCATCTCTTTCCCGGCACCGGCCACGAGCACGAGCGGGGCAGCGGCCCGGGCTGGGGCACCGCCATCAACATCCCCCTCGCACCGGGCACCGGCGATGACTCGTGGCTGCAGTGTTTCGAGGCGGTCGTGCCGCCCGCACTGCGGGCGTTCCGTCCCGATGTACTGGTCACCCAGCACGGCTGCGACGCCCACCGCTGGGACCCGCTCACGCATCTCTCCGTCTCGCTGCGAGCCCTGACCCGGGCGGCGGCCATCCTCCATAACCTCGCCCACGAGCTGTGCGAGGGGCGCTGGATCGTCCTGGGCGGCGGCGGGTACGACCTGCTGCGGGTCGTTCCCCGGGCATGGACGAGCCTGTGGGCTGAGGTATCCGGCCGGCCCGTCCCGGATGCCGTGCCCGGGCCTTGGCTCGAGCGCTGGGCCAAGGCAAGCCCCCGGGCACTCCCCACGACGCTGGCCGATGACCCCGCCGCCTTCCCTACCGGCCCCGAGCAGCTCGCGGCCGCGCGGGCCAACGAGGCGCTGCTGGGCCGGCTGCTGCGCAGCTTGTCCCTCCCGCCGGCCTAACGCCGGCCCAATTCCTGCGCGTCCATCACGGCCACCGCCGCGATGTTGACGATGGCGTCCACGTCGTCGCCCCGCTGCAGCACGTGCACCGGGCCGTTGAGCCCCATGAGGATGGGCCCCATGGCCTCGGCGCCGCCCAAACGCTGCAGGAGCTTGTAGGCGATGTTGGCGGCTTCCAGGTCCGGGAACACCAGCACGTTCGCGCCGCCCTTGAGGTCCGAGAAGGGGTAGTCCCGCTCCAGGATCTCGGGCACCACCGCAGTGTCCGCCTGCATCTCCCCGTCCACCATCAGGTCCGGGCGCTGGGCCTTGACCAGCTCGGTGGCGCGGCGGACCTTCTCCGCCAACGGGTGACGCGTGGAGCCGAAGTTGGAGAAGGAGAGCATCGCGATCCGGGGCTCGATGCCCAGCTGCCGCACGCGGTCAGCGGCCATAATCGCGATCTCGGCCAGCTCTTCCGCGGTCGGCTCAATGTTGACGGTGGCGTCGGTAAAGAAGTACACCTGGTCCTGGATGGTCATGATGTACATCCCCGCCACCCGGGACACGCCGGGCCGGGTGCGGAACACCTCGAGGGCAGGGCGGATGACGTCCGGATAATGGTAGCCCAACCCCGCGACAAAGGCGTCCGCGTCGCCCATCTTGACCATCAAGCAGCCGAAATAGATGGGGTCCTGCAGCCGCTGCCGGGCTTCCTCGAGCGTAATCCCGCGGCGCTGGCGCAGTTGGTAGTAGTGCTGGATGTACTCTTCCAGCCGCGGGTGCTTGGACGGCTCGACGACGTCCAGCTCCACCGGTACACCCAGCTCCTGGGCCTTTGCCCGGATCACTTCGGGCCGGCCCACCAGGATCGGCCGCCCGATGCCTTCCTGCTGGACGATGGCCGCCGCCCGGATGATCCGGGCCCGCTCCCCTTCGGCGAACACGACCCGCTTGGGGTCCGTCGCGGCCTTGTGCAGGATGATCCGCCGGATCTCCCGGCCTTTGCCGAAGCGCGCTTCCAGCCGCTCCACGTATTCGTCCAAGTCCAGCTGGATCCGGGCGACCTCGGTTTCCATGGCCGCCCTGGCGACCGCCGGCGCCACCCACAGCAGCACACGCGGGTCCAAGGGCTTGGGAATGATGTAGTCGGGGCCGAAGCGCAGCTGCTCGAGACCGTACGCCCGCAGCACCACGTCGGGCACCGGCTGGCGCGCCAGCTCCGCCAGGGCCCTGGCCGCGGCGACCTTCATGGCCTCGTTGATGGTACGGGCCCGCACGTCCAAGGCGCCCCGGAAGATGAACGGAAAGCCCAGGACGTTGTTAACCTGGTTCGGGTAGTCGGAGCGGCCGGTAGCCACGATCGCGTCGGGCCGCGCCGCCTTGGCTTCGTCATAAGGGATCTCGGGATCCGGGTTCGCCAGGGCAAAGACGATGGGCCGGTCAGCCATGGATTTGAGCATCTCAGGCGTCACCGCACCGGCCACCGACAGCCCGACGAAGACGTCGGCGCCCACCATAACTTCCTCAAGGGTGGTCAAGTCGGTCTCTTGGGCAAAGGCTGCCTTGTACGGGTTCATGCCCTTCTCGCGCCCGACCCGCACGACGCCGTTGCTGTCGCACAGCCACAAGTTCTCCCGTTTCACGCCCAGCTCCACAAAGAACTTCGCGCAGGCGATGCCCGACGCCCCGGCCCCGTTGATGACGACTTTGACCGAGCCGATGTCTTTGCCCACCAGCTTCAGCGCGTTGATCAGCGCGGCGCCGGCGATGATGGCCGTGCCGTGCTGGTCGTCGTGAAACACAGGGATCTCCATGACCTCCCGGAGGCGCTCTTCAATCACGAAGCACTCGGGGGCCTTGATGTCCTCCAGGTTGATCCCGCCAAACGTGGGTTCGAGGGATTTCACGATGCGCACAAACTCGTCGGGGTCTGTGCAATCGATCTCCAGGTCAAACACGTCGATGTCGGCAAAGCGCTTAAAGAGCACGCCCTTGCCTTCCATGACCGGCTTGGCCGCCAGCGCCCCGACGTTGCCCAAACCCAGCACCGCGGTGCCGTTGGAGATGACGGCAACCAGATTGCCTTTGGCCGTGTATTGAAACGCGTCGTGGGGGTCGGCGTGGATGGCCCGCACCGGCTCCGCCACGCCGGGCGAATACGCCAGCGATAAGTCCCGTTGGGTGCTCGTCGGCTTCGTGATCTTTATCTCGATTTTGCCCGGGCGGCCCCGTCGATGGTACTCCAGGGCCGCTTCCCGCCACATGGCCATATCCAGACTCCCCTACGGTAGGATATTTTTGGTAGTTCGGCGGCCGGAGGCCCGTTCCCTCCAGCAGGGGTTGGCCCGATGGGCGAAAGACGCGCTGCCTCTGGCGCTGGCGGACCGCCGCTTACCCCTTCACCGCCCCGGCCAGGATGCCGCGGACGAAGTAGCGCTGCAGGGCGAAGAACACGATCAGCGGCACGATCATGGTCACAAAGGCCGCTGCGGTCAACACGTGCCACTCTTGCCCGTACGATCCCACGAGCGTGCTCAGGCGCACCGTCAAGGGCGCCACCTCCTGGGTACCCCCGACGTAGATCAAGGCCACCAGCAGGTCATTCCACACCCACAGAAACTGGAAGATGACCAGCGACGCCAAAGCGGGCGTCGACATCGGCAGCGCCAGCCGCCAAAAGGCCGTCCAAGGGGACGCCCCGTCGATGTACGCCGACTCAAACAGATCCCGCGGCAGTGCCGCGAAGAAGTTGCGCAAGAGATAGATGGCAAAGGGAAGCCCGTAGCCCGTGTGGGCAAGCCAAAGTCCGGCGAAAGTGCCTGCCGCCCCCCATTGGCTGTAAAGGCGCAGGATGGGGATGAAGGTGGTCTGCAGCGGGACGACCAGCAGCCCCACGACCACCAGCAGCAGCGCCTCGCGCCCAGGAAACCGTAACCACGCAAAAGCGAAAGCGGCCAGCGCCGCGATGAGCACGGGCAGTACAGTGCTCGGCACGGTGATGATCAGGCTGTTGAGGAACGCCCGCGCCATCCCGTCCTGGAACAGCACGTGGCGGTAGTTGTCCAGGGTGTACTGGGTCCAGTCAAACGGGGTGGCCAGGACGGTCCACCATCCCGAGCTTGAGACGGCCGGCGCAGGACGGAACGAGCTCACAAACAGCCCCAGCGTCGGCAGCAGCCACACGAGGCACAGCAGGACGATAATCATGTGCAGCAGGGCCCGGGATGCTACGGCCCCCGGCGTGATCCGTCTCATCGCCCCTCCTCCTCCCGGAAGCGGCGAATATTGATCACCATGACGACGGTGGCCACGGCCAACAGCACCACCGCGACGGCGCTGGCCCGCCCGAAGTGCCGGAACTGGAACATCTCCTTGTACATCCGGTTGGCCAGCACTTCCGTGCCGAACTGGCCGTTGGTCATCACGTAGACGATGTCAAAAATCTTCATCACGTTAATGATCATGGTCGTGGTGATGACGGCCAGGGTCGGGTACAGCTGCGGCAGGCTGATGTGGCGGAAGACCTGCAGTTCATTGGCCCCGTCGACCCGGGCGGCTTCCAGCATATCCCGGGGAATCCCCTTGTAGGCTGCGGAAAGGATGACGAGGCAAAAACCGGTCCAGATCCAGATTCCCGCGACGATCAAGGCCAGGTTGTTGACCCACGGCTGCTCGATGAGCCACGCCCGGGGCGTCCCGCCGAGCCACACGACGATCTGGTTCAAAAGGCCGATCTGCGGGGCGCCTTCGGGCCGAAAGGCGTACACGAACCGCCAGATGACGCCGGCCCCGGCGAAGGAGATCGCCATCGGCAGGAAGATGATGGACTTGGCGACAGCCTCATACCGCACCCGGTCCAACAGCACCGCGAGCAAAAGCCCCAGGAGGACGGTGCCCGCGGTAAACACCACCAGCCACAGCAGGTTGTTGCGGAAAGCCGTCTGCACCGCGGCATTGGTGAACATGTAGCGATAGTTTTCGAGGCCAACGAAGTTCTGGGAGTTGCGGTCAAAGAAGCTCAGGTAGACGGTATGCAGGGTGGGCAGCACAAGATAGAAGCTGACGAGCACAACGGCCGGCCCGACAAACAACGCTGCCCAAGTCTTCTCCCCCCGCATGCCGATCCTCCTTCCCTCGTGAAAAGGCCGGGAACCCGCTTTGGCAGCAGGTTCCCGGCCCCGTTCGTCAGGTGCTCAGCTTGCTGATCCGCTCGCGGCCCCCAGGGCCTCTGCGGCCCCCAGGCGGCTCACTTGCCGTAGGCATCCTGGGCGACGGACTCGATGTACTCAAGGACGCTGTCAAGATCCTCGCCGCCGACGTACATGAGGATGCCTTCCCAGAAGGCGCCGGAGCCCACCGCCGCCGGCATGAGGTCCGACCCGTCAAAGCGGAACACGTCCGCGTTGACCAGGATCTCGGCCGCGGCGCGGGTCAGGGCGTCCGGGTAGGCGTTGGGGTTCACCCGCTGGTTGGCCGACAGCTTCCCGAGCTCCGAAACCCAGATCTGTTGTGCGCCCGGCGACGCCAGGTAGCGCATGAGCGCCCGGGCCTCGGGGGTGTCCCGCATCATGCCCACGATGTCGCCGGCGCCCATGGCAGGCGTGCCGAACTGCGGGTCAATGGGCGGCAGGGCGAAGAAGGCGAAGTCCTCCCCGGGCACCAGATCCGGGTAATGCTGCAGGATGAAGCTCTGGATGAAGGTCGCCTGGCGATGCAAGAACGCGTTGGGCGGGTTCGTAAACAGCTCCCGCGGCGCGTCGCCGAAGTTGGTCGCCAGGGCGTAGGTGGTGCCGCCGTACACGAAGTCGTTGTTGCGGACGATCTCGCCGAAGATCTCAAACGCGCGCTTGACCGCCGGGTGCGTCCACGGGATCTCGTGCCTGACCCACTGGTCGTAGACTTCCGGACCGGCGATGCGCAGCAGGATGTCCTCGATCCAGTCGGTGCCCGGCCAGCCGCTGGCGGCGCCGCTTTCAAGCCCGATGGCCCACGGCTTGCCGCCTTCGGCCGCGATGCGCCGCGTCAAAGCCATGAGCTCATCCCACGTGGTCGGGATCTCATAGCCCCGGGCGGCGAATTCCTTCGGGTTATACCAGACGAGGCTCTTCAGGTCCGCCGACAGGAAGATCGCGTAAAGCCGGCCGTTGTAGCTGCCCAGGTCCAGCCACGTCTGGGCGTAGTCCTGCCGCAGCTGGTTCATGTCCAGCACGTTGTCAAGAGGCACCAAGTGCCCGTCCCGCGCCATTTCGCTGACGAAACCGGGATTCGGCAGCAGGGCGATGTCGGGCGGATTGCCGGCCTGCACCCGGGTCGTCAGCACCGCCACCAGGTCGCGGGTGCCGGTGAAGTCGACGCGGATGCCGGTAGCGGCCTCAAAGGGCTCGAGCACCTTGCGGAACGCCTCCAGCTCCTGGCCGCCCCAGGTGCCCATGACCGTCACCGTCCGCTGCTGGGCGTGCACGGCCGCCGCGGCCACGAGCAACACGCCCAATACTACGACTAGCCAGATCGTTGCCTTGTTTCGCACTCGGCTCCCTCCTCTTGCCCAAATCTGGATTCCGAGTAACTTCCTTCGGCACAAGTCTGGAAGGCTCCTGCCGCAACGAGGCTTAACCGAGACGGCGGATGCGGAGAAGCTCTGAGGCCCGCTGGCGCTCTTCCACGGTGAGGGAAGCAGGCGAGAGGGTGTACACCTCGGCAAAGCCCCGCACCAGGGCGTCCTCCACCTCGGCGATGGGCACGTCGCGCCCCAACAGCCGGGTGAGGGGTGCCACGTAGTCGGGGACAAGGTTGGGGGCTCCCCCGGCGGCGGCATAGAAGCGGTTGAGGAGGCCAGTCACGCGAACGGGATCCTGGGACACCAGCACCATGCCGGAGACAAGGGCAAAGCCGCCGCGCATGGCCTGGGCCACGCCGGCCACCTTCCGCCTGTCCACGACGAGGTCAAAGGGGCCCGGGCAAAAGGATCCCGGCGCCTCGCCAAACCTGGCGTCCAGGCCCAAGTGCTTGAGGCCGCGCCGCACCCCTTCGGTGAGTTGTACGAAGTTCCGCTGTATCAGGGTGAAGTCGTGGCAGGGGCAGGCCACGCCGAAGCTGACGCAGCCTTCGTCCAAGATGACGGCGCTGCCGCCGCCGATGCGCTCAAAGACCGGCAGGCCCGCAGCCTGGAGGACTGCGATACCCGCATCCAGCTGCGGCAGGCGCCGGTCCCTGGGGCCCAGCAGCGCATACGGGCGCTGCCGGCGGATGACGACGGTCGGGGGGGCTGTCCCCTGCCCCACCGACACCGCCGCGGCTTCGGTCAGGACAGGGCTTAAGTCCAACAGCTCCGCAGGGGCGTCCTCACCCACCCGGATGAGCCGGAAAGCCGACCCGCTCATCGCACAGGCAAAAGCCCCTCCAAGCCCGGCAAGAGCAGGCTCGGGAACAGGCCGAGCACGATCAGCCCCGCGGCCAGCCCAACAAGGACAATCCCGACCGCCACCCGCTCCCAGGCGATGGCGAAGGGCGCGGCCGCCGGCGACGGCACGATCCCGGCGGCGCCCGCGGGGAGGGGCTCTGCGGCCGCGGCGGCCGGTGCGGCCTCATGGTTCCGGAACAAGGTCGCGACGACCCGCAGGTAGACGTAGGCGGAGATGCCCGTGCTGGCCACCATGGCGGCCAGCAGCCAGCCGGCGCCCGCGGCCAGGCCGCCGCCGATGAGCAAGAGCTTACCGGTGAAACCTGCGGTCGGCGGCATGCCCGCCATGGCAAGGAAGAACAGCGCCATCAGCAAGGCCAGGCCAGGCCGGCTTTGGTACAAGCCTCGCCAGCTGGACAAGTCTTCGATGTCGGCCCCTGGCGCCGCGGCACGGGCGGCGTCGGCCTCCGCCGCCCGCGCCGTGATGGCCGCGAAGGCCCCGCCCGCCATGCACAGGTAGGCAAAGAGGTAGAACAGCGCCTGGCCCAGCCCCTCAGGTGTGAGGGACATCATGGGCAAAAACAGGTACCCTGCGTGGGCGATGCCTGAGTAGGCCAAGAGCCGCTTGAGGTTGGTCTGGAACAGCGCCCCGAGGCTGCCCACCAGCATGCTGATGCCGGCCAGCACTCCGACGGGCGCCAGGTAGGATTGCGCCAGCCCGGCGTCCACCGGTACGGCCGACCACAGGAAACGGGCCAGCGCCACGAAGGCCGCCGTCTTGGTGCCCACGGCCATGAAGGCCGCCACCGGCAGCGTGGCTCCCTGGTAAGCGTCGGGCGCCCACGTGTGGAACGGCGCCAAGGCCAGCTTGAACGCAAACCCGATGAGCACCAGCGCGAAGCCCGCATGGTACAGCGGCGCTGCCGCCCCTTGCCGCGCGTAGGCGGCGATGCCGGCCAAATTGGTCGCGCCCGTCACCCCGTAGATCAGCGCAAACCCGTACAAGAGCAACCCGGCTGCGACCGAGCCGAGCAGGAAGTACTTGAAGGCGCCCTCCCTAGCCTCGGCCCGCCCGCGCCGGAAGGCCACCAGGACGTAGAGGCTCAGCGAGAGCAGCTCCAGGGCGACGAACATGACCATCAGGTCGCCTGTCCCCGCCAGCACCATCATCCCCAACGCCGCAAACAGGATGAGGGAGACGTACCCGCTCATGTCCCGGGCCGGCTCCGTCGTGCTCAGGAGCACCGCGACCAGCGCCACCCCCAAAAGCAGCGCGGCCGCAGCCACGCTCAAGCCGTCCAGCGCCAGCGCCCCGCCAAAGGGAGTCAGCGTTCCGGCCGCGAACTCAGGCAGCGCTGCGACCTGGCCCCAGACGTCCGTCATGTACCAGCCGGCCAGCAACAGGCCAGCTACGGCCGTGAGCAAGACCGCCCCCCGGCTGATGCGGGCAGGTACCACCAGGTCAACGACGATCACCATCAGCGCCGCCGCCGCCAGCGCGACGAGCGGCGCAATCTGCGTCAGATCGGAGACGTCGGGCACGGCAAATCCCCCATTCCCATCCCGGCGAAGCCCGGCCTGCGCCGGCCGTTCCCGGGTTCACAGCATGACGAAGTACAGGACGATGACGGCCGTCCCGCCCAAAAGGACCAGGGCGTAGCGGCGCACGAACCCGCCGTGCAGCTCCCGCAGGCCTGCGCCAAAGGTGCCCGCCAGCCGGGCCACCCCGTTGACGGCACCGTCCACCACTTGCGGGTCGACCACGCCGCCCACATAAGCTGCGAGCGCCCGCAGCGGGCGAACCACCACGGATCGGTACAGGTCGTCCACGTAGAAGCCGTTGGCCAGCACCCGCTGCCACGAGGCCTCTGCCCCTGCCGCCTGCCGGCTCGGGCCGTACAGCCGCACCGCCAGCAGCATGGCCACCGCCGCCACCCCTAAGAGCACCGCCATGGTCAACGTCTTGGCCTGCTCCGGAGCGAGAGCGGCCGCGTGGGCCGCGCCGTGGGCGTACTGCGAGAACACCCGGCCGAGGAAATGCTCGGGCACGCTAGTCAGGCCCGGCACCCACAACAGCCCGCCAAGGGCCGACAGGATCGTGAGGACCACCACAGGCACCGCCTCCAAGGCCGGCACCCCGTGGGCCTCATGGCCGTGGCCGGCCCCATGGTGGCCGTCGTGGGACTCCTTGGCCGCGGCGGCCTCCTTGGCCGCGCGTCCCTTAACCGCCTGCTTGGCCGGCGCGGAGCCGGTGAAGACCAGGCAGAAAAGGCGCGTCATGTAAAAGGCCGTCAACCCGGCAGCAGCCACGGCCAGCCCCCACAGCCACGGATGGCCGGTAAGCAGGAGCTCGACCACGATCTCATCCTTGCTGAAGAAGCCCGACAAGGGCGGCAGACCGATCAGAGCCAGCGTGCCGATGAGGAACGTCCAGTACGCAAAAGGCAACTGGCGGCCGAGCCCGCCCATGCGCCGGATGTCCTGCTCCCCGTGGAAGTGGTGGATCACGATGCCGGCGCCCAGGAACAGGAGCGCCTTGAAGAAGGCATGGGTCATGAAGTGGAACAGGGCGGCGCTGTATGCGCCGACGCCCGCGGCCAGGATCATGTACCCGACCTGGCTCATGGTGGAAAACGCCAGCACCCGTTTGATGTCGTTTTGGCCGACCGCGACCACCGCGCCAAATAGGGCAGACGCGACACCGACCAGGGCCACCGCGGGCAACCCCAGCGGCGCCGCCTCAAACAGCGGGAAGGCCCGCACGGCAAGATACACGCCCGCGGTCACCATCGTGGCGGCGTGGATCAGGGCGCTGACGGGCGTCGGACCCTGCATGGCGTCGGGCAGCCACACGTGCAAGGGCAACTGGGCCGACTTGGCCACCGCCCCCACCAAGAGCAGCAAGGCGATGGCGTTCAGCGCTTCCGGCGCCGCGAGGCCCGCCCGGGGCAAGACGTCGGCAAAGCGCAGGCTGCCGAACTCGTTCCACAGGATGGCCATGGCCAAGATCAGGCCGACCTCGCCCACCGTGTTGACCCAGAACGCCTTGCGGCTCGCGGCGGCCGCGGCCGGACGCCGGTTCCAGAAACCGATGAGCAAATAGGACGCGAGGCCCACGTTGGCCCAGCCGACCAGCATCCCGAGAAACCCGTCGGCCAGCACCAACAGGCTCATGGCGAAAATGAAGTAGTTGAGCTCGGCGAAAAACCGCCCGTAGTCGGGGTCGTCGGCCATGTACGCCGCCGCGTAGATGTGAATCAGAAGGCCGACGCCGGTGACCACCAGCGCAAACCACAGCGAAACCGCGTCGCCCAGCAGGCCGATGCCGACGCCGTCCACGACCCAAGCGGACAAGGGCAGCGTCAGCACTGCGTGCTCTTCAAGGCCAAGATAACGGATGAGCGCGACCACGGTGGCGGCAAAGGCCAGCGCCACCATGAACGCCGCGGTGCCCGCCAGGGCCGGCTTGCCCCACCGCCTGCGGGCGGCGGCCATGACGGCCGCTCCCAAGAGCGGCAGCCCGGGGATGAGAGCCAGCACCCAGTAGCTGTTCTCCACTTTCCTACCCCTTTCTCTAGCCCCGCAGCGCCCGCACGTCGTCCACATCCGCCGCGTCCCGGGTGCGGAAGATGAGGACGATGAGCGCCAGGCCGATGGCGGCTTCGGCGGCTCCGACCACGATGATCAGGAATGAGAACACGTGCCCTGCCATCGCGCCCCACTGCCGGGCAAACGTCAAGAAAAGAAGGGCCGCCGCGCCCCACATGAGCTCGATGGACATGAGCATCACCAGGGGGCTCCTGCGCACGAGCACCCCCGCCAGCCCGATGACGAACAGGACTGCGCTAAGCGCCAGATACCCTTGGATGGGCATGCCGGGCATGGCCGTCACCTCCCCTGCTCGCGGCGGGCGATCAAGACCACTACGCCCACCACAGCCACCATCAGGAGCAGCGCCGCCAGCTGCAGCACCAGGACATGGTCATAGAAGAGCGCCGCCCCGAAGGCCCGGACCGTCCCAAATCCCGGGAAAACCGCGGCAGGTGCCGGATAAGACCCCCGCAGCACGGCCATAAGCAGAGCGGCCAGGAGCAGCAGGCTGGCCAGGAGGCCCAGGCCTTCCTGGCCGGGCAAGAGAGACGCCTCGCGCTCGATGGCCTCCCTGCGGGCACCGAGTAGGCTCACGACGAACAGGAACATGACCATGACGGCACCGGCGTAGACGATGACCTGGACCAGGCCCATAAACTCCGCTTCCAGCGCGATGAACAGCACCGCCAGGCAAATCAGGTTCAGCACCAGGGCCAGCACCGAGTGGACGGGGATCCGCGCCCGCACGACGGTGATGGCCGCCACCAGCGCCAGCGCCGCCGTGATGACGACAAAGTTCATGCCGGTTTCGCCTCCTCCGCACCCGCTGTGCGGTCAACCCCCGGGGCCTCGGGAGCCGCCCCGTGGCCGGCAGCCTCCAGGGACTCCCCGTGCTCTTCCTCCGGCTCGTGGAGCGGCCGCCAGCCGTGGTAGTCCGGGTACACGTTGCGCGGCACCTTGAAGGCGCTGGTGTGCTGGTTGACCAGCCGGTCGCGGCCGTAGATAAGGCTTTCCCGGGTGAAGTCGGCCAGCTCAAACTCGCGCGTCAGGTGGAGCGCCTCCGTCGGGCATGCCTCTTCGCACAGCCCGCAGAAGATGCAGCGCAGCATGTCGATCTCGTACTTCCACGCGTACCGCTCTCCCGGCGAGTTGGGCCGCTCCGGGTCGTTTTCCGCCGGCATGACCGTGATGGCCGCCGCCGGGCATGCGACCTGGCACAACTCGCACCCGATGCAC
>DATCLD010000240.1:0-5034 GCA_036564115.1 Limnochordales bacterium
GCGGTGCTCCTGCTCATCGCGAGCACCGGCGTGTCGCTGCTGTACGTGCTGCCGCGGATCATCGGGGTCGCTGATATGATGAGCGTGCGCCTGACGGCCGGGGGCCTCCTAGCCCTGATCGCCACGATGGCACTGTTCGTCGGGCTTGTGTCCGCGGTGCAGCTGGCCATGAGCGTGTTCAGCAAGACTTTCCGCGAGGCGCAGGCATACGTGACGGCCCTCATGTTCGCGGTGATGCTCCCTGCCATGTATCTCATGTTTGTCGAGGAAACCGGGGCGGCCCTGTGGACCTACCTGATCCCCGTGCTCAACGTGTTGCTCGTGTGCCGGGAGGTCCTCATGGGCACGGCCGGCCTGCCGCAGGTACTGGTCACCCTGGGGGCGCTCATGGTCTGGGTCGGGTTGGCTTTCGGGCTCGCGGTCCGAGCCTTTACGCACGAGCGGGTGCTCTTCCGAACCTAGGCGGGGCTTGGCCACCCAGAGGAGATTTCGCAAGCCAGGGGAGGCTTCGCAACCCACGGAAGGTTTTGCAAGCCAGGGGAGTTTTCGCAACCCAGGCAGGGCTTCGCAACCCAGGGGAGTTTCGCCACCGCGCCGAGGTTTCGCACCCGAAGGGACATCTCGCAACTAAACGAAAGGGCCCCAACCGTCTCAGGCCGGGGCCCTTTTTTGGTGGTCTTATCGGACGGGCCTGCCTCAGCCGCCCAGCGCCTGGATGATGGCCCTGCAGAAGGCGGGCAGGTCCGTTGGGACCCGGGACGTGATGATGTTCCCGTCGACCACGACTTCCTCGTCGACGTACGTGGCGCCCGCATGCACGATGTCGTCCCGGATGTTGCGCACGCAGGTGGCACGCTTGCCCGCGAGAATACCGGCCGAGGCCAGCACCCAGCCCGCATGGCAGATGGCGGCCACGACCTTGCCCGCTTGGTGGGCCTCCCGGACGATGCGGATCATGTCGTCGTTGACCCGCATCAGGTCCGGCGCGTAGCCGCCAGGGACGACAACCGCGTCGTAGTCCGAACCCTTGACGTCCGCCGCGTTGACGTCGACCTTGACCGGGTAGCCCTCCTTGCTCCGGAAGACGTCCGACCGGCCCGTTCCGACGACCTGCACCTCAGCGCCGGCTTCCTTGAACCGGAGCAGGGGGTACCAGAGCTCCAGGACCTGGTAGTTGTCTTCGGCGAAAACCGCGATACGCTTGCCCGCTAGGCTCATCGGCATCCCTCCGTGGTAAGGTTTTTGGGCAGCGTGCGGCTCAGCTTGTGGCTGCGGCCGTTACAGCCGGCAGCAGCCGTCGGGGTTGCCGCAGCCGCACGCGTCGGCACCACTGTCGCCGGCGGCAGGGACGATGTTCAGCAAGTACATACCGAAGTGTTCCTTGAGGTCCCCGCTGTCGCATTCAGGGCAACGGGTCTCCGCCTTCTGGGACCACGAGGTTTCCACCTCAAACTGGTGCCCGCAGGACTGGCAGCGAAAGGCGTAGGTCGGCACAGGCCGCCACCCTCCTCGCAGCAGCGTCGTCGCGGCCGCGCCTTGCAGCCGCGCTCGATACAATTATATCAGTTGGCGATTCCAGCGGGCATCAGCCGGCTGCCTCAGTCGGTCACGGCTCCTTGCGCCGCGGACGACACCAGCTTGGCGTACTTGGCCAACACGCCCCGGGTGTAGCGAGGCGGCGGCGCCTGCCACTGCGCGGCCCGGCGGGCCAGCTCCTCGTCGGACAGGGCCACCGACAGCTCGCCCTTATCGCTGTCGATGGTGATGAGGTCCCCATCCTGGATCAGCGCGATGGGGCCGCCGACCTGGGCTTCCGGCGCCACGTGGCCGACGACGAGACCGTGGGTACCGCCAGAGAAGCGTCCGTCGGTGATGAGGCCGATGGATTCGCCCAGGCCTTTGCCGACCACGATCGCGGTCACCGACAGCATCTCGCGCATGCCGGGGCCACCCTTGGGCCCTTCGTAGCGGATAACGACTACGTCGCCGGGTTTGATCTCGTCGTTGAGCAGGGCCTTGGTGGCTTCTTCTTCGGAGTCAAACACCCGGGCCGGCCCGGTGATGCGGGTAACCTTGAGCCCCGCGATCTTGGCCACGGCGCCCTCCGGCGCCAGGTTGCCGCGCAAGACGACGAGCGGACCGGTGGGCCGCAGCGGATCGCTCAAGGGCCGCACCACGTCCTGCCCCGGCTTGAGGCGGGGCCACTCGGCCAAGTTTTCGGCCAAGGTCTTGCCGGTGACGGTCAGGCAGTCGCCGTGCAGGAGCCCAGCGTCCAGGAGCTCCTTCATCACCGCCGGCACGCCGCCGACCTCGTGCAAGTCCTCGAACACGTAGCGCCCGCCCGGTTTCAAGTCGCCGATGTGGGGGACGCGCTTGCGAACCCTCTCAAAGTCGTCGTAGTCCAGGTCAACGCCGATGTGGTGTGCGATCGCGATCAGGTGCAGGAACGCGTTGGTGGAGCCGCCCAAGGCCATGACGACCGCGATGGCGTTTTCGAAGGCTTCCTTGGTCATGATGTCCTTGGGGTAAATGCCCCGCTCCAACAGGTGCATGAGCGCCCGGCCCGACGCTTCGGCGTCTTGCAGCTTCAGGGGCGACTCCGCGGGGTTGGACGAGCTGCCGGGGATGCTCATGCCCATGGCTTCAATGGCGGCCGCCATGGTGTTGGCCGTATACATGCCGCCGCAGGCGCCCGGCCCCGGGCAAGCGCGGCACTCGATGGCGTGCAGCTCCTCCCGGTCGATGTCGCCGCGGTTGTAGCGGCCGACGGCTTCAAACGCGCTGACGATGTCGATGTCCTGGTCCTTCCACCGGCCCGGGCGGATGGTGCCGCCGTACAGGAACACCGCCGGCAGTCCTAACCGCGCGATGGCGATCATGCAGCCGGGCATGTTCTTGTCGCACCCGCCGATGGCGAGGACGGCATCGAGCCGCTCGGCCTGCACGACGGTTTCAATGGAGTCGGCGATCACCTCGCGGCTGGGCAGGGAGAACCGCATGCCCTCGGTGCCCATGGAAATGCCGTCGGACACCGTAATGGTGTTAAAGATGAGGGGGGCTCCGCCGGCGGCCTTGATGCTCGCCTTAGCCCGCCGCGCCAGCTCGTCAATGTGGATGTTGCACGGGGTGACCTCGCTCCAGGTGCTCGCCACACCGACCATGGGCTTCTTGAAGTCGTCATCGGTGAAACCTACGGCCCGCAGCATGGCCCGGTTGGGGGCGCGCGTCTCGCCCTCGCTGATGACGATGCTGCGGGAGCGCAGATCCTTGTGGACGGCTGTGTCGGACAAGTGTCGCGCCTCCTCAATCAAATTTCCCAAGGGTTTTGCCAAGGCCAGGCGGAAATCCTGTCCGGGAGGTGGTGTCGATGCAGGCGATTCGCGTCCAGAAACCCGGAGGACCGGAGGTGCTTGAGCTCACGGAGGTGCCGCTGCCGGAGCCCGGCCCCGGGGAAGTGCGCATTAAGGTAGAGGCGGCTGGGGTCAACTTCATCGACGTGTACCACCGCAGCGGCTTGTACCCGCTGCCCTTGCCCATGACGCCGGGCAGCGAGGCGGCGGGCGTGGTGGACGCCGTCGGTCCCGGAGTGGAGGGCTTCGCGCCCGGCGACCGGGTCGCCCATGCCATGCAGCTGGGGAGCTATGCGCAGTACCAAGTGGTGCCCGCCAGCAAGCTCGTCAAGGTGCCCGAGGACGTGTCGCTGCAGGATGCGGCCGCGGCGATGCTGCAAGGGATGACCGCGCACTACTTGGCCACCAGCACATTCCCGCTGGGGCCCGGCCACAGGGCGCTGGTGCACGCGGCGGCGGGGGGCGTCGGGCAGCTTTTGGTGCAAGTGGCCAAACTGCGGGGCGCGACGGTGTACGGGACGGTCTCCACGGAGGAAAAGGCGCGCCTTGCCCGGGAGGCCGGCGCCGATGAGGTTATCATCTATACTAAGACGGACTTCGAGGCGGAAGTGCGTCGCTTGACCGACGGGCGCGGGGTCGACGTGGTGTACGATTCGGTGGGGAGGGCCACGTTTGAGGCCAGCTTGCGGTGCTTGCGGCCGCGCGGTATGCTCGTCCTGTTTGGCCAGTCCAGCGGGCCGGTGGCGCCGTTTGACCCGCAGCTGCTCAATAAGTACGGGTCGCTGTTCTTGACCCGCCCGTCCCTGGGTCACTACATCGCCGACGCCCAGGAGCTCGCGACCAGGGCCGGGGAGCTGTTTTCCTGGATCCGCTCAGGCAAGCTGCGCTTGCGCATCGACCGCATGCTGCCGCTGGCGCAGGCGGCGGAGGCCCATCGCCTGCTGGAAAGCCGTGCCACCGCGGGCAAGCTGCTTCTCCTCCCGTAGACCGCAACAGACCGCGGGAAACGCTCCGGCTGCATGTGAGAGGACGCAGGGCGGCACGGGGAGAACAACATCGGAAAATGATAATGTTCAATGCACGTCGATTGGCGTGGCCTAACTTGCGCGTCTCTTGGGTGCGCAAGCTGATGAACTCGGAGGGGACAGTTGGACATGTCCAGGGGGCTTAAAGGGCTGGTCTGGGTCTCGGTGGTCGGCATGTTTGCCGTGCTTTTGGCCGGCGCCCTGGTCACCAAGACCGGCTCCGGGGAAGGCTGCGGCGCGTCATGGCCCCTGTGCCACGGCCAGTGGCTGCCGGAAGCCAACATCGCTTCGATCATCGAGTACAGCCACCGGGCCGTCACCGGGATCGCCGGGCTTGCCGTGCTGGTATTCGCCGTGGTGTTGTGGCGCCAGTACCGCTGGCGGCCGGAGTTGCGGTTCTTGGCCGGCGCATCGGTGTTCTTCCTGCTGCTCCAGTCGTTTCTGGGGGCGTGGGTCGTGATTGCGCCCCAGCCAGACTGGATGCTCGCGCTGCACTTCGGGATTTCGCTGGCGGCTTACGCTGGCGTCTTCTTGGCCGGCGTGATGCTCTACCAGCTGCACGGGCGAGGGACCGGACGCGCAGTGCCCGTTTCGAGCCGGCTGCGCAGCTGGGCGTGGTTCAGCCTCGTCTACGTGTACGTGGTGGTCTACACGGGCGC
>DATCLD010000241.1:0-4233 GCA_036564115.1 Limnochordales bacterium
CAGCTCCAACTGGGCGCGCACTGGCGTCAGGTCCGACGTGCCGGTCACATTGGTCCCCGGGCGCTCAATGCTCTCCACCAGGTCTGCGGCCACGGGGTCGGTCACGGCGGTAATGAGGATCGGGATGTCCTTGATCAAATGGGCCGCCGCCTGGGCCGTCGGCGTGGCGATGGCCAGGATCAGGTCGACGCGGTCGGCCTGGAACTTGCGGGCGATGGTCTGGGCCGTGGCCAGGTCGCCCTGCGCGCTTTGGATGTCGTAGACGATGTCAACGCCTTCAACGTAGCCCAGCTCGGCCAACCGGTCGATGAAGCCTTGCCGCGCCTGGTCCAGGGACGGGTGCTCCACGATTTGCGTGATCCCGACCCGGATGGGGGCCGCTTGCGCGACGGCCGCCAGGGCGAACACGGCGACAACAGCCAACAGCAACCACAGGCGTTTCAGGACTTGCGACACCGCTGCCTCGGCTCCTTCATGATGGATGTTTTAAGGTGGCAAGGACGGCGCTCGCCCGGCAGCCGGGACCACGTCAACGCTCGCCGCGTACGCACGCCCGCCAGATGACCCAGGGCACGGGTCTCAGGGCAGGGTGTGACCGCGGCGCTGGCGCGGTGGGATGGGTGCCCTCCGTTAAGCCGGCTGCCTGGGAGCTGGAAGTATTAAAATGTGAACTTCTCGGCGGAAGTGAGGTCTCCTTCTACGGAAGCAGTGGGTTCCGGCGCTTTCCAACGGTTCACAATTGGCTGTCGAAAGGCCACGGTCAGATGGCGCACCCGGCCTACGGCGTCCAGGCCAGACTGCTGCAACACCCCACCGCTGCGACGGCGACCGCTGGCACGGGAAACAGGGGAAGCTGGGCTGACGACCGGCGCAGTTCTTCAGCCCTGGCGCGGGCCCGGGCGATGCGCTCGGAGGTGAGGGGGTGGGTGCGGAGGAACTCCAGGAACGGCACTTCCTCGCCCTCCAGTTCCTGCAAGAGCTCAAAAAAGCGCACCATCCCCATCGGGTCGTATCCCGCAGCGAAGGCTAGCCGCTGCCCCAGGTCGTCGGATTCGTGCTCCTGCTCCCGGCTCCATCCCAGGCTGATGAGCTGCGTGACGATGACCGCCGCGTTGTAGATGCCTTCGTTTACCTGCTGCTGGTTTCCGAAAAGGAGCTGGAAGACGAGGCTGAGGCCCAGCTGGCGGCCGATGGTGCTCATGCCGTGCTTGTGCTCCACGTGGGCGATTTCGTGACCGAGGACGTTGGCCAGGGCGTCGGCGTCGTTGCCGATGTAGGCCAGGATGCCGCGGGTCAGGAAAATGTAGCCGCCGGGTGCGGCAAAGGCGTTGACAACGGGGCTGTCAAGAATGGTCAGTTGATAGGTGATGTCCTTGCGGCGCGCTTGCGCGACAACGTCGTTGAAGATACGCTCGACCCACTGCTGGCGCGCCGCGGGCAGACGTACCGGCGGCCCGTACTCCGCGACGACGTCGGCATAGACCGACTGGCCGATCATCACTTCGAAACCGCTCAGCAGATCGTCAAAGACGGATTGTGCCGAGGCCGGCGGGACATGGAGCAGGGCCAGAACAACAAGGCACCCTAGCAGGACCAGCAGCGCTACCAGCCGGCGCCGGCCGGCCGCCCCTAGCCCTTGGCGCGCAGTGCGCACGGTCTCACCCCCAAGCGGCGGTGGCGCGAGTTGGCGACCGCACCAGTCGCTGCCATGTGTTCTGTGGTGCGAGGGCTGTCTCCTGCGGGAGAGGTAGTGTGGAAGGCTGGGCGCCTCGTTGCTGGGCGGGGTACGGACGGGGGCAGCCGGGTAGGCCGTCTCCCGCGGGCAAGCGACTAGGTGCCCACGTCTCTAGTCTCAAAATTGCAACGCACACAAAATTGCAAGGCAGGGCGCAAGGAGGGGGCTTTGGCGCATAGAACTTAGGTGCGAGTTGCGACGACTTGCAGCCGATGCGTGCCCCGCCCTGAGGGGAACCCGGCGAGACAGGAGGTTACTGACGAGTACTATCGAAGGCGGCGGTCATCGTGTGGGCCGGGGCCCTGCTCCTGGCGTTGCCCTTGGGCGCTCTGGCCCAGTTGCCGGGTTTCCCGCAAGTGGCGGACGATACCGAGCTGCACCTGGCCCCGGTTCCGGTTGGCCCCGCAGGCTCTTCAGCGGTATTTTTCGTCAGGACGGACGTCAATGCCGAAGTGGGCGAGCGCACCGGCGTGTTCGCCTACATGGACGAAGCCGCCTTTGGGGGCGTAGAGCAGGTCGCAGTGCGGGCGTGGGTCCAGGTGCTGGCGGTGGAGGTCAACGGCACGGCCCGGGCGCTGGTCAGGGCCCAGCCGGTAGACCCGGCGAATCGCCTGCCCCTCTCGGACCAGGTTTGGCAAGGCGTCTACTGGTTGAGCGGTGATGCAGCGGTGCTGGAGAGCGGCGACCCGCCGCCCGACAAATACGAGGACCTGGCAAGTCCTATCTGGTTGGTCTATGCGTTGCAGACGCCCCTGGCGGACCGGCCCGGTCCGGCTTTGCGCCCGGGCGACGAATGGCGGTCGCTAGCCCTGGCCGGTGACTTCGAGGACTTCGCGGAGCTGGGCTTCGTCAGCGGCGGCATCCCGGTTGCAGGCAAATTCGCAGGTTGGGCGGACATAGCGGAGCTGGGTACCCGGGCGGCGTACCTTGTGGAGACCATGAGCGGTGCGGGGACGATCGAGGACCTTGCGGACGGGTCCATGGGCTCTGCTCGCTACCAGATCGAGGGCGAAAACCACCTCTGGCTGATCCCCGGCGATTTCCCCTACGTTGTTTACAGCAAGTTCTCTGCCCAGATGCACATGCGCGCAGAGGTTGCCCCGGGGCTCGAGGGCGGGTTTGACATGACGGTATTGGCGGAGCGGTACGTCGAGCGGGAGGTTGACAGCCAACTGCTTGAATGGGTTGCGCCCGACTATCCGCTCATCGTCATCGGGGAAACCGTGACCGGTTGGCTGGGCGAAGGCAGCGAGGCCTTCGGCGACGGCACGTACGCCGACTACTACATCATGTACGGCGACAGAGGCGACGAGCTGGCCATTACCCTCACTTCGGACGACTTCGACGCGTACCTGGTCCTTTTGGACAGCAACCGTGAGATCGTGGCGTGGGGCGACGACATGGGCGACAGCGCCGACGCCTTCATCCGCATCGAACTGCCCTACAGCGGCCTTTACTACGTCGTGGCCAACGCCTACTACCCGGAGACCGGTGGCCACTACACCTTGACGGTGCAGCGGGGAGCTGCGTCGGTGGGTGGCGTGGATGTGAGGCAACTCATCTCGGCTGCCTCGGCCCTTCTGCCGAGCCTCGAGGACGTGCGGAGCATGCCGGACGAGGATCTGGCCGAGCTGGAATACGTGCTGGACCAACTGCTGCAGATCATCTGGGACGAACGGAGCAGACGCTTGTGGCAGTAAGGACGGGTCGCGTGCGCTGCACCGGGCTGCAACTCCGGCGGCGCCTGTGCCGGAAGCAGGGCTTATCCTTGAGAGTGGGCAGGGCCGTCATGCTGAGCCTCTTGCTCGTGCTGCTGGGTTGGATCGCCACGGGGGCCGCCTCAAGCGCCCCCGTGGCGGTGCACTTCGTCGCCGAAGCGGTGGAGCTCCCCGTTGTCGACCCGTGGGAACAGGCCCGCCTGGCCGGCGTGGACTTCCGCGCCATCGGGCAGGAGCCCGGCTGGCTGGCCGACATCTGGGACGGGCAGCGGATCGAGCTGCTGCTCGACTACGGTGACACCCGCATCACGACGCCTTTATCCTCTCCGGAAACCGGCGCGGACGGGCGGACCACCGTTTACCGCACCGATGAGGTGTATGGACCGATGCAGCTGACAGTGACCATCACGCCGGGCACCTGCTACGACCCCATGAGCGGCGAAGCGTTTCCCGCGTCGGTCGTCGTGCAGATCGCCGGCAGCCCACGAGAGTACACCGGCTGCGGGCGGTGGCTGCAGTAGGCCAGGGGTGGCGGCCGGACTCCGTCCCGCCGGCGCCCCGTGGCCGCGTTTGCTACCCGCGCGGCCGATGCGAATGTGATGTGCGCCACATGGTTTTGCGGAATGCCCGCTTGGGCGTCATGCTACCGAGGTGTTGCTTGTGGAATTGAGAATCCCACCGCCGGTCGTTTTCCTTGTTTCCGGACTGCTCATGCGCATGCTGGCCGCGGTGGTGCCGGACCTGGAGGTGCCGGTGCCCGACCCCGCCCGTACGATCGCG
>DATCLD010000242.1:0-18027 GCA_036564115.1 Limnochordales bacterium
GGAAGCTCCGGCCTCGTCCACCCGCTCCCGCAGCCACCGCACCAACCCGTCCACCACAGAACTCAAGGCGGCGTCCGCCATTGCCTAATCCTCCTGATCCGGAACCGATTTTCCGAACTGTATTCGCACGCGCGCCGACCGGTCCTGCCGGGACACGGCCCGCAGCAGAAGTATACATGGCCGTCCCGGTATACGCGACCTTTACGAAGCGGCGGCAGCCGCGGCGCCGGTCAGGTGGCGGCGGGGATTGCGGGAGCCAACCATGCAGACGATCTCGTAGGGAATAGTGCCCAGAGCTTGCGCCCAATCTTCAGCGGAGATGGTCGCGGCGCCGTCGGCGCCCAAAAGCGTCACCACGTCCCCCGGACGCACGGGCAGATCGCCTGCGTCCACCATGCAGTGGTTCATACAGATGCGGCCGACGATGGGTCGCTTTTGGCCATGGACCAGCACGTGCATCCTGTGGGACAAGCTGCGGCTAAGGCCATCCGAATAGCCCACGGGCAAAGTGGCCACGGTCGTCTCGGTGCGCGTCACGTACGTGCTGCCATAGCTGACGGGCCAGCCGGCCGGCAGCCGGCGAGCCGCGACGACCCGCGTGCGAAACGCCAGGGCGGGCCGCAGCTCGAGCCCCAAGGCTTTCGCCCGAGCGGCCACAAAGGCGGACGGTGCGATACCGTAGAGCGCTACCCCGACGCGGGCCAAGGAGTAGCGGCTTTCCGGAAGGACGATCGCGCCCGCGCTGTTGGCCGCATGGGCCACCGGCGGCCGCAGGCCCTGGCGCTCAAGCGCGGCCAGCACCGCGTTGAAGCGCTCCAGCTGCGCCCGGGCCGAGCTGAGGTCCTCCTCGTCCGCAGCCGCCATATGCGTGAAAATCCCGGCCACCTCGATGCCCGCAAGCCCTTGCAGCGCCGTGACCAACGGGAGGGCGTCCTCAGGCAACACCCCAAGCCGGCCCATGCCGGTGTCCACTTTCACGTGCACCGGGATCGGCCGGCCGCGGCGCTCCCCGGCGGCGGCGAGCTCTCGGGCGGTGGCGTAATCCGCCACGGCGGCGATGAGGTCATACGTCGCGTAGGCCAGCGCCTGGTCGGGCAGCGGCGGGGTCAAGACGAGGATGGGCGCCTTCACCCCGGCGGTCCTCAGTTCCACCGCTTCGTCCGCGACCGCCACGATCACGCCAGCGGCGCCGGCGGCCAGCACCGTGCGGGCGGTCTCCACCGGCCCGTGCCCGTACGCCTGGGCCTTGACGACCGCCCAGAGCTGCGCACCGTCCAAGAGCTGGCGCAGCGTGCGCACATTGTGCGCCAGCGCGTCGTGATCGATTTCCACCCAGTGCAGCGGCTCGCTCATCGGCCTTCGCCCTCGCTCTCACCACCGGCCTGGCCGGCGCCTGCGCCCACCGCCCCCAGGTGAACCGCCCGGATGATGTCGTCGCGTGTGATGAGCCCGACAAGCCGCCCGTCCCGCACCACCGGCACCCGGTTGATGCGATGCTCCACCATCAGCGTCGCCACGTCCTGCACCGGGGTATCCTCGCTGACCGTCACCACGTCGGTGGTCATGACCTCGCGGACCCGGACGGCGGTCGCCTTGCGCAGTTCCTCTTCAAACCGCCGCGGGTTTTCCAGGAAGATGACCCCGCCGAGGAATGGGAAGAACGTGGGCAGGTTGAGCCGCTTGGCCCGCACCAGGAGATCCGCCTCGGTGACGATGCCGATGACGCGGTTTTCCTCATCGACGACCGGCAGGCCGGAGTATCCGGCTTCAGCCAAGATGGCGGCCACCTCCGCCACGGTCGCGTCGGGACCGATGGTGCGCACGTTCCGCTGCATGATGTCTTTGGCCTGCACGTCTACCCCTCCATGTCCAGCATCGGTCCCTGGCCGTCCCTGGCCCGGGCCAACGCCTGCGGCAAGCTGTCGGCCACATCGCCGGCCACGATGCCGGCGGGCCCGCGGGCGGCCGCGGCCAAGTCCCCGGCCAGGCCGTGTACGTACACGCCTGCCACTGCCGCCGCCAAGGGGTCTGCCCCCTGCGCCAAAAGCCCGCCGATGGCACCGGCCAGCACGTCGCCCGTGCCACCGGTCCCCAACGCGCTGCTGCCGGTGCTGTTGATGTAGGCGCGCCCGTCGGGGGCGGCCACGATCGTGGGCGATCCTTTGAGCACGACCACGGCACCCCATGCCCGGGCCCGGTCGCGGGCGATGGCCAGCGGGTTCGCCAGGACATCCTTAACCGTCGCGGCACAAAGGCGCGCCATCTCGCCGGGATGAGGCGTGAGCACCAGCGGGAACCTCCGCTCCCGGATCCGCTCCAAGAACCGGGCACCCTCCCCCAGGGCGTATAGGGCGTCGGCATCGGCCACCACCGGCCGCTCGGCCGCCTCCAGCACCCGCCGCACCACCTGGCCCACCGCCTCCGTACGGGACATGCCTGGCCCGATCACCAGCACGTCGGCCCGAGCCAGGGCCTGCAGCACTTCCGCCGCGGCCTCTGGGGCGAGCCCCCCATCCAGCATTTCCGACAAGGGCCTCGTCAACGCTTCCATGATGGCACCGGCGAACACCGGCACGAGCGCCGCGGGCCCGGCCAGCGTCACCAGTCCGGCCCCCACGCGCTGGGCTCCCCGCGCCGCGAGCATGGGGGCCCCGGACATGCCGCGGGCACCGCCCACCACCAGCACGTGGCCGAAGGTGCCCTTGTGGCCCGTGGGCGGCCGCGGCGGCAACAGCGCCCGCACCAAGCCCGGCTCCACCCGCACGGTGAGCGCTGGCCCTTCAGGATCCCCACCGGGCGCGGGCTGGTCCGCGGGTATCCTTTTCTCGTCCGCCGGAGGCGCCTCGGCCTCGGCCGCCGGCACCGGACTTTCCGTCACCAGTGCCCGCGGGAGGCCGATATCGGCCACGACCAAATGCCCAGCCAGCTCCCGTCCGGGCGGCAAAAGCAGCCCAACCTTAGGCAGGCCCAGCGTCACGGTCCAGGTAGCTTGCACGACCGGTCCCGGTGCGGCGCCCGTGTCCGCGTCGATCCCGGAGGGGATATCGACCGCCACCACGGGCCTGCCCGCACCATTGATGATGTCAATGGCCAGGGCCACCAGGCCGCGGGGCGCACCGCGGCTGCCCGTACCCAGCAGGGCGTCGATGACGAGATCTGCGGTGGCCGCGTTGAGCCTGGCTCTAGATTCCGTGTCCTCGCGCAAGGGAACGACTTCGATGCCGAGCCGCCGAGCCATGGCCAGCTGCACGGCCATGTCCTTGCTCACCCGCTCCGGATCGCCAGCGAGAAACACCTTGACCCGTGCACCCCAGTTGCTCAGGTGGCGCGCCGCCACGACCCCGTCGCCACCGTTGTTGCCTGTACCGGCAAACACCACCGCCTTGCGGCTCCGGGTGGCGACAAGCTCCCGCCAGCTGCGGCGGGCTACGGCCAGACCGGCGTGCTCCATGAGGATGAGAGACGGGATGCCGTACCCTTCGATGGCGGTTTTGTCGATGGCCCGCATTTCAGACGCGGTGACGACCCTCACGGCTTGCCTCCCTACCGGCCCTCGGCCAACGCGTGGGCCACGGCCACGCCGCCATCATGGGCCAGGCTCAGATGGATGGCCGCGACCCCCTTCTCCTTCGCCAGGCGTTCGGCGGCGCCCTGCAGGCGCACCACAGGCTCTCCGGCCGGGCCATGCGCCACCTCGATGTCGCGCCAGCCGACCGGCCCCCAGCCGCAGCCCAAGGCTTTCATGACGGCTTCCTTGGCGGCAAAACGGGCGGCGAGGCACTTGGCCCAGTCCCGGCGGGCCATGCACCTGGCCAGCTCCCCGGGGGTAAAAACGCGCGCGAGGAAGCGGGCCCCGGACCGCGCCAGGGCCCGCTCCACCCGTGCCACTTCCACCACGTCGACACCGATGCCGACGACCATCCCAAGCACCACTCTCCCGTGCCCGGAAAGCCTATTCCACCGTGACGCTCTTGGCCAGGTTGCGCGGCTTATCGACGTCGCAGCCCAAAAGGCGCGCCACGTGGTAGGCCAGCATCTGCAGGGGAACAACCGACAGCACGGGCATCATGAGGTCTGCTGCCGCCGGCAGGAAGACCGTCGCATCCGCCACCCGGGCGATGTCATCCGCCTCGGGCACGGTGACGGCCAGCACCCATGCGCCCCGCGCTTTCACTTCTTTGATGTTGCTTAGCATCTTGTCCAAAAGCGAGCGCTGCGTCGCGAGGGCCACCACCGGCACGCCGTCGGTGATCAGGGCCAACGTCCCGTGCTTGAGCTCCCCGGCGGCGTAGGCCTCGGCGTGGATGTAGGAAATCTCCTTGAGTTTCAGGGCCCCTTCCATGGCCGTCGCGGTGTCGAGCCCGCGGCCGATGAAAAAGACGTGTTCGGCCGGGACAAACCGCTCGGCCAAGGTGGCTACCTCGTCCTCCATCTCCAGTACGGCCTCGAGCTGCGCGGGCAGCGCGGCCAAATCGTCCATCAGCGCCACGACACGCGCCCGGTCGACGGTTTCCCGCTCAAGGCCCAAGTGCGCAGCCAAGAGGTAGAGGGCCACCAGTTGCGTCGTGTAAGCCTTGGTGGACGCCACCGCCACTTCGGGACCTGCGACGGTGTAGATGACGTGATCCGCCTCGCGGGCCAAGGAGCTGCCCACGACGTTGGTGATGGCCAGCACCTGTGCGCCCCGCGCTCGCGCCTCCCGCATGGCCGCGAGGGTGTCGGCGGTTTCACCGGACTGGCTGATCATCAAGGCGATGGTCCGGTCGTCCACCAGCGGGTCCCGGTAGCGGAACTCGGCCGCGAGGTCCACTTCCACCGGCACGCGCGCCAACCACTCCAAAACCGGCTTGCCGACCAGTCCCGCATGCCGGGCGGTGCCCATGGCCAGCACGTCAATCTTGCGCAAGCTGCGCACGTATGCGCGATCCAGGGAAACGCCAGGCAGCACGATCCGGCCCCGTTCCCGGTCCAGCTTTCCGGCCAGCGTGTCCCGGACCGCCCGCGGCTGCTCGTGGATCTCCTTGCGCATGAAGTGCTCGTAGCCGCCCTTTTCGCTCGCGGCCGCGTCCCAGTCCACGTGCAGCACGGTTTTCTCCCGGGGACGCCCGTGCATGTCCAGGATCGTGACGCCGTCGGCGGTGATGACCGCCAGTTCGTCGTCCTCCAGCACGTACACGGAGCGGGTGTAGGGCAGGATGGCCGGGATGTCCGACGCCGCGTAGTTCGCGTTCCGGCCCAGCCCGACGACGAGCGGGCTGTCCTTGCGGGCCACGATCACGCGGTCGGGTTCGGCGGCGTGCACGACCGCGATGGCCCAGGAGCCCTTGAGCCGGGCGAGGCTCGTGCGCACCGCTTCCAGCAGGTCGCCGCGGTAGTTTTCCTCGATCAGGTGGGGCAGCACCTCGGTGTCGGTCTCGGAGGAGAACCGGTGGCCGCGTGCCAGGAGCTCCTCCCGCAGCGCCAGGTAGTTCTCGATGATGCCGTTGTGGACGACCGCTACCCGGCCCGTGCAGTCTACATGGGGGTGCGCGTTGTGGTCGGCGGGAGCCCCGTGGGTCGCCCAGCGGGTGTGCCCGATTCCCGTCACGCCCGCTGCCGGGTATTCCGCCAAGAGTTGCGCCAGCCGCTCCAGACGCCCGGCGGCCTTGCGCAATTCGATCTTGCCCCCGTTGCACACGGCCGCGCCGGCCGAGTCGTAGCCCCGGTACTCCAGCCGCTGCAGGCCATCGAGGAGGATGGGCGCGGCCTGCTCGCGCCCCGCGTATCCGACGATTCCGCACATGTGCAGACAAGCCCAGCCCCGGGGAGCCCCCTCCCGCTCCCGCTGTGGGGCCCGGGCACCACCTCCCTTGTGAGCTTGTGACCGCCTGGACGCTGTTTTCCCCCCGTGATCGCTCACGGGCTTTGTGAGCGCCCTATCGACCGCGGTCTTGGCCGTGGGTCACCCGCCGAAGATCCGAGATCCCCACCCTCGTCACCTCAGGCAAGCTCCGGGGCCCGCCTGAGGCCAGGCGCTTATCCCAGCTCCGCCTCGATGACCGAGGCGATGCGCTCGACGGCTGCCCGGACGCGGGCGTCGTCCATGCCTTCGCCCATGATCCGGATGACCGGCTCCGTTCCGGAGGGACGGACCAGCAGCCGGCCTGCAGCCCCCAAATCTGCCTGCGCTTCTCGAATCACCTCCTGCACCCTGGCATTGTGGGCAAACGCCCCCTTGTCCCGGACGGCGACCTTGGTCAGGATTTGCGGCACCCGCGGCATCTGCCCGGCCAGGTCGGCCAGGGAGCGACCGGTTTCCCGCATCACTTTCAGCACCTGCAGGGCCGTCAAGAGGCCGTCGCCTGTCGTGTTGTGCTCTAGAAAAATCACGTGGCCCGACTGTTCGCCGCCGAGGATCAGGCCTTTTTCAAGCATAGCCTCCAGCACATACCGGTCGCCGGGGGCGGTCTCCACCACCTCGATGCCGTCCTGCTGGAGGGCCAGCTTGAGTCCGAGGTTGCTGTAGACGGTGGCGGCCACGGCCCGGTTGCGCAGCCGGCCCTGCGCGGCGAGGTGCCGGCCGCAAATGGTCAAGATGGCGTCGCCGTCCACGAGCCTCCCGTTGCCGTCGGCCATGATCACCCGGTCCGCGTCCCCGTCGTGGGCGAGCCCCACGTCGGCCCCATAATCGCGGACGGCGGCCTGCATGAGCTCGGGGTGAGTGGAGCCGCAGCCGACGTTGATGTTCAAGCCGTCCGGCGCGTCGGCCAGCACATAGACGTCGGCGCCCAGCCGCCGCAGCACCTCAGGGGCGAGCCGGTACGCCGCGCCGTGCGCGCAGTCCACCACGATGCGCAGGCCCGCCAGCGAAACCCCTGCCGCCTCTTCCAAGAAACGGCTGTAGGCCTCCACCCGGTCCTCACCGGGCATGATGCGGCCGACGCCGCCAGCCACCGGGCGGGGCAGGCCGTCGTCCGGGGAGAAGGCAATGCGCCCCGGTTCCCCAATGAGGGCCTCGATACGGGCTTCGGTCTCATCGGGGAGCTTGTAGCCGTCGGCAGAAAAGAACTTGATACCGTTGTCCTCGGCCGGGTTGTGGGAAGCCGAGATCATGACGCCGAAGGCGGCGCCTTGCGTGCGCGTCAGATAGGCCACGCCGGGCGTGGGAATGACCCCGACCCGCAGCACGTCCAGGCCGGCCGAGGCCACGCCGGCGGCAAGGGCCGCCTCCAGCAAGTCCCCCGAGCGGCGGGTGTCCCGCCCGAGGATGACCGGCAAACCGCGGCGGTCCGGGTCGTCGCCGGCCAGCACCGCTGCCGCACAGCGGCCCAGGCGGAAGGCCAGCTCAGGCGTGAGCCCTTCGTTGGCGATCCCGCGTACGCCGTCGGTGCCAAAAAGCCACCCCACGCAGTTCCCTCCTCGAGCCATCCCAAAGTATGTGGGGGCGGCAGCGACCTGTGCCTGACCCCCACGCTCTACGAAGGAATCTTTTCGCCCAGGGACGCCGGCTCCCCTGTTGCAACCGGCGCAGCGCCGGCCGCGTATGAAACGGGGAAGGCCGCGTGCGGGAGCCGGCGGCCTAAGAGCCGGCGGTACCGCTTGGGTCAATGATGGGGAGAGCGCCGGGATCGCGTGTGATGGCGTCGACAAACTGCTCCATCAGCTCCGGACTGAGCTCGCCGATGAAGCGCCCGCGCACGATCCCGTCCTTGTCCACGAAGACGCTGGTGGGATATGACCAGACGTTATAGCGCAGCGCCACATCGCCCTGCACGTCCAGGAGAGCGGGAAACTCCAGGTCCAGGTTTTGCATGAAGGCCTCCACCTGGGCCCGGGTTTCCCGGTAGTTGACGGCCAGGATGGCCACTTCATCGCCGCGCCGCTCGTACAAGGCCTGCATCGCCGGCATCTCCCGCAGGCACGGCGGGCACCAGGTGGCCCAGAAATTGATGAAGACCCCCTTTACGCCCCGAAAGTCCGACAGCTGCACCACGCGCCCGTCCACGTCATACAGGGCGAAATCGGGCGCCATGCGCCCCACTTCCGCCTCGGCGCCGGTGCCGGCGGCCTCGACCCAGGGGACTTCGGCGTCGAGCGCCTCCACCCGGAACGCGCCGCGCCAGCTGCCGGTACACCCCTGCTCGCACACAAGCTCGTACGTCCCCGGTCCGGGCACATTGAGCGCAAGCTGGATCACTTCCGCGGGCCACATGGCCAACGGCACGCCGGCGCCCTTCAGGTTCAGCGTGACGGGTCCCTGTAGGCTCGTGCCGCCCACCAAGGCCCGGCTGCCCTCAAGCAAGCGTACCTGGCGAGGGATCAGTTCGCCGGTGCCGGCGATGATCGCCACCGGGTACTCTTCGCCCATGGCGACAACCGTAGCCAGGCTGTCGACGACGCGCACCACCGGGCCCCCGTCGCCCAGCCGGCGGCCATCCCAGCTCGGGTCTGCTGCGAGCTCAATCCAGACGACCTCACCCGGCATAACCTCCCGGGCCCCAGTCGAGGAGGCGATGCCCGATCC
The DNA here is from genome assembly GCA_036564115.1 of Limnochordales bacterium. Lineage (GTDB taxonomy): Bacteria > Bacillota > Limnochordia > Limnochordales > ZCTH02-B6 > ZCTH02-B6. Next base: position 8,504 of record DATCLD010000242.1, read on the forward strand.
TTGCGGCACCGGATAAGCCTTGTCGAGGCTCGTCAGCGCGACCCGGTACTGCGCACCTTCCTCTAGGTACAGGGTTTCAGGGAACGGGCCCGCGGCCCCAAGGATGACCGCGACCTCCCGCAAGGGTGCCTCGGGTCTACGCAGGCCGGTCAGCTCCCAGGCGATGAGACCGGCCGCGATGAGTGCGACGAACACCAGGGCCGCCCAGCGCGGCAGCTTGGACATGTCCGCTCACCTCCACGCGCGGCGCCGGCGAGGCGGTAGTCAGCCTGTGGGGACCTCAGCTCGTCCGGCGGGGTACGAGCAGCGACCATGCGCGGCCGTCCCGGCTGCCGTACAGGTCCCCATTGGGGGCCGCCGCCACCAGCCACACGCCGCCGCCGGGCAGCGCTACGGCGTCCAGCGCCACCAGCACCCGCTGGGGACTGGAGACGACCCGCGCCGGGCGCCGGCCCCCATCTTCGCTCACCCAGACGCCGGTATCGGTGGCCAGGTACACCCGGCGGGGTGTGACCGGGTCAAACGCGACCGCGTACACCCGGGGCTCCACGTCCAGCGACCGCCACGTCACGCCCCCGTCCCGGCTTTCCATAAGTCCTCCCGCCGTGGCGGCCAGCCAGCGGTCGGGCACCGCGGGGTCTGCGGCCAGCGCCACCACCCGGTCGGCGCCTCCGATACCGGGTTCCAAACGCTGCCACTGCGCGGCCGGCGGCTGCCCTTCCGGCACCGCCGCCCCATCCGCAGGCGCACCGGGAGCCGTCCTGTCCGTCAGTCCCTCGAGAACGGCGCCACGGAACAGCCCGTAGCCCGCCACCCAGCCGAGCCGGTACCCGTGGCCCGCGGCCACCGCGCCCGGGGTACCGGGCAGGCCGGGCACGCCCTTATCCGTGATGGCCACCGGCCGCCCATCGTGCCCCCGGAGCAGCCCGTGCACCACGTCGCCGTCCACGGGCACCCAGGTAAATGCCCGCGCCTCGGCCCCGCCGCTCACGAGCTGGTACCGGGCGAGCCCGCCGCTGCCGCCCACGTACACGACGTCCGGGGTCTCGCCGATCAGGACGGCCCGCGCCGTACCGGACGCGTGGAACGGCCCGCCGTCCGGCGCGTCGATCGGCGTGCCCGTCGCTTCCCAATAAGCGGCCTGCAGCATTTCAAAGGTCACGGGGCCCAGCCAATGAAAGCGGGCCACCCCCTGCCCGTCGATGAACCACGTCTCCGGCAGCCCGCCCAACCGGAACGCCTCGCCCACCGAGCCGTCGCGGTCGAGCAGCATGGGGAACGCAAACTCGATGCCCTTAGCCGCCTCTTGCTCGAGGTGCTCGCGGATGCGCACAGCCGGCTCCCGTTCGTTGATGCCCACATACCCGATGCGGTCGTTGTAGCGCCGGTAAAACGCGTCGTGGGCCGGCATCTCCAGCAGGCAAGGCTCGCACCAGCTGGCCCAGAAATTGATCACCAGCGGCGCTGCCAACGACGACCGGCTCACGCGCCACCGGTCGCCGTCCAGGTCGGCCAGCTCAAATGCGGGGATCGCCGCGCCCACCTGCGCCCGGGTCTTAAGGCTTTCGGAGTAAATGATCGCGCCGGCGGCAAAGAGCAGCAGCACGACGAGCGGCACCAGCCGCGACATCCTCATCCGCCTCGACCCCCGGTACCACCGTTGCCGGACAGCGCCACAAGACGCGCGAAGAGCCGCTCCCTGCGCTCCCGGTACACGTCCTCATCCAGCTCGCCCTGGTGAAACGCGACGTCCAGCCGCACGATCTCGTCTTTCAACCGCTCCGCTTCCGCGAGGTGTGCCGGCTGTGCCGGAACGGTTCCTCCCTTTCCAGACCCACTACCAGCGGCTTGGGACCGGGCCGGAGCATCCGACGCCCGGGATCGCAGCCGCCGGGCGCCGGCCACCGCCGCGGCGAGCACCAGGGCGGCCAGCACGAGGCGCGGCACGGGATGCGTGGCCAGAATCTCCGCCGGGTCGCTGCGCATGCCGGCCCCCATCAAGACGGGCAACTCGGTACTCGCCGCTCCCGGGCGGTCCAGCACCACCTGCCAGGCGTCGTGGGGCTCCAGCTGCTGCATGCGGTAGACGGCAAATGGGATCCCTTCGATCTCTTGTCGTCCGACGGGCTCAAGGCGCACGCCCCGCACGGCCAGCGTCCCCGTCTCAGCCCAGATCCACAGTTCCTCCGTCGGGTACAATAAGGCTCTCCGCAGCACCATCGGCTCCCGCCAAGGGATGCTGTACGTCAGGGCGTATTGCCGCCCCTCACCCACGCCTAGCGGCCGCGGATCCACCACTGCGCCGTCCGCCGCCTCCAACGGTTCCGGCAACTGCTCCCACTGGGCCTGCTCGGGCACCGGCAACGGCACGCGTCCGGCCGGCGCGGGACCTAGGTTGACCAACTCCAGCAGCTGCAGCACCTGGAGACCAGCCGGCCCCCGCCGCAAGAACAGGTGCTCTCGCGCCACCTCTACATCAGGCGCGTCCTGCGCCAGGGCGGCCGCTGACATAGCGGTTGCCGACATCTGAGCCGGCGCCTGAGCCGCCGCCTGCACCGGTGCCGCCTCTTGTCCATGCACCGCGGGCCCGGGATGCCCGCCGGCGCCCATCCCGGCCAGCAGAAAGGCGAGCAGCAGGCGCCGCAAGCCGAGGGCGCCCAGCCCCTTCATGCGCGGCCCCCCTGCCGCCGGGCCGCGAGCTTCGCCGCCAACTCCCGCTCCAACGCGCCCCGGGCGGCCGTCTCCGCGTCGGCCAGTTCCGCCGCCTGCCGCACCAGGGCCGCCCGCACCCGCGCATACTCGGCCTCCGGGATGCGCCCCATGGCGCGGTCGTACTCGAGCTCCCGCAACGCTTCAAACACCCGCTCCACCGGCGCCGGCGCGCGCTCCGGCCGCGGCCAAAGGGCAAAAAGGCTGCCTGCCAGAAGCACAAACGCCCCGGCCCAAAGCCACCCGATCATCGGATTCCAAAAGAGCTGAAAGCCGGCCACGCTGCCGAACTCATCCCACCCCGCCAGCACCACATACAGGTCCCCCGCCGCGGTGGAGTAGATGGCGACCTCGGTGGTCGGCCCCTGCGTGTCCACCCAACCGGGATAGTAAAGCTTGCGGGGCAGGAGATACCCGAGATCCCGCCCGTCCTGCTGCACCCGCACCCGCGCGGCCGTGTAGGGAATGCCCGAACGCTCGCCTTCTTCCAAGCCCTCAAACACGACGACGTAAGGCCCGACCCTCGCCGTATCGCCCACTTCCAGCCCCCGCAGCTGCTCCTGGTGGTAGTGGGTGTGCCCGGCTATCCCGAGGGCGATGAGGACGATGCCGATGTGCACCGCGTAGCCGCCGTAGCGGCGCGGGTTGCGGGCCAATAGCCGCGGCAGCGCCAACAGCGGCGGGTCATTGGTGAACTTGATCCGCGCCGCCACCGACTGCACCAGTTCCACCAGCACCGCGGCGAACACCACCACGCTGGCCGCCACCGCCAGCAGAAACCCGGGCTCCCGTACCCCCCCGGCCGCCAACACCGCCCCCGACAAGAGCGCGAGGCCGAGCGGGATGCTCACCTGCCTGCCGACCGCCGCCCACGTGGAGCGGCGCCAGGCCAAGAGCGGTCCGATGCCCATCAGCACCAGCAGCGCCCCAAACAGCGGCGCCGTGATACGGTTGAAGAACGGCGCACCCACGGTCACCTCGACGCCGAACAGGCGCGACACCAGCGGAAAGACCGTCCCCCAGAAGATCGCCAAGGCGAGGCCGCCCAGGATCAAGTTGTTGAGAACAAAACCAAACTCCCGGGACGTGTAGGATTCCACGTGGTGCTCGTCCTCGAGCATCTCCCGCCGGTCGAGCATCAAGTACAGCCCTGCGGCCAGGATAACGCCCAGAAACCCGAGGAACAGCGGCCCGATTTCCGACTCCACAAAGCTGTGCACGCTGGCTAGAATGCCGCTGCGGGTGATGAACGTGCCGAAGACGGACAGGAAGTACGTGGCGAGGATCAGCCCGATGTTCCACCGCTTGAGCATCCCGCGGCGCTCCTGCACCATCACCGAGTGCAAGAACGCTGTGGCCGTCAACCAAGGCATGAAGGACGCGTTTTCCACCGGGTCCCAGGCCCAGTACCCGCCCCAGCCCAGCTCCTCATAAGCCCAGCGTCCGCCGACGATAATCCCGAGGCTCAAAAACGTCCACGCGGTCAGCGTCCAGCGGCGGGTCAGCTTGATCCAGTCGTTGCCCCGGCGCCGCACGATAAGCGCCGCCATGGCTACCGCGAAGGGCACCGACAGCCCCACATAGCCGAGATACAGCAACACCGGGTGGGAAATCATCCAAAAGCTCTGCAGCAGCGGGTTGAGTCCCCGCCCGTCCGGCGGGGCCGCCGGCAGCTGCACAAAGGGACTGGCCACAAACGTCGTCAGCCCGGCGAAAAACCCGCCGCTGGCGAGCAAGATCGCCACCGCTGGGGCCTGCAGGCTGCCCATGCGCTCCGGCCGCTCCTGCGCCAAGAGGAACGCATAAAACGCCTGCAGCCACAGCCAAAAGAGAAGGGAACCCTCCTGCCCCGACCACAAGGCCGCGATCTTGAAGGCCACCGGCTGCAGGCGGTACGAATGCTGCACCACGTAAGCCAAGCGGAAGTCGTCGGTCAACAGCGCCCACAAGAGCGCCGCCACGGCGACGGAAGCGAAGGCGAAAAAGAGCGCCGCGGCTCGCCGCACCCATGCCGCCGCCGCCCGTCCCCGCACGGCAAGAACCGCTGCGACGACGCCCCCCGCCGCTGCGGCCAGCGCGGCCACCAAGGCGCCATGGCCCACCCACGCTACGTTCAAGACGAAGACCCCCGTTCAGCCCTACGGCAACCGCCCGAGGACTCACGCCCAGCCCGGCGTTGCCGTCATGTGCTCACAAGTACTCCTGCAGCCGCCGCTGCACCCGGCTCTCCAGTTCCGGGTCCAGCTCTTCGGCCGGTGCAGGCTCTTTGGCCGGCGACGCCGCCCGCCGTCCAAACCGCCGGTACACCCACAGTCCCGCAAGAGCGATCACGGCAAAGGGCAGAAGGTAAATCCAAGCAAATCGCTCCGCCGGCGGTGAGAGCAAGATCCAGACCCCGTAGCGCTCCACCAATTCATCCAGCACTTCCTGGCGGGTCATGCCGGACAAGAGCATCTCCCGGATCTCGTCCCGCATCTGCCAGGCGGAGGCGGCCTGCGATTGCCACACCGATAGCCCTTGGCACTCCTGGCACCGCACCTGCTGGGCGATGGCGCGCACTTCCGCCTCCAGGCTCGTAAAGACCTGCCCGTCGGGCCGTAGAATCTGGGCCACCTGGGCCCGGATGTCCTGGTCCGCCAGTTCGCCCAACACGCGGCTGATGAGCTTCCCTTGCGCGTTGATGAAATACGACTGGGGCAACCCCTGCAACTGATACGCCTGCGCGGCTGCGCCGGTCACGTCCAGGAGCACCGGGTAGCTGCGGTTGCGCTCCCGCACCGCCTCCCGCACCATCTCCACCGGCGCGCCGAGTTCGATCGCGATCACCTGGAGCCGGCCGGCGTACTGCTGCTGCAGCTCTTCCAGAAACCCGAAATCGTCGTAGCAGTAGGAGCAGGTACGGCTGGAAAAGCGCACGATGAGAGGCTGCCCCGCCCAGCGCGACAGCGGCACAAGATTCCCGTCCAGGTCCGCCAAGACCACGTCCGGAAACGCTTCGCCCATCACAAGCCCGGGGGATACCGTGTCCCGCAGCGTGGCCCAACCCCAGATGATGAGAGCGGCTGCGAACAGCACCGGCACCGCCCAGCGGTGTACCCGCGGCGCCACGGCGTCACAACCCCCAGTTGAAGTAGCTGTTGAGCAGCACGAAGGTGTTGGTGTACAGCATCACCCCGAGCACCACCAAAAGCGCGCCGCTGGCGAAGCGGATCCGCTCGGAATAGGGCAACAGCCGCCGCAACACCGTCCGCATGCGGTCCAGGGACAGGGTCACGACCAGGAAAGGCACCGCCAGGCCAGCCGCGTAGGTCAGGAGCAACAGCCCCCCTTGGGTCGCGGTCGCTGCCGTACCCGCCAGCACCAGGACGCTGGCCAGCACCGGCCCGATGCACGGTGTCCAGCCGGCGGCGAACGTGGCCCCCAGCAAGAGCGAGTTGAGCGGGCCCGGGGAGCGCACCGGAGCTTGCACCCGCCGCTCCCGGTCCAGGAACAGCACCCTCAGGACACCCATCATGTAGAGGCCGAAGGCGATGACCACCAGCCCCCCCACCCGCCGCAGGATGGGCAAGTTGCCCACGAGAAACCGCCCCAACGCGCTCGCGCCAAGGCCCATGGCCACGAACACGGCGGAGAAGCCTAGCACGAAGAAAACCCCGTTGAGCACCAGCCGGCGGCGCCGGGCCGGGTCGTCGGCCTCCAGCCCCTCCAAGCCCGCACCCGCCAAAAAGGTCACATAGGCCGGGATGAGCGGCAGCACGCAAGGCGACACGAAGGACACCAGCCCCGCGACAAAGGCCAGCGGGAAGGTCACCTGTTCAGGTACCACGGCACCCTATCACCCCGTTTTGCGGGCGCGGTCCCTGTCCAAGGCGGCGGCCAAGTCGTCCAGTTCTTCCGCCAGCCGCCGCTGCCGTGCCGCCAACATCGCGATGTAGCCGGCCAAGAGCAGCCAGAAGACGCTGTAGGCCAAGAACAGATAGGTCACGTCAAGCGTCCACCTCCAGCCGCACCCTCTCCCGCAGGGCGGCGGCCCGCCGGACCAGGTGTTCCAGGTTGAGCCGGCAGGCCAGCAGGGCGGCGTGCAGCAGCGTCAGGGCCGCGACGGCCACCAACATAGTGACGATCATTTCCGAGTCCATGTTCATGCGCGGGGTCGGCCCCAACTGCACGATGTTGGGGTGCATCCCCCGCCACCAGGTGGCCGAGAAGTGCACCAGGGGCACCGTGGCAAAGGCGACGATGCCGAAGACGGCCGCCAGCCGCCCGCGCCGCTCTTCCCCTTCCGCCGCCGCGCGCACCAGCAAATAGGCGATGTACATGAACCACATGATCAGCGTCGTCGTCAGCCGCGGATCCCACGTCCACCACACGTTCCAGACTGACCGAGCCCAAAGCGTCCCCGTGGCCAGCGTCAGCGTGGTGAACAGGATGCCGATTTCGGCCGCGGACGCCGCTACCGCATCCAGCGTCGCCCGCCGGCGCAACAGGTAGCCGACGCTAACGACAAACACGATCAAAAACGCCAAGTACGCATTCCACGCGGAGCCCACGTGGATGTAGAAGATGCGCTGCACCGTGCCCAGCGTTCGCTCATCGGGTGCCCAGATCAGGGCCATGTACAGCGCGAACACCACGGCCGGCACGGCGACGGCCAACAGCAGCGTGGCGGTTTTGCTCGGGCGGGTCGTCGGCACGGTCATACCTCCACCACGTATTCGAAGATCAGGTACGGCACACCCCAAAATACGAGGTTGTACAAGACCAAAAGCTGCAGCCACACCCGCGCCGTGCTCCAGCCGCCCGTCCCCAGCAGCGCGTCGGTCAAGTGCACGGCGGCCAAGATCACCGGCACCAGCAGCGGGAACAGCAGCACCGGATAGAGCACTTCCCCGGCCCTGAGCTGTGCCGCGATGGCCGACACCAAGGTGCCGACCCCGCTGTAGGCCAAAAGCACAAGGCCCACCGTCACGACCCAGCGCCACAGGGGGGCACCCAGCGACTGGCCAAAGACCGCGAAGAAGGCCGGCATGGTCACCAGCGCCACCAAGCCCAGGAACAAAAAGGCCGCCAAGCCCTTGGCCAAAAACACCGCGCTGCGGTCCACAGGTGCCAGAAGCAGCCCCCACAGGCGGCCTTCGGCCCGTTCCCGGGCGAAACTGCGGCCCAAACCTACCGTACCGGCAAAGAACACCGCCGTCCACAAGCTGGCGGTGAACACGCCTTCCATACGCGCCACCGCCGGCGGCAGGGCGAAAACGATCACAAGCAACAACAACAGCGCCAAGAGGGCGGGCGTCAAGATGGCCTCGCCCGTGCGCCACTCCAACCGCAGGTCTTTCCAAACGATCGCGGCCAGCGCCCGCGCGTAATTCACCGGCCCGACTCCTCCCCGGGCGCGGCGTCCTGAGCCGTGGTGCCCGCCGCCCGCGCGCCCACCGCCGTCTCCCCCGGCGCCCGCGGCGCCTCCGGCGGCTGTCCGCCGCCGTCCGCGGGCGCTACCCAGCGCGCATACTCGGCGCCGAACCGGTCCGCGTCCCACCGGGCCGCGTCCACGAGGCACGCGAGCCTCCCGCGGACCAACACGGCGGCCTGGTCGGCCACCGGCCAGGCCGTGCGCCACTCGTGGGCCACCAGGACGATGCTCGCACCCCTGCCCCGCTCCGCGGCAAGCCGATCCGTAAGCCAGCCGGTCCAGCGGGCGTCCAGCCCGGCATAGGGCTCATCCAAGAGCAACACCTGCGGGCGGTGCAGCAGCGCCCGGGCCAAAGCCAACCGCTGCTTCATGCCGCGCGACAGGCGGCCCGCCGGCTCCCGGGCCACGAGGCGCAACCCCACCTCATCCACCAGCGCCTCCGCCCGCCGCCGGGCGTCGGGCACGCCAAAGAGCCGGCCCGCGAACACCAGGTTGTCCAGCACCGTCAGCTCGTCGTAGAGGAGCGTTTCGTGCAGCAACACGCCCAGGTGCCGCCGCAGCCCCGGTCCCCAGCGGGTCGCGCTGCGCCCGTCGTAGAGGATCTCGCCCCCGGTGGGCGGCAGCAGGCCCGCGATGACCTTCAACAGCGTGCTCTTGCCCGCGCCGTTGGGCCCGCACAAAAGCAACGTCCGTCCCGGCTCCACCGCCAGGGTGACGCCGTCCAGCAGCCGGCGGCCATCCACCCGGCGGGTCACCGCCCGGAGGTGGATGAGCAAACTAACGCCCTCCGCGCCAGCCCGAGCCGTACGACTCGTAGAGCACCCCGTCGATCTCCACGTACTCGGGGGCCTTGCCGTCCGGCCGGTCCGCCGCCTCGTACTTGGACACGCACTGGACCAGCAGCCGGTCCACCTCAAAGACACCCGCGGCGTTGAAGGCGCCCTCCAACACCACATTGGCGCCGTCGATCAGGTTGTCCGGGCGCACGCCCCTGTACACCACCGGCACCCGGGCCCCGTTCTCCACCACGTCAAAGGAGAGCTTGAACTCGCGCGCGTCCCAGCGGATCGTCTCGCCCGGCACCGAGCCGGCGATGCGGATCCAGCGTCCCTTCAGGCTGTCCCGCCGCGCGAGGGCCTCATCCACCGTCAGGTAATACATGGTCGTGCTTGAAGCCGCGGTGGCGATGAGGTATGCGAGGACGACGGCCACCAGCGCGAGGGCGATGGTGACCTTGCGCTTGCGAGGATCCATGGGCCAACGCTCCCCTTCCGCTGTCTGGTCTCAGTCTAACAGAACGCCCGTGGCCAGACAAGCGCTGCACGTCCGAGGGATGGCGTCAAGCCACTGTCGCACGAGTAGGGATGGATCGTCCGACCTCACCGTCGCGGCGGGCTAGACG
>DATCLD010000243.1:0-4496 GCA_036564115.1 Limnochordales bacterium
GTTGCTGGTGGGCTTAGGTGGATTCGAACCACCGACCTCACCCTTATCAGGGGTGCGCTCTAACCTACTGAGCTATAAGCCCGCTGCGCCTGTAGATGATAGCATAGGCTCACGGCGGCCGTCAATCGACACCGGAAGGCACGTCACGCCGTTGACGAGATGGGCCCGTTGACAACAAGATGGAACACGGGAGGGAAAGGAGCGAACGACGGATGATGCGGAATCGCCTGACGGTCTTTGCCTGCACGGCCATCATTTTGCTGGTTTTCGCCCTTGGAGCGCCGGCGCTGGCGCAGGGGGTCTCGGGACGCCTCGTGGTCTACAGCGCCGCTCCCCTGGATTTTGCCGAATCCCTGAAGCAAGCTTTCGAAGCGCTGCACCCGGGGACGACGGTGGAAATCGTTAACCCCGGCGGTGCCGAGGCGATCATCGCGAAACTCGCGGCGGAGCGCAACAACCCGCAGGCCGACGTGTTCCACTCCGGGGCGGTGTTTGAGTTCCTGGTGGCCGCCAAGATGGGCTTGCTGGCCCGCACCGACCCGGCCGTCATCGCCCCGGACCTGCCGAAGGCGCTGGAGATTGCCGGGGCGCAGATCCCATTGTACGACGAGGAAGGCCGCTGGTACGTGTGGGGCTATTCGCTGGGGGTCATCGGGTACAACGAGCGCCGGCTCGAGCAGTTGGGCTTGCCCGTGCCCCGCCGGTGGCAGGATCTCGCGGATCCCCGCTACCGGGGCCACATCGTCTTCAACATGCCGCAGCAGTCCTCGTCGGCCTTCAACACGCTGGTGGCGCATTACCAGATGTTCGGCGAGGAAGGCGTCTGGAAGCTGTGGGACGCGATTGACCGCAACATCGCCTTTTACACCCCCTCCACCGGCGCCCTCTATTCGCTTGTGGCCCGCGGGGAGGTGCCCATCAGCTTCGGCACAGCCCGCAACTACTACGTGAACCGCGCCGAAGGGCATGCCGTCAACGTCGTCTACCCCGAGGAAGGCGCCTGGGTGTTTGCCACCGCCGTCGGGATCGTGCAAGGGGCAAAGAATCGGGAGCTGGCCGAGGCTTTCATCCGCTTCGTCCTCTCACCCGAGGGCCAAGTGCACGCCGCCAACCACTTCCAGAACCCGATCCGCAAGGGCATCCACGCGACGGCCCACAGCGTGGATCTCTCGGTGGAGTACGTGGAGAAAACGGTTCCCAAGATCGTGGTGGTGGACAGCGGCTTGGCGGAAGAGATCCGCGAGGAGGTCATGAGGCGCTTTGACCGGTACACGCGCCGCTGAGCCGGCAAGCGGTTCGCTCGCCCGTATCCTGCGCCTGCCGGATCCGATGGCCGTTTTGGGGCTGCTCGCGGCCGTTTACCTGGCGGTTTTCCTGCTGATCCCGCTGGGACTGATCGTCGTCCAATCCGTCCAGATCGTCCTCGCGGACGGCTTGGCCGACCTGCCCCAGTTTGGCCAGCGGTTCGTGCTGTTGACCCGCAATTCCCTGGTGCTGGCCGGCCTCGTCACGGTCATTGTGCTGGCCATCGGCATCCCGCTGGCCGTTTTTCTCGTCAAGGCGGTGCCGTACCGGCCTCTTTTCCAGGTGCTGCTGACGATCCCGCTCTTGTCGCCGCCTTTCATCGGGTCGTTCGCCACCATCCTCCTGTTTGGCCGGGTCGGGGTCATCACCCAGCTCCTGCAGGCCGCGGGACTGCCCACGTTTGAACTGTACGGGCTGCCGGGCATCGCCATCACGCACGTGATCCACACGTTGCCGCTGGCCGTCTTAACGCTGGCGGCGGGGCTGCGCACCGTGCCGCGGGACTTGGAGGAGTCGGCCATTTCGCTGGGGGGAAGCCTCGCGCAAGTCGCCCGGCGGGTCGTGCTTCCCTACATCGCCCCGTATATCTGGATGAGCGCGCTGCTGGTGTTTCTCGCGTCCTTCGGCGATGTGGGCGCCCCGCTGCTTGTGGGCGGCAACTACCGGGTCTTGACCGTTGAGGCGTACACCGCCTTCATCCGGTTCAATGTTGACCAGCGCATCCCCATCCTCCTGAGCGCCTGGATCGTCGTGATCTCGTTCTGCTTGCTCTACCTGGTCCGCCGGCAGATGCAAAAGGCCGCGATCGCGCCCGCCTTTTCGGGCGAGATCTACACCTACGCTTCCCCGGCGGCCCGCAGGATTGGGCTCGTGTTCTGTTCCCTGGTGAGCTTCTTCGTGCTCTTGCCCTATCTGGCCATCCTGGTGGCTTCGTTCGGCACGGTGTGGGGCGTGGGACTGTTGCCTGATGCCTTCACACTGCGCCATTACCAGGCGCTCGCGGGGAGCTTGGCACCGCTGCGCAATTCCCTCATCCTGGCCGGCACGGCGGCGCCGGTGGCGGTCTTGCTCAGCGTTGTCATCGGCAACGCCATGCGCGAGTGGGGCCGGGCCGGCGCCCTGTTCGACTACGTGACGCTTTTGCCGTTTGTCGTGTCGGGCGTCGTCATCGGCATCGGGCTCGTCCACCTGACCGGCCGGCTGCGCCTGCTCGGGGCGGCCTTGCCCTTCCTGTCGGGCCCGGGCCTTTTGGTAGCCGCCTATTCCATCCGGCGCCTGCCCTACCCGATGCGGGTGATGTCGGCCGCATACAGCCGCATCGACCGCCGCCTGGAAGAGGCTTCCTACAGCTTGGGTGCCTCCCGGGCGCGGACGTTCTGGCGCGTGACCCTGCCGCAGTTGTACCCGGCCATGGCCGCGGCGTTGGTCATTGCCTTCACGCGCATCATCACCGAGCTGGGCACGACCCTGGTGGTCTACCAGCCGGGGTGGACCACCATCTCCATGCAAATCTTTTCCTACGCCCAGGAAGGGCTGGTCAACCGGGCGGCGGCCATTTCCGTGCTGCTCATCGCCGTCGTCGCCGCCCTCACGGGGCTGGCCAGCTTTCACCGCCCGAGGTGATCCCGTGACCGGCGTGCGGTTGGAGCAGCTGACGAAAATCTATCCCAGCGGGGTCAAGGCCGTCGACCATCTCAGCGTCGCCGTGGCGCCGGGCGAGTTCCTGGCCATCCTGGGCCCGTCGGGCTGCGGCAAGACGACCACCCTGCGCATGATCGCCGGGCTGGAAACGCCCACCTCAGGCTCGATCTACTTCGGCTCCCGCCGGATGAACGACGTGCCGCCGCAGCTGCGCGGGGTTGGCCTCGTGTTCCAGCAGCATGCGGTTTTCCCCAACATGTCCGTCTACGAAAACGTGGCCTACGGGCTGCGCGTGCGCCGCGTTGCCGAACCCGAGCTGCGCCGCCGGGTCATGGAGCACCTGGAGCTGGTGGGGTTGGCGGAGCTCGCGCACCGCATGCCGGCGCAGTTGTCGGGGGGACAGCTGCAGCGGGTCGCGCTGGCGCGCGCCTTGGTGATCCGGCCGTCGGTGCTGCTTTTGGATGAGCCCTTGAGCAGCCTGGACGCGAAGCTGCGGGCGTCGATTCGCACGGAGATCAAAAAGATACAGCGGCAGCTGGGCATCACCACGGTTTACGTGACCCACGACCAGGAGGAGGCGCTGTCCCTGGCCGACCGGGTCGGGGTGATGTGCCGCGGGGTGCTCGAGCAGGTGGGCCCGCCGGAAGAGGTGTACCGGGCGCCGGCGACGCGGTTTGTGGCTTCCTTTGTGGGCGAAGGGACCTTGCTTGAGGGAAGCCTGGTTTCGACCGGCAACGGGCTTGCCGTGGTGCAGGCAGGCCCCTTGCGGTTGGAGGTGCCGCGGCCTGTGGGCGCCGCGCCTTTGCAGCCCGGACCCGTTTGGGTGTGCGTGCGGCCGGAAGCGGTGCAGCTAGGTGCGGGCGCCGGTGACTCCGTCTTGGAGGGCGTCGTCCAGCACTTGGAATTCTTGGGTTCGAGCGTGCGCGGGGAACTCCGGGTGAACGGCTTGGAGGCGCCCGTCCAGTTTCTTTGCCCCGCCCGTGCGGGCGCGTCCCTTGCTCCTGGTCAAAGGGTCGGCTTCTCTATCGATCCCGCCTCGGTGGCCGTCGGGCAAGACGGCGCACCTGGCATCCGTTAACGGGCAACAGAGCGGAAAACAGGGCGGGAAACAGCGCCAATGGCCGGCGGGAAACCCGGCGGAGCATGCGAAAGGCCGGGCCGCGCGGCCCGGCCTGCGTGTCCGTCCGCCCTCAGATTTCCGGTCCGGCCTCAGATTTCCCGTGCGGCCCCAGATCTCCGGCCGGTGTCAGAGGAGCTGGCCCTGTTCGCCCTTGTCTTCGTCCTTGTCGGCGATGAGGGCCGCCGCGACCAATTGGTCCCCCGCGTCCAGCCGCATGACCCGCACGCCCTGGGTGGCCCGGCCCTGGCGGGAGATTTCTTCCACCGGCATGCGGATCATGATGCCCTTTTCGCTGATGAGCATCACCTCATCGCCGTCCCGCACCACCCGCACGGCGACGATGGGCCCGTTCTTCTCGGTGATCTGCAGGGTGCGGATGCCCTTGCCGCCCCGGCCCGTGACGCGGTACTCATCCAGCGGCGTCCGCTTG
>DATCLD010000244.1:0-3939 GCA_036564115.1 Limnochordales bacterium
ACGCGTACATGGCGCGGCGCTACGGGCTGGAGGTGGCCGGGTTTCTGGTGCCCAACCCGGACCGGGAGCCGCCGGCCCAGGTCATGGCCCAGCTGACCCGCATCCTGCGGGAGCGGCAGGTACCGGCGGTGTTTGTGGAGCCCCAGGTCGACCCGCGGCTGGCAGAAACCCTGGCCCGGGAAGCAGGAGCGCGGGTCGGCGTGCTCTACACCGACTCCCTGACCGCGGACGTGCCCACCTACGTGGCGATGATGCGGACCAACGCCCAGACGCTTGTGGAGCTGCTGCGGTGACGAACCGGCGGGCGATGCGCTTCTGGCTGATAGGCCCCACGCCTGCGTGTGGAGCGCACCCCGCCCAAGCTGCCGCTCCGGGCGGCTGGTGAAGGGAGGGCAAACCATGCCCGATGGCGACACCCGGATCTGCGTCGAGGTCAAGGACCTGACCGTCGGCTACGACGATCGCGTCGTCCTGCGCGGCATCAACTGGACCGTGCCCTGCGGCACGTCGGCGGCCATCATCGGGCCCAACGGGGGAGGCAAGTCGACCCTCCTGCGCACGCTGGTCGGCCGCCTGCGGCCTGCGCACGGTACAGTCCGGATCTTTGGGCGGCCGCCAGAGGAGGCCCGGCACCTCTTGGCCTACCTGCCGCAAAACGAAGAGATCGACTGGCAGTTCCCCATCCGGGCCATCGACGTGGTCATACAGGGGCTCTTGGCCCGGACCCCCTGGTGGCGCCCGCTGGGCAAAGACGCGTTGGCGCAGGCCATGGCGGCCCTGGAGCGGGTCAACCTGGCGGATGAAGCGCAGCGGCCGGTGGGGGCGCTGTCGGGTGGCCAGCGGCAACGGGTGCTGTTGGCCCGGGCCCTGCTCCAGGACGCCCAACTCATCCTCCTGGACGAGCCGGCCACCGGGCTCGACGCCCCGGCCCAGCACGAGCTGCTGGACGTGGTGGACGATCTCAAGCGGGACGGGCGCACCGTGATCGCCACCACCCACGACCTCAACTGCCTGACGGACCACTTTGACACCGTGCTGTGCCTGCGGGGCGAGGTCATCTGCCAGGGGCCACCGGAAGAAGCGCTGAGGCCCGAGCACCTGCTGGCCGTCTTCGGGAAGCACGTGCCGCTGCTCACGGCCGAAGGACGGGTGACCATCTTTGAGCACCATCGTTGAGTTCCTGGCAGAACCATTTCAGTTCAGCTTCATGACCCGGGCCTTCGTGGGCGTGTCGCTCATCGCCGTGCTGGCCGGGGTCGTCGGCGCTTTTGTGATGCTCAAAGGTCTCGCCTTCATCGGGGACGCTATCGCCCACGCGGCCTTCGGCGGCCTCGTCGCGGCCATGCTGCTAGGCGTGCCCCTGCACCTAGGCGCCCTCCTTTTTGCCCTATTGACAGCGGCGGGCTTGACTGCCCTAGGCCGCAAGACCGGACTGCGGGCCGACACATCCCTCGCCATCCTGTTCACCGGCGCTTTCGCCTTGGGGGTGCTAGGCCTGGCCACCCGGCCCAACTTCGCCGGGGACCTCTCGGCCTTGCTGGTCGGGTCCGTGCTGGCTATCCGCTCGACGGACATCTACTGGATCCTCGCCGCTGCGGCCATCACCGGGCTTGTTCTGGCCGCCGCATTCCGGCACCTCGTGTACATCAGCTTCGACCCCCAGGGCGCCGAAGCCGCCGGCTTGCCTGTCGCCGGGCTGCAATGGCTCCTGTTGTCCCTCGTCGCGCTTACTGTAGTGGTTTCGCTGCAGGCCGTCGGGGTCGTGCTGGTGGTCGCCCTCATGATTACGCCGGCAGCCACCGCCTCGTTGTTTGTGCGCAGGCTTGAGCGGCTCATGATCGTGGCCGTCCTCTGCGGCTTGTCCGCGACCTGGATCGGCCTCTACGCGTCCTACTACCTCTCCACCCCTCCGGGCGCGACGGTGGTGACGGTAGCCACCGCGCAGTTTACCGCCGGGCTCGCCTTGCACAAGCTGCTGCCCCGCGGCCGTTGAACAGTCGCAAACCCCGGGAGTACGATCGGGGATGAGTGAGGTGGACCCCACGTTGACACAAGCGGAGTCCAACGCTGTCGGCGGGCCTCTCACGCCGCGACAGGTGCGCCTGGTCTTCTCCGGGCTCATGCTCGGGATGCTCGTAGCGGCTATCAACCTAACGACCGTCGCGCCCGCCCTGCCCCGCATTGTGGCGGAACTGGGCGGCATGGAGCACTACAGCTGGGTCGCATTGGGGGCGAACCTGACGTCGGCGGTCATCGTTCCCGCCGTGGGCAAGCTCGGCGACATGTTCGGTCGCAAGCCGTTCTACGTCGGCGGGCTCATCCTCCTCATGGCCGCGTCCGTACTGTCCGGTACCGCCCAGAGCTTCTGGTGGCTGGTGGGCGCCCGGGTAGTCCAGGGCGTCGCCATGGGTATGCTGGTCCCCTTGTCCCAGGCCATCATCGGCGACATCGCCGCCCCGCGGGAGCGCGGCAAGTACCAGGGGCTCATGGGAATGGCCTTCGGCGTGGCCAGCGTCAGCGGGCCGCCGCTGGGCGGGTGGATCACCGAGCACTTCTCGTGGCGCTGGATCTTCTTCATCAACCTGCCCGTGGGCTTCATCGCCCTCTGGTTCATCCTGCGGTACATGCACCTGCCCGTCCAAAGGCGGGAGGCTCGCATCGACTACGTGGGCTTTGCCACCCTCACCCTGGGCCTCTTGGCGGTGCTGCTGGCGACCACCTGGGGCGGAAACCAGTACCCGTGGGGTTCGGCGCCCGTCATCGGACTGTATGCGGCGGGGGCACTGCTATTGGCGGCGTTCGTGCTCACCCAGCGCCGGTCCCCGGAACCGGTGATACCGCTTTACCTTTGGAAAAACCCTGTGTTCGCCAGCTCGAGCGTGGCCAGCATGGCGCTGGCCATGGCCATGTTCGGCGCCATCTACTACGTCCCCATGTTCGCGCAAGGGGTGATGGGGCTCGGCGCGGCCAGCTCCGGTTTCGTCCTCATCCCCTTGGATCTAGGGATCATCCTGGTCAGCGCCGCCAACGGCTTCCTTATTGCCAAGACCGGCCAGTACAAGCCGCAGATGCTCTTGGGCCTGCCCTTGGTCGGCCTCGGCTTCTTGGCGCTGATGCAGCTGGGCCCCGATGACACCCTGCCGGCCTTGCTCGTGCGCATGGTTCTCATCGGCGCAGGGATCGGGTCCTCCATGCAGACGTACACCTTGGCCGTGCAAAACGCGGTGCCCTATCGCGACATGGGCGTCGCCACCAGCGCCGTGCAGTTTGCCCGCAGCGTGGGCAGCACCGTCGGCGTCGCGCTCATGGGCACCATCCTGGGCACAAGCCTCCGGGACCAGCTGCCCCGCCACCTGCCTCCCGGCTTGGACGCCGCGCTCATCCTGCCGTCGGGCGGGCAGGGAACGGGCGACGTGGCCGCCTTGTTTGACCCGCGGCTTTTGGCCGCGCTGCCGCCCGAGGCTATCGACGGCATCCGGGCGGGGCTCGCTGCAGCCTACCAACCCCTTTTCCTCGCGGGGATTGTCTTTGTGGCCGTCAGCCTGCTCGCGACGCTCCTGTTGAAACCGCTGCCGCTGCAAACCAAGTCCCCAGCGGATCTCGCGCAGGAGGCCACGAGCCGCGCCACGGCCCGGGCCGGCGACCCGGAGATGGTGATCACCCGCCGGCCTGAGGTCTGAACAATCATGACCACCCCAACCTGATGACCACGCCAACCGCTCGCGGGCCAGTCGCTTTAGGACCGCACGCTACAGCTCCCGGTGCTTGAGCTCCCCGTGCCCAGGCTCCCGGTGCTCGAGCTCCCGCGCGCGGCGCAGCACCCGGGCCCCGTAGCGCCGGTTGATGGCGTCCATGACCTCGGCCACGCGGTCCGCCTTCTCCGGGAAAAGGGACGCCTGCCGGTCCGGCTCCAGCTGCGACACATACACACCCAGAAGG
>DATCLD010000245.1:0-17335 GCA_036564115.1 Limnochordales bacterium
AAAATGGCCGCCGCATCCAACAGCTCACCGAGCAGGCCGGAAACGAGCGCCGCCCCCAGGAGCACCAGCACCATGAGGTCCGTAAATTGCTTGATGAACAGGGACAGCGGGGATGGGCCCTCTTGCTCGGGCAGATGGTTAGGCCCGTAGCGCTCCAGCCGGCGGCGGGCCTCCTCCTCGGAGAGGCCCGTCTCAGGATGGGTGGCTGCGCGCCGCAGCGTTTCGGCTACCGACAGGTGGTGCCAGTGAGGTTCTTCCACTCGAGGCCCCCCTCGCGGGAAAAGGCCGCCGGGTGCTGGTCCGGCAGCAATTCATCCTTATTTGTCCCGCGGGCGGATCATGTGTCGCCTTGGGCGGCTTCCAAGGTTCCTAGGCGCAGGCGAGCCTCGTCATTGGCCGGGTCCAACTGGAGGACCATGCGGTACTCGTGCTCGGCCTCCGCGACGCGGCCCAGCTGCTCATACGTGAGCCCTAGCTCCAGCCGTACTTCGGGCAGACGGCTGTTGAGCCGGTGCGCGTGCAGGAGGTGCTCCAGCGCAGCTTGGAGCTCCCCCCGGACCCTCAGCAGCCGGCCCAGCCGCAAGCGGGCATCCAGCAGGTCAGGCGCATGGGCGACCGCGGCCAGATACATCTCCTCCGCACCCGGCTGACCGGCGGATTCGCGCACCCGCCCCAGGCCGTAGTATGCCCAACCAACGCCTTCAACCGTCTCTAGAGCGGCCGTGTACTCGGCCTCCGCGGCATCGTACTGCCCTTGTGCGAAATAGATGTCGCCGATGAGCACCCGCAGCGCGCCCAGGCTCTGATCCAGGTCCAAGGCAGCCCGGTAATGGGCCAGGGCCTCATTCCACAGGCCGTCCGCGTGGTAGCTCAGGGCGAGCAACACCCGGGCCTCCGTCCAACCTGGCGCGAGCCGCACCGCCTGCTCCAGGTGCTCCCGGCCTTCCCGGAACCAGCCCAGCGCCATAAAGCGCAGCGCGGTCTCCATCCGAATCCTGGCGCTGTCCACCTGGGCCTGCACAACGTCACCGGCGCAGGCGACGACCAGCAACGCGCCGGCCAATATTACCGCCATCATGCGCATCTCGGAGGCCCCCCTCGCATCGAACTTTCGCTGTCTGGGGACGGCCTCCTGCTCGACGGCCTGCTGCCAACGCTGCCGAAGCCTGTGGTAGAATGGTCCGCGGGTCCCAACCCTAAATTGAGACCCCGCCGGCCGGAACCCGGCCCCACCGGAGGACTGCCCATGCCTTTTGACGGCCTCTTTGTCGCCGCGCTCGCGGTGGAGCTAGACCAGCAACTGGCGGACGCGCGGATCCAGAAAATCCACCAGCCCGACAGCCGCACCCTGGTGCTGCAGTGCTACAAGCCCGGCCGGACGTGCCGGTTGCTCATCAGCACGGCGCCCAACTACGCGCGCGCCCACCTTGTCGAGACGGCGCCGCCCAATCCGCCCCACCCTCCGGCCTTTTGCATGCTCTTGCGCAAGCACCTGGAACCGGCCCGCATCTTGAAAGTCTCGCAGGTGGGCCTCGATCGCATCCTGCACCTCACCTGCGAGGCGATGGAAGCCTCGGGTCGCCGCGTGCGGCTCGTCCTCATCGCCGAGCTTACCGGTCGCCACAGCAACGTCATCCTGTTGGAGGAAGGCAGCGGCCGCATCCTCGACGCCCTCCACCGGACCGGCGCCCAAGAGGGAGCCCGCCGGGACCTGCTCCCGGGGGGAGCCTATGTGCCGCCGCCTGTTCCGGAGAAGCGGGATCCGCGCCGCACCTCGTCCGAGGAGATCCGCAGGCTCCTCGGCCTCCAGCCTGCGCCGCAGAAGCTCGCCCGCGCCATCGCCGATCTCTTCGACGGCTTTGGGCCCTTCGCCGCCCGGGAGGTTCTTGTTCGGGCAGGCGTTGACCCCGAAGCCGCCCGCGGCGACCTGCAGCCGGAGGACTTAGAACGGGTGGCGGCGGCGCTGGGCCGCTTGGCCGCCGATGCGGCGGAAGGCCGGTTTGCCCCCGTGCTGGTCATGGACGGCGCTGGAGAACCCCAGGAATTCTGGGCTTTCCCGCCGGTTCAGGCCCGAGGCAGGCTGCAGCCGTGCGCCAGCGCCAACGAAGCGGCCGCGGCGTATTACGCTCACCGGCTGGCCATCGTATCTTTCCAGCGCCGGAAACAGCGACTGGAACGCCTGGTCAGCCAGGCAAGAGAGCGCCTTGAGCGGAAAGCGGCACACCTCCGCCAGGACCTGGCCATGGCGGAGAGGGCTGAGGAGTACCGGCTCTACGGGGAGTTGCTCACGGCGCACCTGCATCTCGTCCAGCGGGGACCTGAGGTGGTGCTGCCCAACTACTACGAGGACAACAAGCCGGTCACCATCGCGTTGGACCCGTCCCTGACCCCAGCGGAGAACGCGCAGCGCTATTTCAAACGCTACGCGAAGGCACGGTCGGCCCAGGCCGCCGTGCAGGCGCAGTTGGACGCCGCGCTGGCCGAGCTGGCCTACTTGGAACAGGCGGCGGTGCACATTGAGCTGGCTGACAGTGAAGACGCCTTGAGCGACGTCGAGGCCGAATTGGCCGGCGCAGGCGTAGTGCCCCCGCCAAGCCCTGGCGCGACGCCCTCGCCAAGCGAGCCCGGGAAGGCCTCCACGCAAGACCGAAACGCCTCCCGTTGGGCCCAGGAGGGGGCAGCGGGTCCGATCGAGGCTCGCACGAGCCGCGGTGCCCGGGTGCGCATCGGCCGGAGCAACCGGCAAAACGATCGGCTGACCTTGCGGACCGCCCGTCCCGACGACATCTGGCTGCACGTCAAGGACTTGCCCGGCGCGCACGTGATCTTGGAGGTACAAGGGGAGCCGGCAGAGGAAGACCTGCGGGAAGCGGCCGTACTGGCCGCGTATTTCAGCAAAGCCCGCCATTCGAGCAACGTGGCCGTAGACTGGACCAGGGCCCGCCACGTGCGCAAGCCCAAGGGCGCCCGGCCGGGGATGGTGATCTACGATCACCACCAGACCGTCTACGTGTCGCCCGATGAGGAAACGGTCAAGGCGCTCTTGGCGATGTCGCGGCGGTAGTGCATGCCCTCAAACCGGATCAGGCCCGCGGCCCGGTAGGCGAGTTCCCGGGCCGCCGCCAGGTCGTCCCCGAGGGCGGTGACCGCGAGCACCCGCCCTCCCGCGGTGACAAACTCATCGCCTGCGCGGCGCGTGGCGGCGTGGAAGACCACTACGCCGGGTTCCGCGGCGGCGTCCTCAAGCCCATGAATGGGAAATCCGGTTTCATAATCGCCGGGATACCCTTTGGACGCCAGGACGACGCAGACGGCCGCTTCCCGTCGCCACTCGAGGCGCACCTCATGCAGCCGCCCGTCGGCCAGTGCGTCAAAGACGGCCAGCCAGTCGCCGGCCAAGCGGGGCAGCACCACCTGAGCTTCCGGATCGCCCAAACGGCAGTTGAACTCCACGACTTTGGGCCCAACGTCCGTGAGCATCAGCCCGGCGTAGAGCACACCCCGGTAGGGGCGGCCTTCTTGGGCCAACGCCCGGACGGTGGGCTCGAGGATCTCCCTTTGCACGCGCTCCAAGATCTCCGGCGTGACGTCGGGCACGGGCGAAAACGCTCCCATGCCGCCCGTGTTGGGGCCCGTGTCCCCGTCCCCTACCCGCTTGTGATCCCGGGCGGGCACCAAGGGAACGACGGTCTGCCCGTCCGTCAACGCCAGCACGCTCACTTCCCGGCCGGGCAAGAACTCTTCGATGATGACACGCCGCCCCGCTTCGCCGAAGACCTGCTCTTCCATGATCGCCCGGATGGCGGCGTCCACCGTTTCCCAGTCGCGCGCCACCGTTACGCCTTTTCCGGCGGCCAGGCCGTCGGCCTTGATGACGACGGGCAGTTCCTGGCTGCGGGCGTAGGCGCGGGCGCTGGCGGGATCGTCGAACACCCTGTAGGCGGCGGTGGGGATGCCCCACCGGCGCATGAGCTCCTTGGCAAAGACCTTGCTGCCTTCAATCTCGGCGGCGGCCCGGGACGGGCCCACGAGACGCAGTCCCCGGGCGGCGAACGCGTCGGCGATACCGCTGACCAACGGGGCCTCGGGCCCGACGATGGTCAGGTCAACCCGGTTCTCGGCCGCCCAATCGGCCAGATCAGCCCCGCCGCCGCGCGCGACCGTGACGCATTCGGCTACCTGGGCGATCCCGGCATTGCCGGGGGCGCAGTAAAGCCGCTCCACCCGCGGGCTTTGCGCGACCGCCCAGGCCAGGGCGTGCTCGCGGGCCCCCTGCCCGACGATCAGTACCCGCATGCCGACCTCCCCTTTGCCGGCCGGAGTTCTTAGCACGCTCGGGCGGCCGGCGGACGCCCTAGTGGCGGAAATGGCGCCGGCCGGTGAACACCATCGCAATGCCCCCGGCATCGGCGGCCGCGATGGAGTCCGCGTCGCGCCGGGAGCCGCCTGGCTGCACGATGGCCGTGATCCCCGCCGCGGCGGCCGTCTCCACCACGTCGGGAAACGGGAAAAACGCCTCCGACGCCAGCACCGCCCCGCGGGCGCGCTCGCCCGCCTGTTCGATGGCGAGGCGCGCCGCCGTCACCCGGTTCATCTGCCCCGCGCCGACACCGATGGTGACAAAGTCCCGCGCGAGCACGATGGCGTTGGACTTTACATGCTTGACCACTTTCCAGGCAAACTCCAGCTGCGCCCACTCTTCCGGAGTCGGCGCCCGCCGGGTGACCACCTGCTCCCGGGCCGGATCAAGGCCCTCCGGCCGCCAGTCCGCTTCTTGAACCAAGAGGCCCCCACCCACGCGCTTATAGTCCCATGCCGGCCCAGGCGGCGCCCACGGCTGCACCCGCAAGAGCCGCAGGTTGGGCCGCCCCGCCAGGATTGCCCGGGCCTCGGGCGTGAAGTCGGGGGCGACGATCACTTCCAAGAACAGCTCGCGCATGAGCGCGGCCGCCGCCCCGTCAATGACCCGGTTGGCGGCTACGATGCCACCGAAGATGGACACGGGGTCCGCATCCCGGGCCCGGGCGAAGGCGTCGGCGACGGTGTCGGCCAGCGCCAAGCCGCATGGGTTCGTGTGCTTCACCGCCGCCACCGCGGGCCGGTCGAATTCCCGCACCATCTCCAGGGCTGCATGGGCGTCCTGGATGTTGTTGAACGACAGCTCCTTGCCCTGCAGCTGCTCAGCGGCAGCGATGGTGCCCGGCGGCGGCGGGCTTTCCACGTAAAACGCGGCCGCCTGGTGAGGATTTTCTCCATACCGCAGGCCTTGGGCCAGAACGAGGGGCAGTCGCCACACATGAGGAAAGCGCCCTGCTCCGTCGCCCGCCGCCCCTGTCGCGGCCCCCGCCGCCTCCCGGGCCGCCGCTTCACCCGCGCCGTCCAGCTGCCGCTCCAGGTAGGCCGCGATGGCCGCGTCGTAGGCGGCCGTGTGCGCGAAGGCTTCCTGGGCCAGCACCAGGCGCAGGTGCGCCGCGGCTTCGTCGTCGGGGTGGGTCAAGGCCTCCAGGACTTCGCCATAACGGTCAGGGTTGACCACCACCCAAACGTGGGCGTGGTTCTTGGCCGCGGCCCGCACCATGGCCGGACCGCCGATGTCGATCTGCTCCACCGCTTCCGCAAAGCTGCACCCCGGGCGGCGTACGGTATCCACGAAGGGATACAAGTTCACCGCGACCACGTCGATGGGTGCGATGGACAGCCCCGCCAGGGCCGCCATGTGCTCGGGGCGATCGCGGCGGGCGAGGATCCCGCCGTGCACCGCCGGGTGCAACGTCTTGACCCGCCCGTCCAAGATCTCGGGAAACCCGGTCACGTCGGACACCGCTGTAACCGGTACGTGCTCCCTGAGCGCCGCCGCCGTACCGCCCGTGGACACGATCTCAAAGCCGAGGGCCACTAGCCCCCGGGCAAACTCTACAATACCCCTCTTGTCCGAAACGCTGATCAAAGCGCGCCGCCTTTGTGCCGCATGCATGCCGCGTCCTCCTGTTCCGCACCTCGAATCCTCACCCGGCGGCCATCGATCGCCAGGCGCCCTTCGGCAAACAGCCGGATGGCTTCAGGGTAAATGCGGTGCTCTTCCTGGCGGATGCGGGCCGCGAGGGTCTCAGGCGTATCGTCCGGCAGCACCGGCACCGCCGCCTGCAGCACGATAGGGCCGCTGTCGACCCCTTCGTCGACAAAGTGCACGGTGCAGCCGCTGACGCGCACGCCGTACTCCAGCGCCTGCCGGGGCGCATCCAGGCCTGGAAACGCTGGCAGGAGCGAGGGGTGGATATTAAGGATCCGCCACCGGAACCGCGCCACCAGCCAGGGCGGCAAGAGGCGCATGAAACCCGCAAGCGCCACCAAATCCACCCTCGCCTCCACCAGTTTCTCCTCGACCAGGCGGAAAAACGGCTCGCGGCCCCCCACTTCCCGGGGCGACACGCCCAGCACCGGCACGCCGTAGGCTTGGGCTAACCTTAACGCCGGCGCTTGCGGGTTGTCGGAGAGCACCAGCACCGGCCGCGCGTTGAGGCGGCCCGCAGCAGCCACCTTAAGGATCGCCTCGAGATTGCTCCCCCGCCCGGACACGAGCACCGCCAACCGGATCATGGCCCATCCCCGTACCCCACGACCTCGACGCCGGGCGCGCCGGCCACCACCTGGCCGATGATCCACGCCTGCTGGCCGAGCCCGTGCAAGTGGCGCACGGCCGCCTCGGCCTGGTCCTTGGGGACGATGACCGCCATGCCGACGCCCAAGTTGAAGGTGCGCAGCATCTCCTTGCCGCTCACCGGGCCCGCCTCGCGGATCAAGCGGAAGATGGGCGGCACCGGCCAGCTTCCCCAATCCAGGCAGGCGCGGGTGCCCGGAGCCATGGCCCGGGGCAGGTTCTCCGGCAAGCCCCCGCCCGAAATGTTGGCGATTCCCCGCACCTCGACGGCTGCGCACAGGCTCAAAATCGGCCGCACGTAAATCGCGGTCGGCTCCAACAGCTCATCCGCCAGGGTTCGGCCCAGCTCTGGCACGACGGCGTCGAGCGCAAGCTGCGCCCGCTCGAGCAACACCCGGCGGGCCAGCGAATAGCCGCTGCTGTGCAACCCCGTGGAGGCCAGGCCGATGATCGCGTCGCCGGGCGCGACGCGGCTGCCGTCGATGAGGCGGTTTCTCGTCACGACGCCCACTGCGAAGCCCGCGACGTCGTACTCCCCCGGCGCGTAGAACCCGGGCATTTCCGCGGTTTCCCCGCCCAAGAGCGCACAGCCTGCCTCCCGGCAGCCCGCCGCGACACCGCGGACGACAGCCGCCACCTGGTCGGGGTCGAGCTTGCCCACGGCCACGTAGTCAAGGAAGAACAGCGGCCGCGCACCGTGGCAGATGATGTCGTTGACGCAGTAGGCGACGGCATCGATGCCGATCGTGTCGTGCCGGCCGGTCAGGAAGGCCACCTTGAGCTTGGTGCCCACCCCGTCGCAGCCGGCCACCAGCACCGGTGCCTCGGGACCGTCGCCCAAGACGTACGCGCCGCCGAAGGCGCCAGGCGGCAGCAGCACTTTGGGCCCCAGCGTGGCCTGGGCCAAGGCCTTGATCTTTTCCACGGCCCGGTAGCCGGCCTCGATGTCGACCCCGCTGGCCTTGTACGACAGCTCTTCACCCACGGTGCTCGCTCCCCTCCAGCGCGTGCTTGTGCGCTTCCGATTCCTCGGGCACGGGTTCCGGGTAAACGCCGGTCATGCATGCGAGACACAGTTGCTCGGGGCTGACGCCCACCGCCTGGCACAATCCTTCGACGCTCAGATAACAAAGGGAGTCGGCGCCGATGTGCCGGCGAATCTCCTCGACGCTTCGCTGGGCGGCGATCAGCTCCTTGCGGGACGAGATGTCGATGCCGTAACGGCACGGGTGCAAAAAGGGCGGCGCCGCCACGTACATGTGCACCTCCCGCGCCCCAGCTTCCCGCACCAACGCGACGGTGCGCCGCGACGTCGTGCCCCTTACGATAGAGTCGTCCAGCACGACGACGCGCTTGCCTGCGAGCACCTGGCGGTTGGGATTGAGCTTGACTTTGACCGCGAGATGCCGCATGCCCTCTTCGGGATTGATGAACGTCCGCCCGACGTAGCGGTTTTTGACCAGGCCGATCTCAAACGGGATGCTGGCGGCTTCCGCAAATCCCATCGCGGCGGACGTGCCCGAGTCAGGCGCGGCGATGACCACGTCGGCCTCCACCGGCCGCTCCTCATAGAGGCGGCGCCCGATGGCCTTGCGCACCAGGTGCACGTTGCGGTCAAACAGCTCCGAATCGGGCCGGGAGAAGTAGATGTACTCGAAGGCGCATGGGGCCCGGCCGTTGGCCGCCCCCGGCAGCCGCCGCCGGCGCATGCCGCTCGCGTCCACGGACAGGAGCTCTCCCGGCGCCACTTCGTGCACCTCGTCCACACCAAGGGCCGTCAAGGCGCAGCTCTCCGATGCGACGATAAACGTATCGCCCGCCCGTCCCCAGCACAGGGGCCGGATGCCGTATGGATCCCGGAACGCCAGCAGCCGGTCACGGGTGAGCATGACGACGGCGTAGCCGCCGCGGATGGCCGACATGGTGCGCATGGCGGCCGTGTCCGGATCGTCTTGGGCAAAGCGGGCAAACAGGTTGAGGATGACTTCCGAATCCGTGGTGGTTTGAAACACCGACCCCTGGCGCTGGAGCTCCGCCCTGAGCTCCCGGGCGTTGACCAAGTCGCCGTTGTGGGCCACGGCCACGGGACCGCGGCTGGTGTAGGCCAAAAGCGGCTGGGCGTTGACCGCGTACGACGCTCCCGTCGTCGAGTAACGGACGTGTCCGATGCCCATGAACCCGGGCAGTTCGGCCAGCCGTTCCCGGTCGAACACGTCGGGGACAAGCCCCATCCCTTTGTACAGGTGCACCTTGGCGCCGTCGGACACCGCCACGCCGCAGGACTCCTCGCCCCGGTGCTGCAGGGCGTAGAGCCCAAGATAGATCAGGTCCGCCGCCCGGCAGCCCGCAGGCCCCAGCACCCCGATGACGCCGCACATGGGCTATGCCCCCCTCCCGTGCCCAGCGAAGCGGGAATCGCACCCCGCCAGGCCTTGTCCATGGCGGCCAGGCTCACGTTGACGACTTCGGCGCCGTTTACCGCGATGACAAGCGCATTCCCACCTGTGCGCCCAAGGCGCGTCAGGGGCACACCGGCCGCGTCCGCGAGTGCCTGCAAAGCCGGCCAGTCTTCTTCTTTCAGGGACACCACGATGCGGGATTGGGTCTCGCCAAACAGCAGGGCGTCGATGCGGCCGGCGAAGGCCAGGTCCAGCCCCGCGCCGACGCCGCCCACGAGGCAGCTCTCGGCCACCGCCACCGCGAGGCCGCCGTCGGAACAGTCGTGGGCGGACTGGACGAGCCCCTTGTGGATGGCGCTGAGGCACACCGCCTGGACCCGCCGCTCGAGGTCCAGATCCAGCTGTGGCGGCAAGCCCCGCACCTGCCCGTGGACAACGGCCAAGTACTCGCTGGCTCCCAGCTCCTCCCGGGTTTCCCCGAGCAGGGCGACGAGGAGGCCCTCGCCGGGGAATCCCATCCCGACAACCTTGTCCAGATCGTCCACGACGCCCACCACCCCGACGATGGGCGTCGGCGGGATGGGCACGCCTTCGTGCTCGTTGTAGAGGCTGACGTTGCCGCCGGTGACGGGCGTGCCCAGGGCTTCGCAAGCGCGGCTCATGCCCTCGACTGCCTGCTGCAGCGTCCAGAACACCTCAGGCTTTTCGGGGCTGCCGAAGTTGAGGCAGTTGGTGATCCCCACCGGCCGGCCGCCGCTGCAGACGACGTTGCGGGCCGCTTCGGCCACTGCGATCATGCCGCCGGTCAGCGGGTCCAGCTGGCAGTAGCGGGCATTGCCGTCCATCTTGAGGGCGACGGCCCGCCGGGTGCCCGGGATGCGCACAACGGCGGCGTCGGCGCGGCCCGGCCCCAGCACCGTCCCGGCGCCGACCTCGTAATCGTACTGGGTATACGCCCACGCCTTCTCCGCGACGGTAGGGCTGGCCAAAAGCCGCAGGAGCACGGCGTCCAAATCGGCGGGCTCGGGCACGGAGGCCAGATCAAGCACCTGGCGCTCGTCCAAGCCAGCAGGGCGCTCCGCCGGTGGGTCGTACACCGGCGCCTGGCCCGTCAGGGCCTGCACGGGCACCTCCGCCGCGACCTGCCCCCGGTGGCGCACCCGCAGCACCGGTTCGGCGATGACGGTCCCGATGGTGGCGCTGGGAACGCCGTGGCGGCGGCAGATGGCATGCACCTGCTCTTCGTAGCCTTGCCGCACAATGACCAGCATCCGTTCCTGCGACTCGGACAGCATAATCTCGTAGGCGTCCATGCCTTCCTCCCGCTGCGGCACCCGGTCCAAGTCGATTTCGATGCCGCAGCCGCCCCGGGCGGCCGTTTCCGCGCACGAGGACGTCAGCCCGGCGGCGCCCATGTCCTGGATGCCAACCACGAAGCCCTGGTCGATGAGCTCCAGGCACGCTTCGATGAGCAGCTTTTCGGCAAAGGGGTCGCCGATCTGGACGGACGGCCGGCGGGATTCGGTCTCCCGCCCAAGCTGGTCGGAGGCGAAGGTGGCGCCGTGGATACCGTCCCGGCCAGTAGCCGAGCCGACGTAGATGACGGAGTTGCCCGGCCCGGCCGCCACCGCCCGGGTGAGCCGCCTGCGGGGAAGGAGTCCCACGCACATGACGTTGACCAGGGGATTATGCCGGAAACCCGGGTCAAACTGGACCTCGCCGCCGACCGTCGGCACCCCGACGCTGTTGCCGTAGCCGCTGATGCCGGCCACGACGCCGGCGAACAGGTGCCGCACCCGCTCGTCGTCGAGAGGACCAAACCGCAGCGAGTCAAGGAGCGCGATGGGACGGGCGCCCATGGCCAAGACGTCCCGCAGGATGCCGCCGACGCCGGTCGCGGCCCCCTGGTACGGCTCAACGGCCGACGGGCGGTTGTGGGATTCGCAGCGGAAGGCCACGAGCATGTCGCCCGCGCCCACGTCGATGACCCCGGCGTTTTCCCCGGGGCCTACCACCACGGCTTCCCCTCTTGTCGGGAACCGTTTCAAGAGGAGCTTGGAATGCTTGTAGGCACAGTGTTCGGACCACAGGACGGCGAACATGCCCAGCTCCACCCGGTTGGGCTCCCGGCCCAAGAGCTCCAGGATGCGCCGGTATTCCCCGTCTTTCAGCCCCATGGCCCGCCAAGGGGCCTGCGTGCTCATGCCCGTCGGGCACCTCCTGTTGCGCTGTCCTCGGCTGCCGGGGATGAGAACCCAGCCCCCAGCCAGTCCCGCACGGCGGCGAACACGGCCAAGCCGTCGGTACTGGTCATGTACGGCTCGACAGCCCGCTCCGGGTGGGGCATGAGCCCCACCACGTTGCCGCGGGCGTTGGTGATGCCGGCGATGTTGCGGGCCGAACCGTTGGGGTTGGCCGCCTCCGTCGCCTGGCCGGAGGGGTCGCAATAGCGGAACACGATCCGCCCCTCCCGCTCGAGCTCGTCGAGCACATGGCGCGGCGCGAGGTAGTTGCCCTCGCCGTGGGCGATGGGCATGCGAATCACCTGCCCGCGCTGGAAGCGCCTGGTGAAGGGGGTGTGGGGGTTTTCCACACGCAGGTAAACCGGCTGGCACCGGAAGCGTTGCCCGGCGTTGCGCACCAGCACTCCGGGCAAAAGGCCGGCTTCGCAGAGGATTTGAAAGCCGTTGCAGATGCCGATGACGGGCCCACCGGCAGCGGCGAAGCCGCGCACCGCTTCCATCACAGGAGCAAAGCGGGCCAGCGCCCCCGGCCGCAAGTAGTCCCCGTAAGAAAACCCGCCGGGCAGGATGACGGCGTCCGCACCGGCAAGGCTCGTCGCGTCGTGCCGGACGTAAATGGCCTCGTCGCCCAGCACCTCAGCCACCGCCCGGTAGGCATCGCGATCGCAGTTGGAACCTGGGAATACGACGACGGCCCACTTCACCGGGACCCCTCCCCCGGGACCACGCCGTCGATGGCAAACTCCTCGATGATGGGATTGGCCAGCAACCGGTGGGCCATGGCGCGGGCGTCCTTGCGGGCGGCGGCTTCCGAGGCGGCGGCCAGCCGGAGCCGCACCATCTTCCCAACCCGTACGTCGGCAACGCCGGGAAACCCCAAGGCACGCAGCCCATCCCGGACCGCCCTCCCCTGGGGGTCCAGCATCCCTTCCTTGGGCATGATGCGCACCCACACGGAGAACGTGCCTGTTCCGGAAGACTTGGATCCTGCGGTCCCCGCAGGAGTGGCGTCTGGAGCGCCCGCAGCAGGCGTTGCGGCCGGAGCACACGTGGCAAGCGTTGCGGCCGCGCGCACGGCAGCCGCGGGCGAGCCGGGAGCGGTGCAGTTCTCTACCTGGCTTTCCTGCAGGCGGCGCCAGATTTCTTCGTAGCCTTCCCGCACACCGCCCCAGTCCCGGCGGAACCGATCCTTGTCGAGTCGGTGGCCGCTCTTGGCATCCCACACCCGCATCGTGTCGGGCGAGAGCTCATCCGCGACCAACAGCTCGTCTCCCACCAGGCCAAACTCCAGCTTGAAGTCGACCAGCAGCAGCCCGGCCCGCGCGAAGCGGGCAATCAGGATCTCGTTGACCCGCCGGGCGACGGCTTCCATCCGGTCGATCACGTCGTCGGAAGCGATCCCCAGCGCCCGGATGTGGTCGCGATTGACCAGCGGATCGCCTAAATCATCCCGCTTGTAGTAGTGCTCAACGACCGGCCGGGGCAGCGGTTCGCCCTCGGGCAGGCCCAGCCGCTGGCTCAAGCTGCCGGCCGCGCGGTTGCGCACGACCACCTCTAGGGGCACGATGCGCACCGCCCGGGCGAGGAGCACCCCGGGTTCCCGCTCCTCCAGAAAGTGGGTCGCGACGCCAGCCCGCTCCAGCTCCGCAAAGAGAAGGGCGGAGATACGGCTGTTGAGCATGCCCTTGCCCGGTATCTCCGCCCGTTTCCGCCCGTTGCCGGCGGTAATATCGTCCCTGAAAAAGATGAGGACCTGGTCGGGCCGGTCCGTGCCGTAAATGGTCTTGGCCTTCCCCCGGTAAAGGATGGGCCCAGCCGGCGACCGCGCCTCGCTCATGAACATAGCCCCCCGCCGTTCCGCCTATCGTTCGGAATCCGAACAAATCCACCCCAATGTTAGCAGACAACCGGCGGGTTGGCAACCCGATTTCCGTACATTTTCCCCTTTGGTTCAGAGTTTGTTCGCCTCTAACCGGGCGAGCCGCTCCTCCCACCGATCGCAGACGGCCCGCGCCTTGCCCGCCGCGATACCCACGTAACGCTCGGGCTCCGCCAACACGGCCCGCTGCTCAGGCGTCAGCTTCTCCAGATAGGCCTGCAGCTCCGCGCTTTCCCGCACCAGCTCGGGCAAAGGCCGGCCGAGGCGCTCCGCCTCCAGCGTCAGGCGGCGCACGACTTCATGGGCGTCCGGGTGACCGGCGCTGGCCAAGAGGATGTAGAGTGGCTCCGCAATAATCGTGTCGCGGCTTCTGGCGAAATTGCGGGCCATGGCCTCACGGTCCACGACCAGCCGCTCGGACTCGCGCCCAAGGCGCGCTGCGGCCAGTGCGAGCCCTGCAATGATCTCCACCACAAACCGGCTCGAGGCGGAGTTGGTCAGATCCCGCTGGTGCTCGGAGATCTGGTCCATGTACACGGTCATCATCCGCGGCATGAAGGTCTTCCAGAGGCTTTTCACATGCTCGAAATTCCACGGGTTGCGCTTGTGGGGCATGGTGGACGAGCCGACCTGCTGCGGGTCAAAGGCCTCGCCGGCTTCCCCGATCTCCGTGCGCTGCAGGTGCCGCATGTCGTCGGCAAAGTTGGCCAGGACGCCAAAGCAGCTGACGAGGGCGTGCACATAGTCCGTCACGTACTCCGGCGCCACGATTTGCGTCGCGTGTTCCCCCGGCTCAAGCCCCAGGCGCGCCAGCACCTCCCGCTCAAAGGCGTCGGGGTCCGGGAAGAAAAGCGATGCCGCGTTGTAGGCGCCGACCGCGCCCGCCATTTTGCCCCGCAGGTTGGCCGCGGCCGCAGCGATGCGTTCCATCCGCTCCCCAAGCCGCGCCACGTAGCCTGCCACGGCGAAACCGAAGGTGATGGGCACCGCGTGCTGGCCGTGGGTTCGGCCGATCTGGAGCGTCTCCGCCTCCCGCCGGGCCAGCGCGATCCACGTGCGCAAAAGGGATCCCAGCCGCGGCAGGAGCACATCGCGGGTCACCGCCCGGTACTGCAAGGCCCGCGCCGTATCCATAATGTCCATAGAAGTCGCAGTAAAATGGACGTATGGCCGGGCCTCCTCGGGCAGCCGGTCGCGTATGGCGTTGACCAGGGCCCGCACGTTGTGCCGGGTCTGCCGCTCCCGCTCGTACACTTCCGCGGGCGAAACTTGCGCCGCGGCCTGCCGCACCGCCGCGGCCACCTCCGGGCTGCAGACGCCGCGCGCGGCGAGGGCCTCCGTCAGTGCCACCTCCACCTCCAGCTGAAACCGGACGAAGGCGTCCTCCGACAAGTACCGGCGCAGCTCGGCCGCCAACTCCGGGTCGCTCACCTGGTAACGATGGTCCAATGGGCTGATGTTGGCAAACACGTACGCGTCCACGTAGGCTGCTCCTCCTTTGCCAAGTAAGTTCCTGACCCGGGCGGCGATCCCTTGCACTCAAGGACGCGATCCCTTGCCGCGGACGCTTCCTCGACGCCCCAGGATTTGCATCCCCCCGCCGTCCCGCATATTGTGGTACCACCGACCACGCCCGACTCGGGGAGGTTCTCCCCCTTGCGCTGTCTCGTGCTGATTGGGGACCGGGCGCCCCACCCGGCCTTGGCCAAGCGTCTGCCCGGCTTTGTCTTTTCCCAGGATCTCCCGCCAGAAGACTGGACGTGCGTTTTTCGCTGGGGCGCCACCCACGGGCGCGACGACGGCTTGTGGGTCGTCAACGCCCGGGAGGCTATCCTTAACGCCATCGGTCCCGACGCGGCCGCGATCCTGCGGTTGAACAACATCCCCGCCGCCCCGGGCGTCGAACCCCGCTGGCGCGTGCATGTCTTTGACCTGCGCACCCTGGCCGTGCTGCAATGGTCCGGCCGGCGCCTGCGCCACTCCTTTTCCGGCGGCGCCCGCCTCTTGGCCCGCCTGCGCAACCTGGGCCGGCGGGCGTGCTATGCGCTGGGCCTCCACTTCGGCGCCGTGGACATCGGCGTCACCTCTTCAGGCCAGTTGGCCGTCGTGCGGGTCGTGCCCGCGCCGGCCCTGGATGCGCGCCTGGCCCGCCGGTGGGCCCACGCCATGGAAACCTACGTGGCCGCGGTGGCCGACGCGTGCGCGACGGCGGTGGGCCACAATCCCGGCCGCGAAGTGGTCTTGGGAGCAGACCCCGAGTTCATCCTGCGCAGCCGCATCAGCGGCCGCACGGTGAGCGCCTCCCGCTTTTTCAGCCGGTTTGGGACGGTGGGGCTCGACCGCGCCTGCTTCATGCGCAACGGGGTTCTCATCTACCCGCTGGCCGAAGTTCGCCCTGACCCAAGTCCAGACCCCCTGCAGCTCGTGGAAAATTTGCGGCGGGCTATCGCCCGGGCGGCCAGCATCGTGCGGGGCTACCGGATAAATTTTGAAGCCGGCGGCACCGCGCTCAGGCGCTTCACCATCGGCGGCCACGTCCACTTCAGCAACATCCGGCTTACCACCGACCTGCTCCAGGCCTTGGACAACTACTTGGCCCTGCCGGTGCTGTTCCTGGAGAACCCCAAGAGCTCCCGCCTGCGGCGCCCCCGCTATGGTTTCCTCGGCGATTGGCGCTCGCAGCCCCATGGAGGCTTTGAGTACCGCACCCCCGGCAGCTGGCTCATCTCACCCCAGTACACGCAGGCGGTGCTGTGCCTGGCCAAGGTGGTAGCCACCGACTACCCCCTGCTCCGCCGCAACGTCTTTTTGTCGCTGGCCAACCAGCGGGCGTTCTACCAAGCCGACAAGCCGGCCTTGCGGCCATGCTTCCTGCAAATTTGGCGGGACCTGGAACAGGCGCCCACGTTCCAGGAGTTCCGCCAGCACATCGAGCTGATCCGCCAGATGGTGGCGGAGGAGCGCCGGTGGAACGAGCGAGTTGATTTGAAGCGGCGGTGGCTGGCCGGCTGAACCGGAACACCCTTCGCCCCGCCTCCATAACATACACCGAGGTCCAGCCAGGAGGAGGAGAGTGAAAAGCTCATGAGCGCCTTGCGGGAGATTTTTGTCAAGGCGGTCTGTGCGCGGGGCAAGCGGGGCTTTGTGCGCACCCACCGTTTCCGGACCAAATTCCACCCCGAGGACCTGCTCGGGTGCCGCATCACCAACCACCGGGTCACGGCGGTCTTGACCAGCGGCGGCGCGGTGGCCGTACAAGGCTCCTACGACATCCACGTCTGGTACGCCTACACGGGCACCGGCGACGGGAGCGACTCCGGGCGCGGCCGGATCCATACGGCGGTGGCGGTCCAGTCGGTGGAGTTTGACGAGCATTTGCCGGTGCAGTATTTGACCGGCTCCGCTGCTGCGGTGCTCCACCCTGAGTGCCGCGTGGCGTGCACCCGCCAGCCGCGCGCCCGGGAGATCGCACTGGACGCGGACGGCGTCGTGCAAGTGCTGGTGGAGGACGGGTACGCGGCCGAGGTCATCGGTGAAACCACGCTGTGGGTGCCGGTATACGCGGGCGTCGGGTCCGGCGGCGACGACAAGAAGACGCTGGAACTCTGGGAGGTCATGGACAGCGAGTTGGACGACGAGTTCGACGATGACCTGGTCGACGACGAGCTGGACGCCGGCATCGACGAAGAGCTTAAAGAGGAAGTCAACCGCTGACCCCTGCTGGGTGATTACGAGCCCCCATCCGGGGGCTCGACCTATGCGCGGGAGTCCGCACGGGAAAGGGGATCACCCTCAGCATGCCGGTTGTCCACCCCGTTCTCATCGGCGCGACGCCGCACGCCACCCGCCGTGAATTGTTCGTGCCGGCCTCCGTGGCGGCGCGACTCGGGCTTGCGTCCGGCGAGGTCCAGATCGGCGCAGGGCTGCTGCGCCAGCCGGCGCGAGCGGTGGTGGTACCCGACCGGCCGGGGCAGGCGACACCCCAGGTCGTCATGGATCCGGCCCTTCTGGACGAGCTGCACGTGCCCCACGGGACCCGCCTGCACCTGCGCTTTGATCCCGAACGGCGGATTGTGCACCTTGGGCCCTTCGTCGGGATTCTCGCCCTGCGGGTGCGCCGCGGGCCCCTTTACGGCGAACACGACCCCTTCTTCCG
>DATCLD010000246.1:0-1627 GCA_036564115.1 Limnochordales bacterium
GCGGCCGCCCCGGATTGAGCTGACACCGGACTTCGCCAGGCCGTGCGCTGTCGCCCGGGGCGTTGTGCGGCTCCGCATGGCCCAGGGAGATGCGTTGGTGGCTTTGGTCCTGGCCTGGAGCCGCCACCGGCGTAGAGCGCAAAGGCGTTTGACGGACGCGGGCCTGCCCTGCTAAAATAGTAAATGTGCCCGTGGCGCAACGGTAGCGCAAGGGACTTTTAATCCCTGGGTTGTGGGTTCGAATCCCACCGGGCACACCACGTACCGGCCCCGCCACCAAGCGGGGCTGTCGTTTTGCTCATGCCGCTGGTCGGGTTGATCGCCGCGTGCCCTGCAGGCTATACTGGAAACGCCGGGCGAGAGTGGCGGAATTGGCAGACGCGCCAGACTTAGGATCTGGTGCCCTGCGGCGTGGGGGTTCGAGTCCCCCCTCTCGCACCAGGACAGGCGGGGGTCATGTGCGCGCGACCCCCGCCTTTTCCTTTGTTGACAGCAGGATCCGCCTGGGGGATAATTTCAGGAGTGGGATCAGCAGGCATCCCGCAGGGATGCTGCTTGTGCCGTGAGGTTAGTGCCAGGGAGGACGTCGCATGAACACCCGTGTGGAGCGGTTGCCGGGCCACCCAGCCCGGGTTGTGCTGGAAGTTGAAGTGGAACCCGAGCGGGTGGAACGCACCGTCGACGCCGTTTACCGCCGGCTTGTGCGGCGGGTGCGCATTCCCGGGTTCCGGCCGGGCAAAGCGCCGCGCCCGATCGTGGAGATGCACCTGGGCAAGGACGCCCTATACGTGGAAGCCGTTGACGAGCTTGTGCCCCAGGCGTACCGGGAAGCGGTGCGGGCGGCCAACATCGAGCCGGTGGCTCAGGCCAAAATCGACATCATCGACTTCGGCGCCGGCAAGCCGCTCAAGTTCAAGGCTGAGGTGGACGTGAAACCCGAGGTCCAGCTCGGCGACTACCGGGGTCTCGCGGTGGAAAAGCGCGTCCGCAAGGTGACCGACAAGGACGTGGATGAGGTCATCGACGCCCTGCGGGAGCAGTTCGCGGAATTGGTGACCGTGGAAAAGGAGAAAGTTGAACCTGGCGACTACGCCGTCGTCGATTTTGAGGGGCACATCGACGGCCGGCCCTTCCGGGGCGGCGCCGGGAAGGGCGAGATCGTCCGGGTCGGCGACGAAGGTGTTCTCGCTGCCTTCAGCGAGCAGCTGGTAGGCATGGCGCCCGGTGAAGAGCGGGAATTCGACCTGACGTTCCCGGAGGGAGCCCGGGAAGATCTGGCCGGCAAGACGGCCCGGTTCCGGGTGCGGCTCCTGGAGATCAAGCAGCGCCGCGTGCCCGCGGCGGATGACGAGTTCGCCAAAGACGTGGGCGAGTTCGAGACCATCGCCGAGCTGCGGGAAGATCGCCGCAAGCGGCTGGAGGAAGCCGCCGAGTGGGCCGCCGACGCGGAGATGCGGGATAAGCTGCTCGAGCTGGCCGTTAACAACGCCCAGGTCGAGCTCCCCGAGGTCATGGTGGAGCAGGAGCTCGCCCGGATGAAAGATGAGTTCGAGTACAGCCTCTGGGCCCGGGGCTTGACCTTGGAGCGCTACCTCCAGGCGAGCGAGCAGACGGAG
This sequence comes from Limnochordales bacterium, assembly GCA_036564115.1. GTDB lineage: Bacteria > Bacillota > Limnochordia > Limnochordales > ZCTH02-B6 > ZCTH02-B6. The sequence goes on from DATCLD010000246.1 coordinate 1,617, forward strand.
GAGCAGCTGCT
>DATCLD010000247.1:0-21792 GCA_036564115.1 Limnochordales bacterium
GGCAGCTCGGCCGGTGCGGCGGTACATGCGGCCATCCAGGTGGCCCTGCGCCTCGGCCCAGGCAAGCGGGTCGTGACGGTGCTGCCGGACACCGGCGAGCGCTACTTGAGCATGACCGTCCAGGCGTTGGCGGCCGAAACCTACCCGGGGGGGACGCGCGGCAGCTGACGGGGCGGCTTGAGCCCGAGCAGTGGGCGTGCGGCCCGGCGGCCACGCACCCCAGAGGTACCGCCGCGCCCGGGAATTCCCCGGCGCGGCGGTGCCGGCGCGTTGCCCACCGGTGGGAGCGACGCTTAGCTTTCCAGCAGAAACCCCTCGCATCGCGGTACGTCCGCGGCCATCCCGCTGTGCTATAATCGTCCCATGGACAAGCCGATCATCCTTGCTTCCGCGTCCCCTCGCCGGCAGCAACTGCTGGCGGAGACAGGCCTCCCGTTCACGGTGGCGGTTTCCGAAGTAGATGAAGAGGCGATCATAGCAGGTTCGCCCAGGGAGCTGGCCGAGCAGCGAGCCCTGCACAAGGCCAGGGCGGTGGCGGTGACGCTTCCGGACGGCCTGGTCATCGGGGCGGATACCATCGTGCTCTGCCAAGGCCAGGTGCTGGGCAAGCCTAAGGATGCGGCTGACGCCAAGCGCCTGCTTTCGCTCTTGTCGGGCAGGAGCCACCGGGTGGTTACCGGGGTCTGCGTCCTTGAGGCCCCTAACGGCCGGTGCCTCGTGGCTTCGGCTTGCACCAAGGTCACCTTCCGGCAGCTGTCCCCTGAGGAGATCGACCGCTACGTGGCCACGGGTGAGCCCATGGATAAGGCCGGCGCCTATGGCATCCAGGGCAAGGGGGCGCTCCTGGTGGAGCGTATCGTCGGCGACTACTTCAACGTGGTTGGCTTGCCCTTGACGCTTTTGGCTCGCTTGTTAAAGGAGTTTGGTGTGCACATGCTGTAACAGGGGGTGGCACCGGTGGCCCGAGCGCTGGATCCGGTCGTCATGCGGGAGTTGCCCTGCCACGAGCGGCCGCGGGAACGGCTCCTCAACATGGGAGAGCGGCATCTCAGCACCCGGGAACTGCTGGCCATCTTGCTGCGGACGGGAACCGCCAGGGAGTCGGCCCTGGCCCTCGCGGATCGGCTGCTGGCCCATGCGGGATCGCTCCGGCGCCTCGCGGCTATGGGGGCCCATGAGCTCCTGGCGGTGCCGGGTATCGGCCCGGCCAAAGCCGCACAAGTTAAGGCGGCGCTGGAGCTCGCGCGCCGCCTGGCACTGGAGCCCCACTACGACCGGTTTGCCGTGCGCCACCCCCGGGATGTCGCGGGTCTTTTGATGGGAGACATGCGGGATCTCGATCGCGAGGTGTTCAAGGTGCTCATGCTGGACACGAAGCACCGCATCATCGCCATCGAGACGCTGTCCGTAGGGGACCTCACGGGGACGCTCGTACATCCCCGGGAGCTTTTTAAGGATGCCATGCGCCGCAACAGCGCCGCCGTCATCCTGGTGCACAACCATCCCAGCGGCGATCCGGAGCCGAGCCCTGATGATATTGATCTAACCCGGCGCTTGGTTGCAGGTGGGCGCTTGCTGGGCATAGAAGTGCTGGACCACATCATCATCGGCGACAATCGCTACGTCAGCCTAAAGGAACGCGGCTTTGTGGACGCGCCTTAAGGCCTGAAAGGAGAAGATGCAAAGCATGTTCGGCGGCTTCGGGCGCGACATGGGCATCGATTTGGGCACGGCCAACACCCTCGTGTACGTCAAGGGCAAAGGCATCGTGGTGCAGGAGCCTTCCGTCGTGGCCATCGAGGTGGAAACCAAGCAGGTGCTGGCCGTCGGCGAGGAGGCCAAGCGCATGGTGGGGCGGACGCCGGGCAGCATTGTGGCCGTGCGTCCGCTGCAGGACGGCGTCATCGCCGACTTCGACGTCACCGAGCGCATGTTGCGCCACTTCATCAGCATCGCCAACCGGCGCATCGGCTTCTTCCGCCCGCGGGTCGTGATCGCGGTGCCCTCGGGCGTGACGGAGGTCGAGAAGCGGGCCGTCATCGATGCGACGCTGTCGGCCGGCGCCAAGGACTGCCGCCTCATCGAGGAGCCGATGGCAGCCGCCATCGGGTGCGGCCTGCCGGTGCAGGAACCCTCGGGCAGCATGGTCGTGGACATCGGCGGCGGCACCACCGAGGTGGCGGTCATCTCGCTGGGCGGTATCGTGACGCACCGCTCGGTGCGGGTCGGCGGCGATGAGCTGGACGAAGCCATCGTTCAGCATGTACGCCGCAACTACAACCTGCTCATCGGCGAGCGGACGGCCGAAGAGGTCAAGCATGCCATCGGTTCGGCCTATCCCATGGACGATGACGACGAGCGCACCATGGAGGTGCGCGGCCGTGACCTGGTGACGGGCTTGCCCAAAACCGTCACGTTGACCGCGGAGGAAGTGCGGGAAGCCATGGCCGAGCCTATCGCCGCCATCGTGGAGGCGGTGCGGGTGACGCTCGAGCGCACCCCGCCCGAGTTGGCCGCGGACGTGATGGAACGGGGCATTATGCTGGCTGGCGGCGGGGCGCTGGTGCGCGGCATGGACAAGCTCCTCGCCGAGCAGACGGGCATGCCGATCCACATCGCGGACGATCCCCTGACTTGCGTCGTGCGGGGTACCGGCGCGGTGCTGGAGCACCTCGATCTCTTGCAGAGGATCTCGATTTCGTCGAGGAAGGTCGTCGGCTGAGAGGGTGACGGAGCGTGCGCGGCTGGGCCCTCGTGGTGGTGGCCGGGCTCGTGATGTTTTTGCTCGTCTCCGCCATCTTTCTCACCTCCCGGGGGCGCGACGGCGTGACATGGGCCGAACGGGCGATGCGGGACGGGCTCGCCCCGCTCATGCAGGCGGCCAACCGGCTGAGCCGCACGCTCACGGGCCTTTGGACGACGGCGGCCGATTTGCGCAACGCCCACGCAGAAAACGAGCGCCTGCGGGCGGAGTTGGCCGCGCTGCGGGAGGAAAACTACCGCCTGCAGGAGTACCGGCGGGAGAATGAGGCGCTGCGGGCCGCTCTGGGGCTGGATTTGCAGGTGCCCGCGCCCACGATCAGCGCCGAAGTGATCGCGCGCCCCCTCAACAACTGGTGGAGTGTGCTCACCATCAACAAGGGCAGCCGCGACGGTGTGGAGCCGCTGATGGGCGTCGTGTCCCCGGACGGGGTGGTGGGCCACGTCCGCACCGTCAACTACCTGACCTCCGAAGTGATCCTGCTTACCGACCCCCGCAGCGCCGTTGGCGGCATCGTGCAGCGGACGGGCCAGCCGGTCCTCGTTGAAGGCTTCGGCTACCCCGGGACGCATTTGCGCCTGCGCCCGCTGGTGGCCGCCGCCGACATCCAACCGGGGGACATCATCGTGACGTCGGGCATGAGCCAGCTGTTTGACAAAGGGATTCCCATCGGCAAGGTCGACGAGGTGGACTTAGGGCCTTACGGCATGTCCGTCGAGGCCACGGTGCGGCCGTTTGTGGACTTCGGGAAGCTGGAGTTTGTGACGGTGCTGGGTGTGCGCCCGGAGACCAGGGCCCAGGTCCAGGCCAACGACGAGGCGCTGGCAGCGCCGGCGGGGGCCGGCGGGCGGTGAGGCCGGAGCGCTCCGGGCGCCGCTGGCTGGCGTTGGTGGCGGTCGTACTTGGTCTGTTGGTGGTCCAGCTGGCGGGTTTCGCCCACATGCCCCTTTTCGGCGTGCGGCCGGAGCTCCTGCTCGTTTTTGTCCTCGGCGTCGCCCTGCAACGGGGGGCGATCGAGGGGCTGGTTGTGGGCATGCTGACCGGGTTTCTCGCCGATCTCGTGGGGGGCTACCTTGTGGGGCTCTCGGCTGTCAGCTACGGCGCCGCTGGGTGGGCGGCCGGCTTCACCGGCGAGCGCGTGTATCCCGACCGGGGCCTCGTGGTGCTGGCCATCGTGGCCGGTGGCACGATCTTCAGCCAACTCGTCTACGTGGCCGGGGCGTCCGCCTTCGGCTTGCCGTTGCCGCCCTTGGACGGCTTGGTGCGGGTGACGCTGGCGTTGGCGGGGTACCACCTATTGTTGGTGCCCGTTGTGTATCCCATCTCCCGCTGGGCCGCAGGGGTGCTGGCGGCCCGCGGCGGGGACGCCGGCCTTGAGGCGTGAGGAGGGCGAACGTGGCTGAACCGGAACTGCAGCGCCGCACACGCCGCATGGGCCTGGTGATCTTGCTGGTGCTGCTCTTGCTCGCGAGCCGCATGTGGCAGCTGCAGATCGTGCATGGGGAACACTACGCCGCGCTGGCGGACGGGAACCGCATGCGCCGGCTCTCCATCACCGCGCCCCGGGGTGTGATCCGCGACCGCGAGGGCCGCGTCCTGGCCGACAACCGCCTGGCGTTCACGGTGTCCATCGTGCCCGGCGGACTGGCGGAAAACCGGGAGGCGGTCGTCGCGCGCTTGAGCCGGATCTTGGGCCGGAGCCCCGAGGAGATCGAAGCGGCCTTGCAGGCGGACCAGCGGGCGTATCCTTATGAACCGCTGCGGGTGGCGCGGGACGTACCGCCCGAGGTGGCGGTCGCAGTCGAAGAGCAGCGGATGGACCTGCCGGGCGTGATGGTTGAGCAGGAGCCCATTCGGCGCTATCCCGCGGGCAGCACCGCCTCGCATGTACTGGGCTACCTCCAGCTCGCGTCCCCGGCCGACCTGGCGGCCTACGAAGGGTACCGGCCGAGCGACCTGGTCGGCCGGATAGGCGTCGAGCGGGCGTATGAAGAGTACCTGCGGGGCGAGCGGGGCTTCCAGCAGGTGGAGGTCAACGCTCTCAGCCGTCCCATCCGGGTCCTGGGGTCGGTGCCGCCGGTGCCCGGCAACGACCTGGTGCTGACGGTGGACCTGGAGCTGCAGCGGGCGGCCGCGGCAGCCGTGGCCGAGCAGCTGGAGCGCTTGAAGCAGGCGCCGGACCGGGCGGGCCCGCCCGGCGGCGGGGCGGTCGTCGTGCTGGACGTCAAGACCGGCGGCGTCCTGGCGCTGGTGAGCTACCCGGAGTATGACCCCAACATGTTCCTGACCGGCGACCGGGGCGCGTATTTCGCACAGCTCGAAAAGGACCCGCTCTCGCCTCTTTTCAACCGGGCGATCCAGGGTGCCTACGCGCCGGGGTCGTCCTTTAAGCCGGTTACCCTTTTGGCGGCGCTGGAGCGCCGGGTAACGACGCCCGATGAGGTCTACGTGGCCACGGGCGTGGTGGACATCGGCGGCCGCGTGTTCCGCGACTGGACCGTCACCCGTGGCTTGCCGCCTGCGGGTCCGGTTGACGCGGTGTCGGCGATGGAGCGGTCCGTCAACGACTATTTCTACGTCATGGGCTCGCGGGCCGGGATCCAGGCCATCGCCGCCACGGCGCGCGCCTTGGGCCTTGGCAGCTCCACAGGCCTTGACATCCGGCCGCAGGACGCGGCTGGGCTCGTCCCCGATCCCGCGTGGAAGCGGGCGACCCAGGGGGAGCTCTGGTACCCCGGCGACACGGCCAACGTTTCCATCGGACAAGGTTTCTTGCAGGTGACGCCCCTGCAGTTGGCGGTCATGTACGCGGGGCTGGCCAACCGCGGAGCGGTTTACGAACCCTACTTGGTGCAGGCCATCATCTCGCCCTCCGGCGAGGAAATTTACCGGCGCGAGCCGCGGCTTTTGAGCTACCTGGAAGCGTCCCCGGCCAGCTGGAATGCGGTACACCGGGGCCTGCTGGCGGTGACCTCCGGCGAACGCGGCACGGCGCGGGCGGCTTTTGCCAGTTTCCCCATCCGGGTTGCGGGCAAGACGGGCTCCGCCCAGGTGGCGCCCGGCCGCGATACCCACGCTTGGTTCGCCGCCTACGCCCCCGCCGACAACCCTGAGGTGGCGGTGGCGGTGGTGCTCGAGTACGGCGGAGGCGGCGGGGCCGCAGCGGCGCCGGTGGCGTGCCGGGTGCTGGCGGCCTACTTCCATCTCGAAGGGAACGTGTGCCCGTAAGCGGCAACGTTTGTTGTCGCGAAGGAGGAAGGGTTCCCGCGGCAGCGAAGGTTGTACCAAAATCCGCCGGGTGCGGTTTGTTGGAGGACGGCCATGCAGGGCAAGGAAGCCGTCGTGTTTAAGGGTAGCCGGGCCGGCATCTCGGTCCAGGTCGACCCTGAAGCGCCCTTCGGCGCCGTAGTGGAAGAGCTGCGGCGCAAGCTCTCGGCGGCGGAGAATTTCTTTCAAGGCGCGAGCGTCCGCATCGAGCTGGGCAACCGCCAACCCGACATTGTAGAGCAGCGGGTGCTGCGCGAGCTCATCGAGGCGCATGGGCTGACCGTGGTGGACGACGATGCCGCGGCGGGTAAACGCGCGTCAAATGGCAGGCCAAAGCGCACCGCGGCGGAAGCGCCGGCGTCCAGTGGCCGCGGCGCTCTCGAGCCAACCGGGGAGCCTTGCCTTTTGGTGCGGCGCACGCTGCGATCGGGGCAGCGGCTCGAGTTTGACGGTTCCGTCGTCATTCTTGGGGATGTGAACCCGGGGGCGGTCGTCGTCTGCACGGGTCATGTGATCGTGTTCGGTGCCTTGCGCGGGGTGGTGCACGCCGGGGCGCGCGGCAACACCGACGCCCGCGTCATCGCCTTGCGGCTCCAGCCGACGCAGCTGCGCATCGCCCACTATATTTCCCGGTCGCCCGACGGCCAGATGCCTGGGCCCAGCGGGCCCGAGGTGGCGCTGGTGCAGGACGAGCGCATCCAAATCGAGGCCTACGTGCCGTGACGGCGGCGAGTTGAGGAGGTTCGTGGCCCATGGCGGGGAGAGTTATCGTTATCACCAGCGGTAAAGGCGGGGTAGGCAAGACGACCACCACGGCCAATTTGGGCGCCGGTCTGGCCATGCAGGGACGCCGGGTTTGCCTGGTCGATGCCGATATCGGGCTGCGCAACCTGGACGTGGTTATGGGGCTCGAAAACCGGATCGTCTATGACCTGGTGGAGGTGGTGGAAGGGCACGCCCGGCTGCGCAACGCTCTGATCAAGGACAAGCGGCTGGACGGTCTGTACCTTTTGCCCGCGGCCCAGACGCGGGAAAAGGACGCGGTGTCGCCGGAGCAAATGAAGGCCTTGTGCGCCCAGTTGGCAGAAGAGTTCGATTACGTGCTCGTGGATTCCCCTGCCGGCATCGAGCACGGTTTCCGCAACGCCATCGCCGGTGCCCATGAGGCCATCATCGTCACGACCCCCGAGGTCGCGGCGGTGCGGGACGCGGACCGCATCACGGGGCTTCTGGAAGCCCATGAACTGTCCAACCCCAAGCTCATCATCAACCGGATACGCCCCCAGATGGTGCGCCGGGGGGACATGCTGGACATCGATGACGTGATCGAGATTCTCGCCATCGAGCTGCTCGGGGTCGTCCCCGATGACGAGTCCATCATCGTCGCCACCAACCGCGGCGAGCCCGTGGTGCTCGGCGGCCATACCAAGGCGGCTCAAGCTTACCGCAACATCGTGCGCCGCATCGAGGGCGAAGACGTGCCCTTCATGCAGTTGGAAGAGGACGGCTGGATGAACCGCCTGCGCAACTTGGTCGGGTTTGGCCGCAAGAAGGTGCGCGGCGCCTGAGGGCGACGGGCAGCCTGAGGAGGGGACGCGCATGCTGGATTTCTTCACGAGGTTCTTTCGGGGCGAGGATCAAAGCAAGCATGTGGCCAAGGAACGCCTCCGGCTCGTGCTGGTTCAGGACCGGACGTCGCTCTCTGCCCAGGCACTGGAAGCGCTCAAGGAAGACTTGATCGCGGTCATCTCCAAGTACTTGGAAATCGACGAAAGCGGCCCCGAAGTCGTGTTGGAGCGCGACGGGGAATCCGTCGCCCTGGTGGCTACCATCCCCGTGAAGCGGACCGCGGGTGTGGCGCGTGCGGGCCGCTAGGATGGGGTAAGCTGCCTCTGAGATGGATCGCAGGTGGTTGCGCAACCTGGACTTTGTCCTTTTGTCCGCTGTCGTCCTTTTGTTCCTGTTTGGGCTTTTGGTTGTGTACAGCGCTACCCGCGGGCTGGCCGAAACCCGGGGTGATCCCTTCTACTATGTGAAACGGCAGTCCATTGCAGCGCTCTTGGGCTTCGCCGCAATGGCTGTCATCCTTACCTTCGACTATCGCCACTTGGTCAAGCTGTCGCGCCTGTTTTACCTGGGGAGCCTGGGACTCTTGGGCGCGGTACTGGTGGTGGGTCGCGTCGGCGGGGGCGCCGAGCGCTGGCTGTCCATTGGCCCTTTGAACCTCCAGCCGTCCGAAGTGGCCAAGATTAGCCTCATCCTGGTCTTGGCTTGGGCGCTGTCCGAACCGGATCGCGTCCAGGGCTGGCGGGGCATTTTCGTCGCCCTGGCGTGGCTTGCACCTATGTGGGGGCTTGTCCTCCTGCAGCCCGACCTGGGCACCGCCATCACCATGGCCGGCATGACGTTGGGCATCCTCTTCTTTGCCGGCGCTCCGGTGAAGCACCTGGCCCTGCTGACGACGGCCGGCTTGGGAGCGGCCGTGGGAGCGGTGGTGGCGTCCATCCAGGGATGGCTTCCCATCTTAAAGCCGTACCAGATCAACCGGCTGATCGTGTTCTTTGATCCTTACCGCTACCGGCACGACGCGGGCTGGAACGTCATCCAGTCCATGATCGCCATCGGCTCGGGCAGCCTGTTTGGCAAGGGCCTGTTCGGAGGCTCCCAGACGCAGCTCAACTTCCTGCCGGCGAGACACACGGACTTCATATTTTCTGTCATCGGCGAGGAGTTTGGTTTCGTTGGCGGCGTCTTTGTGCTGGTTTTGTTTGGTGTCATCTTCTGGCGGGGCGGTCGTATTTTGCTCCAGGCCAAGGACAGCATGGGGAGCCTCATCGTGGCGGGCGTGCTGTCTATGATCTTTTGCCACGTCCTGATCAACATCGGCATGACCTTGGGGCTGATGCCCGTCACCGGTCTGCCGCTGCCCCTCATCAGCTACGGCGGCACCTCCGTCTTGACGACCCTTACGTCCATCGGGCTCGTGCTTAACGTGGGCCTGCGGCGCAAGAAGATCCACTTCTGAGCATATAGTGTCCTTGAGTCTCTGCCTGCTCGATCGGGCACCGACGCCGGGTGTGGGAGGTCGAAACCGTTGACTGGGACGGCCTTTGTCCGCAACGGCCTGTTTGCCCTCATCCTGCTGCTTTTGGCGGCCACTATCGTGGAGGCCAACCTGCCGTTTACGCAAGGGGTGGAGGAGTATCTGGCCTTCGTGCTCAGCACGGACTTTGACTACGAACCGTGGCTTGAGCACCTGCGGGCGCGGTTGGCCAGCTCCGATCTTTCCTGGCTGCCTGTCCTGGGCGGATTCTTGCGCTCACCGGCCGACGAGCCCCAGCGGTGAGGCCCGGTGAGGCTGGCCACGCTGTTTGGCATCCGCTTCAGCGTCAACGTGTGGTTTCTGCTGCTGCTTTTGGCCGCGGCGTGGGCGGGCCGGCTCACGGAAGCCGTGACTGTCTTTGCCGTTGTCCTTTTGCACGAGATCGGCCACGTCGTAGCCGCCAGGGGCTACGGCATCCAGGTGGCCGAGGTGGAGCTCTTGCCCTTTGGCGGCGTGGCCCGCATGGAAGGGCTCTTAGAGGCGGACCCTTCGGTCGAGACAGGGATCGCCATCGCGGGACCCTTGACCAACGCGGTGCTGCTGGGACTCGGCGCCTTGGCCTGGCGTTATGAGATCTTTCCGCCCTCATGGGCGCTCTTTTTTGTTGGCACCAACGCCGCGATCGCAGCTTTCAATCTTTTGCCCGCGCTGCCGCTGGACGGCGGGCGGCTTTTCCGGGCGTACCGGTCCCGGCGGGTCGGCTACCGCCGGGCTACCCACCAGGCGGTGCGCCTGGGCCAGTGCCTCGGCGCCGTGCTGATTTTGGCGGGCGCGGGGTTCGTCTACTGGGGTTATGCCAGCATCACCTTGCCGTTGGTCGGGCTGTTCGTCGTCTTGGCCGCCCGCCGCGAGGCCGAAGCAGCTGGATACGTCTTTATGGCGTCCCTCGTGCGCAAGCAGCAGGAGCTCGCGGCCCACGGCTGCCTCGCCGCCGAGGCGCTGGTGGCGCGGGCCGATGCTCCGGTGCGGCAGGTGGTGGACCGGTTTGTGCCCCAGCGCTACCACCTGGTGTGGGTCGTCGATGAGGCGGGGCGGCCGACGGGTATTGCGGCGGAGGCGGACATCCTAGACTGCCTGTTTGACCGGGGGCTGAATGTGCCCGTGGCCGAGGCGGTCCAGCTTCGTTACATTGACAATAGACGATAACTGTGATAACCTATTTCCATACATACGTTCGCTGTTTCGGGGACAGCTGAGCAACGTTGGCGTATAGCCGGGGGTCGGCCGGGTGTGCGGAATATCCGTCCTCCCGGCTTTCGCATACTAAGGACAGGTTTCTCAATTTTTGCCCCTTTGTCTGGGAGTGGTCAGGAGTGACCAATACGCATGAAACGGGAGATCGTGGTCAACGCCAGTTTTGGCGAGACGCGGGCCGCGGTGCTGGAGGACCGGCGGCTCGTGGAGCTGTTTTTGGAGCGGGAAGCCCATCGCTCGGTGGTCGGCAACATTTATAAGGCCCGGGTGGAAAACGTCCTGCCCGGCATGCAGGCCGCTTTTGTCAACATCGGCCTCGAGCGCAACGCTTTTTTGTACGTGGATGACGCCTTGGCGCACTTGAATGGCAGCGAAGAGGTGGTGGAGGCGCCCCGGCCGCGCTCCATCGACGACGTGCTCACGGTCGGACAAGAGATCGTTGTCCAAGTGGTTAAGGAGCCCATCGGCACCAAGGGGGCGCGGGTCGTGACCAACCTGACGCTTCCTGGCCGTTACCTGGTCCTGATGCCCACCGTGGACCACATCGCCTTGTCCCGGCGCATCACCGACGAGGAGGAGCGCCAGCGGCTCAAGGAGATCGCCAAGCAAATCCGCCCGCAAGGCATGGGGCTCATCGTGCGGACGCTGGCGGTGGGCAAGGACGCGGACGTCCTGGCCCAGGACTGCCGGTTTCTCTTGGGCGTATGGGAAAAGATCCAGCGCAAGGCCGCAACGAGCCCTGCACCGGCGCTTTTGTATCAGGACTACGACCTGGTGTACCGGCTGGTGCGGGATGAGTTTACCCCCGACGTGTCCCGTTTTGTGGTAGACGACGAGACGGTGTACAAGACGGTGCTCGAGCTGTTGGACTCCCTGTCGCCGTCCATGAAACCGCGGGTCTACCTTTACACCGGCAAAAAGCCCATCTTCGAGTTTTACGACATCGAAAGCCAGCTCGAGCGCTCGCTGCAGCGCAAGGTGTGGCTCGAGAGCGGCGGCTATATCGTCATCGACCACACCGAAGCCTTGACCAGCATCGACGTCAACACCGGCCGCTTCATCGGCACCACCAACCTGGCCGATACGGTGCTCAAGACCAACCTGGAGGCGGCGGTGGAGATCGCCCGGCAGGTGCGGCTACGCGACATCGGCGGCATCATCATCATTGACTTCATCGACATGGAATCCGACGCCCATCGGCGCCAGGTGCTCGAGGCCTTGGAGCGGGCGCTCGAGCCTGACAAGACCCGTTCCCACGTGCTTGGTTTCACGAGCCTGGGCTTGGTGGAGATGACCCGCAAGAAGGTGGCCGAGGACATCGGCGCCCGCCTGCAGCGGGCGTGCCCGTACTGCGACGGCTCAGGCCGGGTGCTTTCCGAGGAAACCGTCGCCCACAAGACCCAGCGGGAGCTGGAGCGGCGCGCCCGGGCGGGCAAGGAGGAAGCGTTCCTCGTTACATGCAATCCGCTGGTGGCGTCCCAGATCATCGGTCCCAACGGCACCTTGCTGAGGCGCCTCGAGGAGCGCACGGGCAAGACCATCTACGTCAAGGGCGCCGAAGGGATGCACATCGAGGACGTGGAGATCGTGGCCGGCACCAAGGCGGAGCTGGAGCAGCGCGCGCTGCCGGTGCGCGAGGGCCAGGTGCTTGACATGCAGGTGCAGGAGCCGCACCTCACCAACCCCAAGGACGGCATCGCCCGCATCGAGGGGTACGTCATCGACATCGAAGGCGGCGGCCGCTACGTGGGCCAAAAGCTCAAGGTGGAGATCACCAAGGTGTTCCGCACCTATGCCAAGGGCAAGGTGCGGTCCGTTTGACCCAGCGTCAAACGGGATCCAGGTGGATGAACGCCTTTTGCACCAGCTCGACCGCCTCGACGGATTGGCGGACTTCCTCGCCGATGGCGTGAGCTTCGGCCAGTGACAGATGCTTGTCTAGCTCCACGTGGAGCTGGACGTGGACACGGTCGCCCACGTAGTGGGCGCGCACATCGTGTACGCCTCGCACGCCTGGGACGGCCTGCGCGGCGGCGATGATTTGTCTCTGGACCGCCTGCGACGGCGCTGCGCCCATGAGGTAGCCGACGTTTTCCAAGCCGACGCGGATGCCGGAGACGATGATCCAGGCGCCGATGGCCAGGGCGGCAATCCCGTCCAAAGGCCCGCCGGCCCAAAAGCCGGCCAGCGCCAAGGAGCTTGAAAGGACGTCGTTGCGGGAGTCGACGAAACCGGCCCGCAGGGCGGGACTGCCGGTGCGCTTGGTCCCGAGATAAAACCAGGCCGCCATCGCTCCCTTGACGAATATCCCGGTCAGCACCAGGCCGACGGTGACGGGATCATCCTCGACGGCGCTGGGCCGGAACAGGCTGCGCAAAGCGTCCCGCAGCACTGTCGCCCCCAAGGCCGACGCAAAGACGGCAAACAGCAGCCCGGCCAGGGGCTCAGCCCGCCGGTGGCCGAAGGGGTGGTCTTCGTCCGGGTGCTGTTCGTGCACGCGCATGCTCGCGAACGCGACGGAATACGTCAAAACGTCAAGGAAGGCGTTCAGGGCGTCGGATAGAACGGCTGCGCTGCCTGAGCGCAGGGCGGCCCAGCCTTTGAGGCCAAACAGGAAAAGGCTCAACGCGACGCCGGCGGCGCCCATGCGCTGCTTTTCGCGGCCAATGCTGTCTGCGGTCACACGGTTCGCCTCGGCGGCCCAAGCCGTAGCCCGGTATAGCCCGGGGCGGTCCGTCAGCCAACCCCCGCAGCGGCAAGCCGCCCGGCCCCGGGTGGCCCGCACGGCGGGGGACGTAGGCACGGGAGGGCCAAAACTGCCTTTCAGTATAACCGCCGTGCCGGGCCGAGTCTAGTGTCGGAAGACCTCGCCGGCGCCGTGTGATTGACAGCAGTCCGAGCCCCGTGCTAAAATCCGTAGGGCAGTCACGCCGTGAGCGAGTGGCCTGTCCCGCGCCGCACATGCGGCGGGCGGGCAGTGATGGAGGGCAACGGAGCCAATGGCAACGTACGCGATTGTGGAAACGGGCGGCAAGCAGCACCGGGTCACGGAAGGCGACACGATCCTTGTGGAAAAGCTGCCCGTCGAGCCCGGAGCGCAGGTGCGGCTCGACCGCGTGCTGCTGGTTAACCGGGAAGGCCAGGTAAAGGTTGGGACGCCGACGGTGGAAGGGGCCGCAGTGGTGGCCCGCGTCGCCGAGCACGGCAAGGCGCGCAAGATCCTCGTGTTCAAGTACCGGCCCAAGAAGCGCTATCGCCGTCGCTACGGGCACCGGCAGCCGTACACCCGCCTTGTCATTGAGAAGATCGAGGCGTGACGAATGATTACCGTCGAGGTGTTCCGCGGCGCCGATGGCCGCATCCGCGGTTTCCGGGCGCAGGGCCATGCGGGGTATGGCGAGTACGGCAATGACATCGTCTGCGCCGCGGTGTCCGCGATCACCCAGACGGCGGTGCTGGGCCTGCTGAGGCACCTGGGGCTGCCGGTGCGGCTAAAGCAGGCCGACGGGTATTTGGAGTGCCTGCTCAGCGACGATGAGCGCAGCCAGGGCCAGGCTGCCCAGAGCGTACTGGCCACCATGGTCCTGGGACTGCAGGAAGTGCAGCGGCAGTATCCGGAGCGGATGCGGGTGCGGGACGCGGTACGCGTGCCCGGCAAGGCGGGCGCTCCCGCCCAAGCCCGCGTTTAGCGATCAGAAACCGGCAGCCAAGCAGAGGGAGGGGAATCCCATGGCGTTTGTCTTCAACCTGCAGCTGTTTGCCTCCAAGAAGGCCGGCGGCAGCTCCAAGAACGGCCGGGACAGCATTTCCAAGCGGCTGGGCGTCAAGCGTTTCGGCGGCCAGTATGTGACGGCCGGGAGCATCCTTGTGCGCCAGCGGGGGACGCGCATCCACCCGGGCATCAACGTCGGCTTGGGCAAGGACGATACGCTGTTTGCCAAGATCAACGGCTACGTGGTCTTTGAGCGGCGCGGCAAGAACGGCAAGCAGGTCAGCGTGTACGCCGAGCCTGTGTCCGCCTAAGCAACGGTCGCGGACAGCCGGCGCAGCGCAACGCGCCACCAACAGCGCAGTGGAGTAGGCCCGGTCGCGGCCCGCGGCCGGATGGTTGGAGCACGAAGGGGCGGACCTTGGTGGGTCGCCCCTTGTTTTTTCGCCAAGGACGGGTGATGGACCGGTGTTCCTGGATACAGCCCGCATCTACGTCAAAGGGGGAGACGGGGGCCACGGGGCGGTGAGCTTCCGGCGGGAGAAATACGTGCCGGCGGGTGGGCCCGACGGTGGCGACGGCGGCCGGGGCGGCGACGTGATCCTCGAAGTCGACGAGGGCCTTTGGACGCTCATGGATTTCAAGTACCGGGTTCATTACAAAGCCGAAAACGGGCGCAACGGCGAGGGGGGCAACCGCTACGGCCGGGACGGTGCGGATCTGGTCATTAAGGTCCCACCAGGCACCGCCGTCAAGGACGAGGCCACGGGCGAGTACTTGGCCGACCTGACGGAACCCGGGCAGCGGGTGGTGGTCGCCCGGGGCGGGCGCGGCGGCCGGGGCAACGCGCAGTTTAAGACGCCGGTGCGGCAGGCGCCCCGTTTTGCCGAAAAGGGTGAGCCCGGGGAGGAGCGGTGGCTCATCCTCGAGCTCAGGGTCATCGCCGACGTCGGCCTTGTGGGCATGCCCAACGCGGGCAAATCGACCTTGCTGTCCCGAGTCAGCGCCGCCCGGCCCAAGATCGCTCCCTATCCGTTCACGACCTTGACGCCCAACCTGGGCGTCGTGTCCCTTGGCACAGGGCAGAGCTTTGTGGTCGCCGACATCCCTGGCCTCGTGGAAGGAGCGCACGCAGGCGTCGGCCTCGGCCACGACTTCCTGCGCCATGTGGAGCGCACCCGGGTGCTTATCCACGTGGTGGACGTGTCGGGACTGGAAGGCCGGGACCCGGTGGACGACTTCCGCGCCATCAACGAAGAGTTGCGCCTGTACCGGCCCGAGCTGGCCGAGAAACCGCAACTGGTGGCCGCCAACAAGCTGGACCTGGAGGAAGCGCGCCGCAACCTGGGACGGTTTCAGGCGGAAGTGGAATCCCTGGGATACAGGGTGTTTCCGATCTCCGCCGCTACGGGTGAGGGGTTGCAAGAACTGATGTACGCCGCGTGGGAGATTCTCAAGGATCTGCCGCGGCCGCAGCCCGTGCCCGTGCAGCCGGACCTCCCGGCGGCGCGGCGGCGTCCTGCGCCGTTGAGCGAGTATACTATTCGCCAAGAAGATGGCGTGTTTGTGGTGGAGGGCGAGGGGCTGGCCCGCCTTATCGCGCGCCTTGACCTCAACAACGAAGAGGCCGTGCGGTTTCTCCAAAAGGTCTTTAGCGACATCGGCCTCAACGACGCCCTGCGGGCCGAAGGTGTCCGGCACGGGGACATTGTGCGCGTTGCCGGCGTAGAGTTTGAGTTTGAAGACGAAGAGTAACGCCATTTGCCTTGGGACCGGGCCCCGGGGCGACCTGGTACCCGCAGGATTCGCCCCCGGACAGAGCGAAACACCGGGCGAAGGAGGGAGTTCCGTTGGACCGGAACGACTGCCTTCCGCCGCGCACGGCGGATCGTGGTCAAGATTGGTACAAGCAGTCTCACCCTTCCCGACGGCAGCCTCGACGTCGGGCGCATTGAGCACCTGGCGGACCAAGCCCTGGAGCTGACCCGGGCCGGCCGCCAGCTGGTGTTGGTCACATCGGGCGCTATCGGCGTCGGCGCCCGCCGCCTCGGCTACTCGCAGCGCCCCCAGACGATCCCCGAAAAGCAGGCGGCCGCGGCCGTCGGCCAAGGCCTATTGATGCAGGCGTACGAGCGGGCGTTCCTCGCGCGCCAGCTGGTCGTGGGCCAGGTCCTCCTGACCCGGGAAGATGTGGCCGACCGTCGCCGCCACTTGAATTCCCGCAACACCTTGCGCAAGCTGCTGGAGCTAGGCGCGATCCCCGTGGTCAATGAGAACGATACGGTGGCCGTAGACGAGATCCGCCTGGGGGACAACGATACGCTCTCGGCGCTGGTGGCCACGCTGGTCGAGGCCGACCTCCTCATCATTCTCTCCGATGTGGACGGGCTGTACTCCGGTGACCCGCGGCGCGACCCTAGCGCCAGGCGGTTCGACGTGGTGCCGGTCGTCACCCCGGAGCTGGAGGCCATCGCGGGCGGCGCCGGCACGGCCTTTGGCACCGGCGGCATGATGACCAAGCTGCAGGCCGCCAAGATCGCCACCGCGGCCGGCATCCCGATGTTTCTCACCAGCGGCTCGCAATCGCATGTCTTGTCCGCGGTGCTCGCCGGCGAGGCGGTAGGCACGCTGTTTTTGCCCAAACCCCGCCCCTTGCGGGCGCGGCAGCGCTGGCTGGCGTTTCACCTGCGCCCCCGCGGCCGCATCCTTGTAGATGCAGGGGCAGCCAAGGCCCTGGTGGAAAACGGAAAGAGCCTCCTGCCCGCTGGGGTCGTCGGCGTCGAAGGGGATTTTGCCGAGGGGGATCTTGTCCAGGTGGTGGACGGCTCCGGCAGGGAGCTGGCCCGGGGGCTGGTCAACTACTCGGCCCAGGACCTGCGCCGGATCCAGGGCAGCCGCACCAAGGACATCGCCGCCATCCTCGGCCGCAAGGATTACGACGAGGTCATCCACCGGGACAACCTGGTCATCTCGGTCTAGACGGGGGGAGCAGCATGGAGGGGGCGGAAAGCGCCGCGCTGAAGCGTCTTGCCGCAGCCGGCCAGCATGCCGGGCCGGATGGCGGCTCCGGCGACAGCCCCGGACTGCCGGACGATCGCACGTACGTGAGGGAGCTTGCCCAGCGGGCCCGGCAAGCAAGCCGCGCACTGGCCGCCGCCAACCGGGCGGTTAAAGACGCCGCCCTGCTCGCCATGGCCAAGGCGCTCGAAGACCATTTGGATTCCATCTTGGCCGCCAACGCCCGGGACGTCGCCGGCGCCCAGCAGCGCGGGGTTTCAAAGGCACTCTTGGACCGTCTCACCTTGAACCCCGACCGCGTGCGCCAGATGGCGGAGGGGCTGCGGGCCGTCGCAGCGCTGCCGGATCCCGTCGGCGAGATGGTGGCCATGACGCGCCGGCCCAATGGACTTGAGATTGGGCAGGTGCGGGTGCCCCTGGGAGTCGTCGGCATCATCTACGAGGCTCGTCCCAACGTCACCGCCGACACGGCCGGGTTGTGCCTGAAGTCGGGCAACGCGGTGCTCCTGCGCGGCAGCTCCGACGCCCTCAATTCCAATCGGGCCATTGTCGAGGCGCTGACCGGAGCCATCGAAGCGGCAGGTCTGCCCGCTGCCAGTGTCCAGTTGGTGGACCGGCCTGGACACGGGGCCGCCCAGGCCATGATGGAGGCCGTAGGGCTCATCGACGTGCTCATTCCTAGGGGCGGGCGGGGGCTCATCCAGCAGGTGGTTTCCACGGCTCGGGTGCCTGTTATCGAAACCGGCGTCGGCAACTGCCACACGTATGTGGACGAATATGCGGACCTTGACCAGGCACTGGCCATCGTCATCAACGCCAAGTGCCAGCGGCCGTCGGTCTGCAACGCCATGGAAACCCTCCTGGTCCACGAGGCTGTGGCGCCGGAGTTCCTGCCGAGGGTGGCGGCCGAGCTCAAGGCGCGGGGCGTGGAGCTCCGGGGGTGCCCTGCGGCGCGGCGGATCGTGCCCGACATGGTTCCAGCGACCGAGCAGGATTGGCATGAGGAGTACCTGGACTTGATCTTAGCCGTGCGGGTCGTGCCGGATCTCGAGGCGGCGCTGGAGCACATCGCGACTTACGGCACCCGGCATTCCGAGGCCATCGTCACGCAGGATTTGCGCCGGGCACGGCGGTTTGTGCAGGCCGTCGATGCGGCGGCGGTGTACGTGAACGCGTCCACCCGGTTCACCGATGGGTTTGAGTTTGGCCTCGGGGCGGAGCTGGGCATCAGCACGCAGAAGCTGCACGCCAGGGGGCCGATGGGCCTTGCTGCGCTGACGTCGATTAAGTATGTGGTGTACGGCGATGGTCATGTCCGAGAATGACGGCCGCGCTCAAGGCGTCCGAAGGCTGGGGGTCATGGGCGGCACTTTTGACCCCATCCACTACGGCCATTTGGTGACCGCCGAGGCGGCGGCCGAGGAGTTTGGCCTGGAGCAGGTGATTTTCGTACCTGCCGGGCAGCCTCCCCACAAGCCGCCCGGCGCGGTGACGGAAGCGCGCCACCGGTACTTGATGACGGTGCTGGCCACCGTGCCCAACCCGCGTTTCACCGTGTCGCGGGTGGACATCAACCGCCCTGGACCATCCTATACGGTGGACACGCTGCGGGAACTGCACGCCCGCTACGGCCCCGGGGTGGAGCTGTATTTCATCACCGGCGCCGACGCGATGCTGCAGATCCTGACGTGGAAGGACGCGGAGACCCTGTTTGGGCTGTGCCACTTCATTGCCGCCACCAGGCCGGGCTTCCGGCTGTCCCGCTTGGAATCGGTCCTGGGTCCCTTGATGGAGCGGTACCGTGACCGCATCCACCCGCTGCAGGTGCCGGCTCTAGCGATTTCTTCCACCGACATCCGCGAGCGCGTGCGCGCAGGCCGATCGGTCCGCTATCTGTTGCCCGACGCGGTCATGCATTACATCTATAAAACCGGCCTGTACACCGGCCAGCGGCGGCCGGTGCCGGTGGCCCCGGGCAGGGAGGGGGACAACATTTGACGGTTTTCCCGGAGGAGCCGGTGCTGGAAGCGGAAGTGCGCCGGCGGCTGACCCCGGGGCGGTTTGCCCACACGGTGGGCGTGGTGAAGACGGCCGAGGAGCTTGCACGCCGGTTTGGCATCGACGTGCGCAAGGCGCGGGTGGCCGCCTGGCTCCACGACGTGGCCAAGGACGAGCCCCGGGAGTCCTTGTTGAAGCGAGCTAAGGAATTTGATATAGTCTTTGATGAGATTACTGCCCGGCAAGTCGAGCTGTGGCACAGCGTCATCGGGGCTGAGATCGCCCGCCGGGAGTTTGGCATTGACGATGAGGAAGTGCTGGCGGCGATTCGCCACCACACCACCGGGCGGGCGGGCATGTCAGGGCTCGAGCAGGTCATTTATCTGGCTGACATGATCGAGCCCGGACGCGAGTTTCCCGGCGTCGAGGAGCTGCGGCGGCGAAGCCGCGAGGACCTGGAGGGCGCGGTGCTGGCGGCCCTCGAGTCCACCATCTGCTACGTTATCCGGCAGGGAGGACTGCTCCATCCGGACGCGGTGGCTGCCCGTAATGACATCTTACTGCGCCGAAGCTAGTCGCGGGGATGGCGTTCGGCCCGTGGCTGGCTTTTTGTATGTTGGGCTGTTTATGTGGGGCCGGGGCACGACGACGGTGCAGGACGCGGGAGAAGCACGGCCGGGAAACTGAAGCGAGGGACGGCGCATCATGCAGCGTCCGCCTGAACAACTGGAGCAGTTGCGCCAAGCACTGCAGGAGCAGGAACGCCAGGCGCTGGCCGAGCGGCGCCGGAAGCGGCGGGAAAAGCGGCGGCGCCAAGCCACCGCAGTGCTCATCATCACCCTGGCCGCAATCCTGCTGGCCATGATCGCGTTTTACGTGACGTACCAGCGGGGCATGCGGGGACTGGGGGTGTCGGGTAGCTCCGCGGACGCCTCAAGCGGCGTCGCCCGGCGGGTCACGGTGCTGGTCATCGGGGTCGACGACGCGTCGGAGGGGGCGGCGCGCACCGACACCATCATGCTGGCCAGCTTTGACCCCCGCAGCGGCGAGGCGGCGGTATTGTCGATCCCGCGGGATACCCGCGTGCAGATCCCCGGCCGCAGCGGCTACTACCGGGTCAACACGGCCTACACGCTGGGCGGGCCCGAATTGACCGTCCGCACCGTTGAAAACCTCTTGGACATCGACATCGACCACTATCTGGTTGTGGACTTCGCAAGCTTCGCCCGGTTCATCGATCTCTTGGGCGGGATTGAGGTAGAGATCCAGCGGCCCATGCGCTACGACGACTACGCGCAAGGCCTGCACATCGATTTGAAACCGGGGCGCCAGGTGCTCACCGGCGAGCAGGCTCTGCAGTACGTGCGGTTCCGGGCGGATGGGTTGGGCGACGTGGCCCTGGTGGACCCGGTGCGGGAAGTCTATGACGGGCGCGTCAAGCGGCAGCTGGAGTTTGTGAAGCTGGTGGCCGAGCGGGCCATGGGCGTGGAGGCGATCCCGCGGTTGCCGCAGCTGGTGCCCGAGCTGATCTCGATGGTCGCCACCGACATCAGCGTCGACCGCGCGCTGGCGCTGGCGGTGTCCGCTCGTCGGCTGGACGTGGACAAGCTGCAGACGGCGGTACTGCCGGGCACGGGGACGTACATCGGCGGTGCGAGCTACTGGGTGCACGATCCAGTCCGGACCAAGACAGTGGTCAAGCGGTTGATCCTGGGTGAGCCTGTAACTACAGCTGCGGTGTTTAACGGTAGCGGCGGCGCGGGCGTGGCGGCACGAGCGGCGGCGTTGCTGCGGCAAAACGGGTATGAAGTAGTGCGGGTAGGCAACGCCCCAGACGGGTTTCACTATGAACGGACCCAGGTCATCGTGAACCGCCCGGGCGTGCCGGTGGACCATTTGGCCCAGCTGGTGGGTGGGCAAGTGTTGGCTGCGAGCGACGACGCTCCTGCCGTCGAGGCGGATGTGACCGTCATTGTCGGACGTGACTTTGGCGACTGATGCGTCGCCGAGACGGGAAGAGTAGCAGACACGAGCCTGACGAGGAGGGAACGAGGCTGACCGAGCTCGAAGTGGCCATACGGGCAGCGCAGGCAGCGGACGAGAAGAAAGCGGATCAGGTCGTCATCCTCGACATGCGCCCGCTGACGGTGGTGACGGATTACTTCGTCATCTGCAGCGGCCAATCGATGCCCCAGGTGCGGGCCATCGCCCGCGGCATCCAGGAGGCCATGGAGAAGGACGGCGTGCGGCTCCATCGCCGGGAAGGCGACGACCGTTCTCTGTGGATCCTTTTGGATTTCGGTGGGGTCGTGGTGCACGTGTTTCACCATGCCGAGCGCGAGTATTACGACCTGGAACGCCTTTGGGCCGACGCTCCCCGGGTCGAGTGGTCCCCGGTCAGCTCGAAACAGTAAGGTTGCTTGAAACCCGAAGGGCGTCCGGCAGCCCCTTGACGGTCCGCGGCGGGTGGCCTATAATAGGCTTTGCGACGGACGTGGGGCCGTAGCTCAGCTGGGAGAGCGCGTGAATGGCATTCACGAGGTCGGCGGTTCGAGCCCGCTCGGCTCCACCAGAGTTAAGACCCCCGGGAGTTGGTTCCCGGGGGGTTTTGCTTTGGGTCGTTTTGCGGCCGCAGCCTTCGGCCGTCGTCCACGCCCTTGTTCATCCTTACGTCCATCCTTACATCCATCCTTACATCTCTCCCACTTCGCTCTCCGTCTTACGAAGGTATAATCGTTGTCA
>DATCLD010000248.1:0-7634 GCA_036564115.1 Limnochordales bacterium
CTGGTACATCGAGCTCATCAAGCCGCGCCTCTACGGGCGGGCCGGCGAGGAGAGCCGCCGCACGGCGCAGGCGGTGCTGTGGCACGTGCTGGAAACCACGCTGCGCCTGATGCATCCGTACCTGCCTTTCTTGAGCGAGGAGGTCTGGCAGCACCTGCACCGGGTGACGGGCGCACAGGCCCCGGTGCCCAGCATCATGGTGGCCAAGTGGCCCACGCCCGCCGGTTTCCGCGATGAGGCCGTGGAGGAAGAAATGCAGGTGCTCATCGAGATCGTGCGGGGCATCCGCAATGTGCGGGCCGAAAAGCAGGTGGAGCCAGGGCGCCAGATCACGGCCATCCTGCAGGCGCCTGCGTCCCGCCGGGCGATGCTTGAGGAAGCGGTGCCCTATATCAAGGCCTTGGCCCGGGTCGGTGAGGTGTCGTTCCTCGACGAGGCGGCACCGGCGCCCGCGCAGGCGGTGGCCGTGATCGCCGGGGGCGTGCAGGTGCACTTGCCCCTGGTCGGATTGGTGGACATCGAGCAGGAAGTGGCGCGGCTTGAGCAAGAGCTGGCCGAGACGGCCCAGCAACTGGCCGCGGTCAACGCCCGCTTGAGCAACGAGGGTTTCGTCTCCAAGGCGCCCGCGCACGTGGTGCAGCGGGAGCGGCAGCGCCAGGAGGAGCTGGCCGAAAAGGAGCGGCTCCTGCGCCAGCGGCTGGCGGAGCTCCGTGCATGAATGAGCGTGCACTTATGCGTGATTCGAGTGACATGTCGACCCTGCATGGGCCGTCCCGCGCGGACGGCCCGTCTGCTGCCCGCGAGCCGGCGGCCGCGGTGGGGTATCTGCAGACGCTGCGCCGCTTTGGGGAGAAACCGGGGTTGGCCCGCATCCGCTTCCTCTTGGAGCGGCTCGGCAACCCGCACCGGGCGTACCCGGCGGTGCACGTGGCCGGCACCAACGGCAAAGGCTCGACGAGCGCCATGATCGCCAGCGTCCTCCAGGCGGCGGGCTACAGGACCGGGCTTTTCACCTCGCCGCACCTGGTGCGGTACAACGAGCGCATCCGGGTGGACGGTGTCCCCATCGGCGATGACGAATTGGGGGCGTTGCTCGGGCGGCTGCGGGAGGAGGCCGAGAGGGCGGCCTCAGATCCCGACGTCGGTCAGCCGACGGAGTTTGAGGTGGGGACCGCGGCCGCCCTGGCCTACTTTGCCCAAGCCGCCGTGGACGTGGCGGTCGTGGAGGTGGGGCTGGGCGGGCGGTTTGACGCGACCAACGTGGTCGAACCTGTGGTCAGCGTCATCACGCCCATCGGCCTGGACCACACGCGGGTGCTGGGCAACACCTTGGCCGCGATTGCGGCGGAAAAGGCCGGCATCATCAAGCCGGGGGTGCCCGTGGTTTGCGCCTACCAGGCGCCGGAGGCCCGGGACGTCATCGCCGCGCAAGCGCAGGAACTGGGTGCCCCCATGTACCTGGCCGGGCACGAGTTCGACAGCCGGTTGCTTGGCGCGGACCAACGGGGCACGCGCTTTGCCGTCCGCTGGCGCGACCGGTGGCTTGAGGAACTGTGGGTGCCGCTGTTGGGGCCGCACCAGGCCGGCAACGGTGCTGTGGCGGTGGCGGCGGTGCAGGTGCTGGGCGAGGCGGGCTTTCCTGTGACGGAGGACGCGCTGCGGCGGGGGCTCGCGGCGGTACGCTGGCCGGGGCGGATGGAGCTTCACCCGGGGAAGCCCGCGCTGCTGTTTGACGGCGCCCACAACGCGGAAGGGGCACAGGTGCTGGCTGAAGGCATCCGGGCCGTTTTCCCGGGGCGGCGGCCGGTGTTTGTCCTCGGAATGCTGAACGAGAAGCCGATCGACGCCATGCTCAGGATCCTCCTGCCGCTCGGGCAGGCTGCGGTGTTTACCGCGGCGCGGGTCGGCCGGGGAACGCCCGCCGATCCTGCCGATTTGGCCCGCCGCGCCGAGGGGCTTGTGCCGTCGGTGGGCGTCGAACCCGATCCGCTGGCGGCCGTTGCGCTGGCCCGGCGGTGGGCGGGTCCTGACGGTCTTGTCTGCGTCGCCGGGTCGCTCTACCTGGTGGGCGAATTGGTGGGGCTGTTGGCAGGGGAGCTGCGGGGAGCAAGGGAATAATTTCCGCACGGGAGGGACGCGCATGGCGGACAAGGCGGACCGCGGCGCTGAGCGCAAGCGCACCAAGCGGGGCGGCTTGTGGGCGACCTGGCGGGAGCGGCTTTCTTTCGCCGCAACCCTAATCACTGTATCGGCGGTCGCCATCTTCCTCGGGTGGCTCATGGGTCAGTATGCCATCCAAGCCGTCACCGGACCCGCGCCGTCGACCACCATGCTGGAGCGCCCGCCGACGCCGTCGCCCGCGGAGTCTTTCTCGCCAGCGCCATCGTCGACCACGTCGGCGGGCTCGACTACGTCCCGCTCCACGACCGCTGCATCCACGTCTTCCGCTCCCACCGCGTCCGGCACCAGCCAGGCGTCGACGACGCCCAGCGCGACGACGCCCACCGCGACGACGTCCAGCACGACGACTTCCAGCGCGACGGCGCCCAGCGGCCTATGGCGGGTGCAGGTGGGCGCGTTCAACGACCGTAACCGGGCGGATGCGCTGGCCGCGGAGCTGCGCGCCCGCGGGTTCGACGTGTTTGTGTCCGGCCAGCCGCCGCACCGGGTGCAGGTGGGAGCCTTCTCCCAGGAGTCCCGGGCCCGGGCCACCGCCGAAGACCTAAGGGCCTTGGGCTATGAGGCCATCGTCATCCCGCCCGGATAACCCTATATCGAGTTCAGATAACCTTATATCGGGTTCAGGTCATACCCAGCCAGCCGCCATCGGTTCAACCCGCCTTTAAGGATCCCACTCCCAGCCACCGGAACCTGAGCGGGCGCTGGCATGCCCGGCCCGGCCGCAATGGGGTCCCACAACTGGTACGCCCCGGAATCGGCGCCGAGTTCGACGGGGCGAGGCCATCTCCCACCGCCGCATAGGGATCATCCACTGGCCATAGGATCCTCCTTGCGGTCGTCGACCAGGCGGGGGGAATGGCCATGGGGCGCTTCGCTTCCGGCAGGCGCCTGCGGCGCGAGTCCAACCGGGAGCTCTTGCGCTTGAGCCTAGTGGCTCTATTTCTCTTGGGCCTCTGGGTGTGGCTGCGCTGGCGCGCGCCCGAGCCCGTGATCGCGGTGTGGGACGCGGGCACGGGCCGCGTGGTGGAAATGGGACTGGAAGAATACGTGCGCGGGGTGGTGGCGGCGGAGGTCCCGGCCGACTTTCACCTGGAGGCCCTCAAGGCCCAGGCGGTGGCCGCCCGCACCTACGCCCTCAGACGGGTGGAGCGCAACGAGCGGTTGCCGGACCGGCCGGAAGCCCACGTCACGTCCGACTTCCGCCGGCACCAGGCGTGGATGTCGGAAGAGGCTTATCTGGAGAGGTGGGGGCCGCTGGAGGGCATGCAGCGCTGGGCGCGGGTGGCGCTGGCGGTGGAAGCCACCCGTGGGCTGATCCTGACGTACCGGGGGGAACCCATCGAGGCCCTGTACCACTCGACCAGCGGAGGGCATACGGAGGACGCCCATCGCTACTTTGCCGGCGGCCAGCCGTACCTGGTGGGCGTGCCGGACCCGTGGGGAGACCACTCGCCGGTGAACGAAAGCGTTGCCCGGCTGCGCCTGGCGGAGGTGCTGGAGCGCCTGGGAGCCGGGGCCGGATCCGCTGACCCAGCCGCACAGCCGGTTTCCGTGTTGAGCCGCACGCCGTCGGGGCGGGCGGAGACTGTGGCGGTGGCGGGGCGCGTGTTGACGGGTCGCCAGGTGCGGGAAGCATTGGGTTTGCGTTCCAGCTGGTTTGAGGTGGCCGTGGAAGGCGAGGAAGTCGTGTTTCGCGTGCGGGGCAGCGGCCACGGCGTGGGGATGCCCCAATACGGTGCGGATGGCATGGCCAGGGCGGGGTTCGACTTCGCGGACATCCTGGCCTACTACTACCCGGGCACGGAGCTGGTGCGGCGCTATTGATTTGTTTAGTTTGCCGGGATGGTGTACACTTGAAAGGAAGTTGAACCGCCCAGGATGGAGGGATTCTCTTATGCCTACCAAGGAGCAAATCCTCGAGGCCCTGCGGGATGTGCAGGACCCTGAGATTCATAAGAGCATCGTCGACCTCAACATGGTGCGGGACATCCGGGTCTGCGGGGGTCAGGTGAGCGTGACCGTCGCGCTCACGATCCGGGGCTGCCCCTTGCGGGATGAGTTCCAGCGCATGATTACGGCGCGCCTTTTGCAGCTGCCAGGCGTCGACCATGTGGATGTGAAGCTTACGGAGATGACGCCTGAGGAGCGGCAGGCGCTGTTTGGCGGCGACAAGCTGCAGAAGGTGCCCATCCTGTCGCCCGACTCGCCTACGCAGGTCATTGGGGTCGCGAGCGGCAAGGGCGGCGTGGGCAAGTCGACGGTGACCGTCAACCTGGCGGCGGCGCTGCGGCGCATGGGCTATGCCGTGGGCGTCTTGGACGCGGACATCTATGGCTTCAGCGTCCCCCGGATGCTGGGCCTGGACGGGAAACCGACGGCGATCGAGGGCAAGATTATGCCCATGCCCGCCTACGGGCTGAAGGTCATCTCCATGGGCAACTTCGTCGACAACAACCAGCCGGTGATCTGGCGCGGACCCATGCTGGGCAAGGTGCTGCAGCAGTTCCTGACAGACGTTTTGTGGGGTGACCTGGATTACCTGCTCTTGGACTTGCCGCCCGGCACGGGCGACGTGGCCCTGGACGTGGCCCGGATGATCCCCAAGAGCAACATTCTGGTGGTCACCACGCCGCAGACGGTGGCGTCGGGGGTGGCCAGCCGCGCCGCGCACATGGCCACCAAGGCCAACCAGAAGCTCATCGGCGTGGTCGAAAACATGTCGTACTTCGTTTGCCCGGACTGCGGCAAGGCGACACCCATTTTCGGCGAAGGTGGAGGCAAGGCCCTGGCCGACGAGCTGGGTGTCGAACTCCTGGGACAGATCCCGCTGACCTTGGCGCTGCGGGAAGGCAGCGACTGGGGCAAGCCCATCGTGTTCCACGAAGGGACCGAGAACGACCCGGCGCGGCTGGCCATCGAGGCCTTGGCGCAGAAGGTCGCCGCCCTGTGCCCGGTGCCTGTGCGCAACTAGTTGATCCGAGATGGAAACCGCGTAGGAGCAGGCAAGGAGGGGTGCCGCATGGCTGTGCGCGTACGCGTACCTGTGCTCTTGCGCAATTTGACCGGCGGTGAGGCGGAAGTGGCGGTGGAAGGCAGCACCGTCGCGGAAGTCCTCGCGGCGCTGGAAAGCCGTTATCCCGGCGTGCGGGCGCGGCTTTACGATGAGCAGGGCGCCTTGCGCCGGTATGTCAATATCTATGTGAACGATCAGGATATCCGGACGTTGGGTGGGGAAGCGACGCCGGTCAGGGACGGCGACGAGCTGGCGATCGTGCCCGCCATCGCCGGCGGGCGCTAGCGACCCTGCCGCTGCACAGGCCGAAACGTAGACCGGTCGGAAAGACGCCTGCCCCCGCACGTCGTGAGCTCCCTCACCGTACACTGGGAGGGTGTGGAGCAGTGGACGACGGAGGGCGGGCGTTATGTCTTTCTTGAGTGCACCCCATGGCGGAGTGTTGGTGGACCGGGAGCTGGCCGGCGACGCGCGCGAGGAGTGGCTCGGGCGGGCGAGGGAGTGGCCCGTGCTGCCGGTGGGCCGCCGCACGCTTTCGGATCTCTTGTGCTTGGCGACTGGGGTATACAGCCCCCTCACCGGGTTCATGACCCGGCACGACTACTGGCGGGTCTTGGATGAGATGCGCCTCGCCTCGGGGCTCGTGTGGAGCCTGCCCATCGTGCTCCCCGTGCCCGAGGACGCGGCGATGTCTTGGCGGGAAGGGCAGTGGGTGGCGCTCGTGGACGAAGGGGGGCAGCCGGTCGCGGCGCTCCGCGTCGAGGACCGGTTTCTGCGGGACCCGGTCTATGAGGCGCGGCAGGTGTTTGGCACCGTGGATCCCCGGCACCCCGGCGTGGCGCGTCTAGTGCAGGAGCCGCGGGTGCTGGTGGGTGGAGCTGTTTGGCTGCTCAACCGGCCGGAGCTGGCCCAAGAGGAGCGTCAGTACGTCTTCGATCCAAAGGTGACCCGGGCGGTCTTTGCCGAGCGCGGGTGGCGCCGGGTCGTCGGGTTTCAGACCCGTAACCCCATCCACCGGGCCCATGAGTACATCATCAAGTGCGCGCTGGAGACCGTCGACGGGCTCCTGCTGCAGCCGCTGGTGGGCGAAACCAAGGCGGATGACGTGCCGGCCGCCGTGCGCCTCAAGAGCTACCGCGCCCTCATCGATGGGTATTTCCCTGCCCAGCGGCTGGTGCTCGCCGCCTTCCCTGCGGCCATGCGCTACGCGGGGCCGCGGGAAGCCGTGTTTCACGCGCTGTGCCGTAAGAACTACGGCTGCACCCACTTCATCGTCGGGCGGGACCACGCCGGCGTGGGGAACTTTTACGGCACCTATGACGCGCACCGCATCTTTGAGCGGTTCGCCCCGGCGGAGCTGGGGATCACGCCCCTCTTCTTTGAGCACGCGTTCTATTGCCGCCGTTGCGGGAGCATGGCGACGGACCGCACGTGCCCCCATGACCCGCAGGCGCGGGTGACCCTCAGCGGTACGAAGGTACGGGAGATGCTACGCCGGGGCGAAGCACCGCCCCCGGAGTTCACGCGCCCAGAGGTGGCGGCTGTGCTCATGCAGGCTATGGCCGAATCGCCCTTAGCTTGACTATCCCTATCGGAATGGTTAGGATAAGGGCAAGGAGGCGATGCCCGTGCCTGAGGATGTGCAGGTCCACCGGGAGTTGGACCTCAAGGGTGAGGTCTGCCCGTATACCTTTGTCAAGAGCAAGCTGATCCTGGAGACGATGGCGCCGGGAGAGGTGTTGCGCGTCATCGTCGATTACCCGCCCGCTACGGGCAACGTGCCCCGCAGCATGGAGAGCGAGGGCCACAAGGTGCTGGCGGTCAACCCCGCCGGCGCAGGCGTGTGGGAGATCATCGTGCGCAAGAAGGACTAGGAGGCGGCGCCGTGTTCCGCTTTACCGAGGAGGAAATCCGCCGCTACAGCCGCCACATCATCCTCCAGGAAGTCGGCGGGATCGGGCAGCAAAAGCTTCTGGACGCCAAGGTCCTGGTGGTCGGCGCCGGAGGCTTGGGCTCGCCGGCCGCCTTTTATTTGGCCGCGGCGGGCGTGGGCACCATTGGCATCGTGGACGACGACGTGGTGGACTTGTCCAACCTGCAGCGGCAGATCCTGCACCGCACCGAAGACGTGGGCACGCCCAAAGTGGATTCGGCCGCCCGGGCGCTGACCTCACTCAATCCCGGCGTGCAGGTGAAAACGTACCGGACGAGGCTCGGCGCGGGCAACGTGATGGACCTCATCCGCGAGTACGACGTCATCGTGGACGGGGTGGACAACTTCTCCACCCGCTACCTCCTTAACGACGCGTGCGTCATGGCCGGCAAGCCGCTGGTGGATGCGGGGATCCTGCGCTGGGACGGCATGATGATGACCATTAAGCCCCGCGAAGGCCCGTGCTACCGGTGCATTTTCCCCGAACCCCCGCCGCCGGGGGTGATC
>DATCLD010000249.1:0-3466 GCA_036564115.1 Limnochordales bacterium
GACGGGCGCTCCGGTGCGGGTCACCGACGACCCGCACCAGGCCCACATCGTGCTGACCCTGAAGGGGCAGTACCGCAAGATGCCGAAGAAGCTGCGGGAGGTGGAACGCAGCGGCGTTCCCATCCATGTTATCCGCAGCAATACCCTGACGCAGATCCAGGCCTTCCTGGCCAATCTCGTGGACGACGGCGAGGAGGAAACCGAGGCGCTCATCGAAGCCGAGGCGGCCATCCAGCAGGTGCGGCGGGAGCGGCAGCCGGTGGACCTTGCGCCCCGGCGCCCGTACCTGCGCCGGCTGCAGCATGAGCTCATCGAGCGAGCGCAGCTCAAGTCGGTGAGCGTGGGGGAGGAGCCGTACCGGCGCGTGCGGATCTTGCCCGTGCGCATCGACGAGGACGGCGAATTGGACGAGGACAGCTTCTGACGACCATGTCCGGAGAAACACGCGGCTTTTTCATCACCTTTGAAGGTCCCGACGGCTGCGGGAAAAGCACGCAGGCCCGGCTGCTGGTGGCGTGGCTCAAGGAGCGGGGGTTCGACGCGGTGCACACCTTTGAGCCCGGCGGCACCGCACTAGGGCGAGAGCTGCGGCGGCTGCTGTTGGACGACGGCGCCCCCGTTTCCCCGGTGGCCGAGATGTTGCTCATGGCCGCGGACCGGGCCCAGCACGTGGAGGAAGTCATCCGGCCCGCCCTGGCGCGGGGGGCCGTCGTGGTCAGCGAGCGGTTTGTCGACTCGAGCATCGTCTACCAGGGCGCCGGGCTCGGCCTGCCCGAGGAGGCGATCCGGCAAGTCAACGCGGTCGCGACAGGGGGACTGGCCCCGCATCTCACGTTCCTCCTGGATCTTGACCCCGCGCACGCCTTCAGCAGGGACGGCGGCGCCCCCGACCGGATCGAAGGGCGGGGGCTCAAGTTCCAGCGGGACGTGTGGACGGCGTACCACCGCCTGCTTGAGCGGGAGCCGCACCGCTGGGTGCGCATCCCGGTGGCCGGGCGGCCGGTGGAGGACGTGCAGGCCGACGTGCGGCGGGTGGTGCTGGAGCGCCTGCCGGTGGCAGACGGCGCCCGCGGGGAGGCAGCGCCATGAAGGTTGGGCGCCGGCGCGCCGAAGCCGGCACGGTCGCCACGGGCCACGGCACAACCTGGCGCGGGCAGACCCGTGCCACCGCGTTTCAAGATGAGCTGCGCCTGCGGCAGGCCGAACAGCAGGCGGCCGCCGAGCGCACGATCGCCGATGTGGACGCGGCCGCGGCGCGCCTGCGCGCCGAGCTGAGCCTGGAGGCCCTGAGGGAATACAAGGAAGCCATCCGCCAGGCTGTCTCCGCGGCCTTGGCCCGCATGTACACCGTGCAGACGGAGACCGGCTTCGGCCGGGGCGGCCGGCGGCGGCTTTTGTACGTGGTGCGCACCATCGACGCGAAACTCGAAGAGCTTACCCGCATGCTGCTTGCCCGCGAGCGGGACAACCTTGCCCTCGTTGCCCGGCTGGACGAGATCCGGGGCCTGCTGCTGGACCTGTATCAGTAGACGCGTTATAGTGGTTTCAGAAACCGAGCAGAAGGTTGACCGCCGTGAGCTGGGACAATGTGCGGGGCCAGGCCGCCGCCGTCAAGATGCTCCGGGGCACGCTGGCCAGCGGCCGGGCAGCCCACGCGTATCTGTTCACCGGCCCCCGCGGTGTGGGGAAGACCACCGCGGCGCTGGTGTTTGCCGCGGGGCTGTTGTGCCGCAACCGGGCGGCGGGCGATCCTTGCGGGCGGTGCGAGGCGTGCCGCGCGGTGGCAGCCCTGCGCCATCCCGACGTCCACCGGGTGGAGCCCGACGGGGACGTCATCCGCATCGAGCAGGTGCGCCAGGTGCAGCGGCAAGCCGCCCTGCGCCCGGTGATGGGGCCGTACCAGGTGTTTCTGATCGAACCGGCGGAGGCTGCCAACGAGGCGGCGCAGAATGCGCTTTTGAAAGTGCTGGAAGAGCCGCCGGGCAGCACCGTGTTTGTGTTGATCGCCCATCAAACGACGCCGCTTTTGCCCACCGTCCTGTCCCGGTGTGTACCGGTCCGATTTGGGCGGCTTCCCCGGGACGTGGCGGCCGACATCCTGCGGGAGCGGTTTGGCTACGGCGAGGCGGCCGAACTGGGGGCGGCCTTGGGCGACGGGAGCATCTGGCAGGCGACTCGCTGGACGCCGGAGGCCCTCAAAACTAGGCGGGCGGCAGCTGTGGCCTTGTGGGACGCGTTGACGGCGGGCCCGGCGGCGGCGCTGGAGCAGGCGCAGGCGTGGCACGAGCGCCGGGACGAATTGCTGGAAATCCTGGAAATGCTTGAGTTGTGGCTGCGGGACTTGCTCGTGTGCCAAGAGCAACCCCCGGGCGCGGCGGTCGACGCGTCGTGGCTGGTCAACGTGGACCAGCGGGAGGAGCTCATGCGGCGGGCGCAAGGCTTGCGGCCCGACGTGCTGCTCGGGGCGCTGGAGGCCATCTTGGCCTTTCGGCGGCAGGTGCAGCAAAACGTGAGCCTGCGCACGGCGGCGGATGTGCTGTTTTTGGACTTGTCCGCACACAGGGCCGTCGCGCAGAAAGGGTGAACCTCCGCCATGGAGGAGACGGTACGCATCGTCGGCGTGCGCTTCAAGCGCGCCGGCAAGATATATTACTTTGCCCCGGGCGAACTGCCTGTGGCCGTCGGCGACGAGGTGCTGGTGGAAACGGCCGCCGGCATTGAATGCGGTGAGGTGGTCATCCCGCCCAAGGACGTGCCCGTGTCCGACGTGGTACAGCCGGTGCGCAAGGTGCTCCGGCATATGGAGGACGCGGACCGGGAGCAGTTGCGAGCCAACCGCGCCAGCGAGCTCGAAGCGCAGGCCTTTGCCGCGGAGCGCATCGCGGCCCGCGGCCTGCCCATGAAACTGATCAACGCCGAGTACACATTTGACCGCAGCCGGCTGACGTTTTTCTTCGTCTCCGAGCAGCGGGTGGATTTCCGGGAGCTGGTCAAGGACCTGGCCAGCCGCTTTGGGGTCCGCATCGAGCTGCGGCAGATCGGCGTGCGGGACCGGGCCAAAGAAGTGGGCGGCATCGGGGTCTGCGGTCGGGAGCTATGCTGCACCACGTGGCTGGGCGAGTTTGCCCCGGTGTCCATCCGCATGGCCAAAGAGCAGGAGCTGTCCCTCAACCCATCCAAGCTGACGGGCCAGTGCGGGCGGCTTAAGTGCTGCCTGAAATACGAAGCGGATACGTATCGGAGTATCCGCGCAGCGTTGCCGCTTGTGGGCGATACGGTGCGCACGCCCAACGGGACCGGCCAAGTGTGCGCGGTGCTGGTGGCCAGGGAAAGCGTCGTCGTCGATCTCGGCGAGGGCCGCCGTACCTTGGTGTCCCTCAAGCAGTTGGAAAGCGGCGAGGCGGTGGTCGTGGCCACCAAGCGGGCCGCCGCGACCGTCGCCGCGGCGCCCCTGCCAGCCAGTGAG
>DATCLD010000250.1:0-2455 GCA_036564115.1 Limnochordales bacterium
GGGGGCTTCCTCAGCCGGCGGCTGGGCCTCGTCTTCGTCGGCCGGCCCCTCGTGGCTTGGGGGACGCAGCGGGCGTACCGGTGCCTGGTAGCGCTCGTCGAACGGGTGGAAGCCGCCCTGAGCGGGCCGGCGTCCGCCGCCGGCCGCGGCACGGACGGCCGGGAAACTGGCGCCGGGAAAGCCACGCAGCGTTTGACTTGGCACGACCGGGGGTGATATAAAGGTTTACGGGTGCAGGGAAGGAGTTTCGGGTGAAACAGCTTCCTGTTGTCGCGATCGTCGGTCGCCCAAATGTGGGAAAATCCGCCCTATTCAACCGGCTGGTCGGCGGGCGCGTCGCCATCGTGGAGGATGAGCCGGGCGTCACCCGGGACCGCCTCTACGGCGAGTGCCGCTGGCGCGGCCGCGTTTTCACCGTCGTGGACACGGGCGGCATCGATCCGCAAGCCACCGAAGACTTGGCCGCGCAAAGCCGCCGGCACGCCGAGCTGGCCGTGCAGGAGGCCGATGTGGTCATCCTGGTGGTCGACGGCCAGGCAGGCGTCCACCCCCTCGATCAGGAAGTCGCCCAGCTCTTGCGCCACCACGGGAAACCGGTGCTCGTAGCGGTCAACAAGATCGATGATCCGTCAGCGCCCCAGGCGGCAGCCGCGTATGAGTTCTTCGAGCTCGGCCTGGGGGATCCCATCCCGGTTTCCGCTCTCCACGGCCGCAACACGGGGGAACTGCTGGACCGGATACTGGCACTGCTGCCGGAAGCGGGGGCGCCGGAGGAGGGCCTTGAGCCCATCCGCGTCGCGGTCGTCGGCCGGCCCAACGTGGGCAAGTCGTCGCTCGTCAATCGCTTGGTGGGGCAGGAGCGTTCCATCGTGAGCCCGATACCCGGCACCACCCGCGACGTGGTGGACATCCGGATTGAAAGGGACGGCACGCCCTTTATCCTTCTGGACACAGCCGGTATACGCCGCCGATCCCGGGTGGACAGCCCGGTGGAGCGCTTCAGCGTCCTGCGGGCGATGCGGGCTATCGAGCGGTGCGACGTGGCCGTCGTGGTGCTGGATGCGTCGCAGGAGCTGTCCGAACAGGACAGGCGCATCGTCGGCATGGTCCACGAAGCGGGCAAGGGCCTGGTGCTGGTCGCCAACAAGTGGGACCTGGTGGAGAAGACAGCCCAGACTATGCATATTTATGAAGAGCGGTACCGGCGGGAGCTGTCCTTTGCAGACTACGCGCCCATCGTCTTTGTCTCAGCCCTGACGGGACGCCGCGTGAATGAGGTGCTCACTTTGGTGGAAACGGTTGCGAATAACGCCGCCCTGCGGGTGCGCACAGGGCAGCTCAACGAGGTGCTGCAAGACGCCGTGGCCTTGCGCCCGCCGCCGGCGGACAAGGGTGTGCAGCCCAAGGTCTACTACGGCGTGCAAGCCGGGGTGAAACCGCCCCAGTTCGTCCTGTTCTGCAGCCACGCGGAACAGCTGCATTTCTCGTACTTGCGCTACCTGGAAAACCGGCTGCGGGAAGCCTTCGGGTTCGTCGGAACGCCGATCCGGTTTCACCTGCGGGAACGGCGGCGGCGTCCATGATCGGCGGGGATATCTTGACTCTGCCGGCTTTCCTGCCCCTGTACTGGACCGCCTGCTACCTCTTGGGGGCGGTACCCTTTGGCTTCTTGGCCGGGCGGTTCTTCGCCGGGGTCGACATCCGGGCTGTTGGCAGCGGCAACATCGGGGCTACCAATGTGCTGCGCACCCTGGGCCCCTTGCCGGCAGTCTTGGTGCTGGTGCTGGACGCGGCCAAAGGCTGGTTCGCGGTGGCCGGCGCCCAGTGGCTGGGCTTTGGGGATTGGGGCACCGCCGGTGCGGCCGTAGCGGCCGTCGCAGGCCACAACTGGCCTGTCTTCCTGGGGTTCAGGGGCGGGCGCGGGATCGCCACCGCCCTCGGTGTGCTCATCGCCTTGGCCCCGCCGGTGGCGGGCATCCTGGTGTGCGTGTTCGTGGCGGTCGTCGCGCTGACGCGCTACGTGTCCCTGGGGTCGATCATCGCCGCGGTGCTCGTGCCCTTCTTGCTGGTACTCTGGAACCGGCCGCTGCCCCAGGTGGTCGCCGGGATCACTTTGGCCATCTGGGCCGTTTGGCGCCACCGGCCCAACATCGCGCGCCTTTTGGCGGGCACCGAGCACCGCTTTGGCCAGCGGGTCGATCTCCACAAGCCCGCGGCGCCGCCCCGCTGAACGGTTGCGGGCGGTGTTCCAAAAGGGGCGCTTGTCGCCTTGAAGTTTTGAAAGGGGCGCTTGCCCTGCGGTGATATTCCCTCTCGAGCGCGAATAACAGTTGTACTGGCCGGCGCGCCAGTTGCGCCAGCGCGAGGGAGGGACACCGCATGGAAAAGTTCGACCTCTTCGGCGACATCGCCCAGCGAACCGGAGGCAGCATCTACATCGGGGTCGTCGGCCCGG
>DATCLD010000251.1:0-2495 GCA_036564115.1 Limnochordales bacterium
GTGGCCAGGCGGCTGGCCATCTCTGCCCAAGTGTAGGGGATCTCGAAGGTAACCGGCCCGCTGTGGCCCGTTCTTTGCGCCTGCGCCAGGCGCAGCAACTCGGAAGCGAGGCGCTGGCCCACGTCCAGCAGGGCGATTTCCCCGATGGTACGCTCCGCCTCAGCGAGGCGTTGGGCCAATGCTTCCACCAACGCCAGCGCCACTTCGGGGTGGCTCGTGAGCTCTGCCTGTACCGCACTGCGGCGCAGCAGGCACGCGTCGGTTTCCGTTACGGCGACGAGATCCGCTTCGGCGACCAAGGGTGCGAACAGGCCCATCTCCCCGAAAAACTCTCCGGGACCCAGCTCCCGCAGCACCTGCTCACGCCCGCTGCGGGCGACCTTGGTTAGCTTGAGCAGGCCGGAGGAGACGACGACGAGGTGGTCGACGGGCTGGCCAGCGCTCACTGCGACCTGCCCGGGGGCGAGCCTTTGGTGGTGCATGGCCTGCTGAAGCCGCAGGATGCTGTCCTGGGGCAGTACTTGAAAGATGGGCACCCGGTAGATGCACGAGCGGATGTCATTCATGAGACCGCCTCCTCTGCCGTCCGGGCCGGGGCAGTGGAGCCCCCCGGCCGATCAGTGGAACACAGCAGCCGCATGCCGTTGGCGATAACCAGCAGGATGCTGGCTTCGTGCACCAGCATGCCCAGTCCAAGGCCAACATGGCCGGTGGCGACACCCGCCAGAAGCAACAGCACCGTTCCTACGGCGATGGCCACGTTTTCCTTGACGACCCGCAATATCCTCCGGCTGAGCTCGATGGCTTCCGGGACCTTGTCCAGGCGGTCTTGGACCAAGACGATGTCGGCCGACTCCATGGCCACGTCGGAGCCGGACGCCCCCATCGCCACGCTGACGTCAGCCGCCGCCAGGGCCGGCGCGTCGTTGATGCCGTCGCCGATCATGGCCACGACGTGGCCTTGGCTGCGCAGCTCCCGGATCACGGTCACCTTCTCTTCGGGCAGCAGGTTAGCCCGGACCTCGTCGATCCCGAGACGGTCTGCGACGCGACGGGCCGCTGCGTCGTTGTCGCCGGTGAGCATGACGGTCTTGCGGACGCCCGCCCGGCGCAGCGCGGCTACGAGGGTTGTAGCCGCTTCCCGCAGGGGGTCATGGAGACCGATCAGTCCCACGAGACGCCCGTCGACGGCGACCCATACGACGGCCTCGCCCGCGCAGGTTCGCTCGGCCAGCGCCTGCTCGTGCGGGCGGTCGAAAAGGATGCCGTTTTCCTCCATCAGACGGCGGTTCCCGACGAGGATGCGCGCTGGGCCGGCGGTCGCCGCGACGCCTCGGCCAGGGTAAAAGTGCCACGTGTCGGCTGCCATGGGCTCTACGCCCAGCTTCCTGCCGAACTCCAAAATGGCCGCGGCCAGGTGATGCTCCGAACGCTCCTCGGCCGCCATGGCCCAGGCGAGGACGTCACGAACATTGGCCCCGAAGCCCTCAATGCTGGAAACGGCAGGTGCGCCTTTTGTCAGCGTTCCCGTCTTGTCAAAGGCGACGGCGTCGACGCGTCCTACCACCTCCAGCCGCTCGCCGCCCTTGATCAAGATTCCTTGCCGGACGGCCTGGCCGAGGCCTGCCACGACGGCCACCGGGGCCGCGACGACCAGAGCGCCGGGGCAAGCAATGACGAGCAACGTCAAGGCGAGCTCGAAGTCTCCGGTCCAAGCCAACATCCCTGCGGACGCCAAGAGGACCGCAGGCGTGTACCACTGCGCGAACCGGTCGAGAAAGCGCTGAACGCGCGGCTTGTCGTTCTGGGCTTGGGCCACAAGGCGGATGAGACGGTTAAAGATGGTGTCGGCCGCCACCCGTTCGGCGGCCACCTCGATGGAACCCGCCTGGCTGATGCTGCCGCTCCACACTTTGTCCCCGACGGAGACTTCCTTGGGGAGCGGCTCGCCGGTCAGCGCTGCCGTGTCCAGGACGGCCCATCCGGCTACCACGATGCCATCCACTGGCACCCGGTCGCCTGGCCGCACCAGGACGGTTTCGCCCACTTGCACCTGGTCTGCAGGGATCTCTTGCCAGTCAGCCGCGCCGGACGCGGGGTCCCGGCGCCGCACCCAGGCCGTCACGGGCCTCAAGTCCAGCAGGTCGCGGAGCGCGGCCCGGGTGCGGTTCAGTGTCAGGCTTTCCAACCAGCCGCCGAAGCGGTAGAGAAAGGTGACGGCGGCGGCTTCCCAGACCTCGCCGATCCAGAGGGCGCCAATGGACGCTACGGTGATGAGGAGCGGGATGCTGAACTGCTTATGCCGCAGGCGCCTCCACGCCTCCTTGACGATGGGCA
The DNA here is from genome assembly GCA_036564115.1 of Limnochordales bacterium. GTDB lineage: Bacteria > Bacillota > Limnochordia > Limnochordales > ZCTH02-B6 > ZCTH02-B6. Next base: position 2,338 of record DATCLD010000251.1, read on the forward strand.
CGCCGGCGTACACGGCGGCGGCGGTCATGACAAGGGTGTAGGCGAAAGCGGGCGCGCTGGCCCAATGCAGCGCCCAGCCCGCGACGATCAGCGCCGCCGGAACCAGCAGATGGACGAGGTCTCTATCGGTTTGCCACCACCTCATGGTTGACACTCCC
>DATCLD010000252.1:0-7006 GCA_036564115.1 Limnochordales bacterium
CCGGCGCATCTTCTTGGTGCCCGAGCGCCTGGTGGGCAGGCCCGGGCCGGGCCTTGCGCGGGGGTTGCGGGAGCTGTACGAGCTCTTCTACGGCGACCGGGCCGCTGCGATGGAGCGCCTGGCCGCCGCCGCCCGGCTGGCCCCGGACGCCACGGTCTGGCCGCAAGTTTAGGCGGAAACCCAGGAGACCCGTTGACACTGATGAAAAAACAGGCTTGTGCCCATGTGCCGTTTCCGGCCGGCCTCGTACCCGTCTTCGTCATCACCCGCCGCAACCGCTTTACGGTGGAAGCTTCCTTGCTCCCGGAAGAAATCGGCCCGGACGTAGCAGACCAACTGCGGACCGCACCTGCGGCACGGGAAGCCGGGGCGCAATTCTCTGGGCGCAACCCCGTCGCCCTCCACCTGCCCAACTCGGGCCGCATGACGGAACTGCTGGAAACGGGAACGTTGGGTTTGGCCCAGATAACCGTTGATCTCTGCCGCCTCAAGGACGGGAGTCGCCCCGGCGCTGGCGCTGACGGACGCCTCGCTGACGATACGGCGCGCCGGGCCGAGGCTAATGTGCGGCGGGCCCGCGGTAATGTGCGCCGGACCGCCGGCACGCTGCTGCTTGTGCGCTACGCCGGCCGGTGGGTGTCGGTGGACGCCCGCATGCCCAACCGCCTTTTCGCCCGCTGCCTGGAGAAGGACTGTCTGCCTCCCTTCCGGGGGTACACCTCCTGGCGGCCCGAGGTGCGCTGGGGACACAGCCGCGTCGACTTCCTGCTGGAGGCTCCCGGCCGGCCGCCGTGCCTTGTGGAAACGAAATCGTGCAACCTGGTGGAGGACGGCCTCGCCCTGTTTCCCGACGCGCCCACGGCGCGGGGGACGCGGCACCTCCTTGAGCTGGCCGAGGCGGTGCAGCAGGGCCTCAGGGCTGCGGTCGTCTGGTTCGTCCAGCGGGACGACGCCGACGCCCTGGCACCGCACCGGGTGGCGGATCCCGATTTCGCCCAGGCCCTGGCCCGCGCCCGGGCGGCCGGCGTGGAAGCCTATGCCTACCGGTGCCGCGTGGAGCCAGAGGGCATCACGGTGCTGGACGAAATCCCGGTTAGAGACTGAACGCACAAGCGTCTCGCGGAAGGGGTCCATCGCCCTCCATGCCGGTAGCTGCCAGGGCCAAAGCCCTGGATCGCCTGTGGCCAATCGACGCCCTGCGGGGTTTTGCCGTCCTCGGCATGGTGTTTTACCATGCCATGTGGGACTTGAGCTTCGTGGGCGTCTACCCAGGTGATGTGACCCTTGGCGGCTGGCGCATCTTTGCCCGCTCGGTCGCGAGCACGTTCCTGCTGCTGGTGGGTTTCAACCTGATCCTGCTCGCAGCCCGCACGCCCCCAGCGGTTGCCCGGCGGCGCTGGCTGGAGCGGGGGCTCAAGCTTTTGGGCTGGGGCATAGTGATAAGCCTCATCACCTGGCCCCTCTTCGGGCCCCAGTTCATCGCCTATGGCGTGCTGCACTTTATCGGCACGGTGCTGCTGCTGGCGCCCGCCATCTTGCGGCTCCAGCGCTTTTCCATCCCGCTGGCGGCCGTGTTTCTCGTGGGCGGCCCGGTGCTCGCGAACCGCCCCGTGAACACCGTGTGGCTCCTGCCGCTGGGCCTCCGGCCCCCGCACTACGTGTCGGTCGATTACTTCCCCATCTTCCCCTGGCTCGGCGTCGTCCTCTTGGGCGTTGGCCTCGGCCGGGCGTACCTGGCCTACCGCGCCGGCCGGCTGCCGGCGCCTTCCGCTGCCCCGGCGTGGGCCCGGCCGGCGGTCTTCCTGGGGCGCCATTCCCTCACGGTGTACATCCTCCACCAGCCCGTGATCATCGCCATCCTCCTGCTTTTCGGCGTCCGGTTCTTCTAGCCTCCTGGCACGGCAGCCGCCTCACACGCTTGCTATCCGGTTACATCCCGCCCGGCGGGGAATGCTTAGGCTTGCCCGCACACCAAAACGCGAGGTGAGCCGCCCCGCATGTCACAGCACGGGCAATCGGCAACACCCATCAGCCGGAAGCTCGAGGTCAACCGGGCCGAGATGCGCTCGCGCCTTGGCGTCGGCATTTCCTTTGACATCCTCGAGCGCCCGGTGGAGATCGGCGGCCGTAAAGCCGTGTTTTACTTCGTCGACGGTTTCATCAAAGACAAGGTCACCGTCGACATCTACTCGAGCCTCCTCGACACCCAGCGGGGCGAGATCGTCCCCAACGTGGTCCGCAAGCTCCTGGACCGCCGCATCCCCTACTTCGAAGTGGACACGGTCGACACCATCGAAAAGGCCGTCGAGTGGGTCATGGCGGGCCCCATGGTGCTTTTCATCGACGGGGAGGATACCGCCATCGCCATCGACGTGCGGGAGTTCCCGACCCGCAGCATCGAGGAACCGGACCTGGAAAAGGTCACGCGAGGGTCCCACGAAGGGCTGGCCGAGACGTTGGTCTTCAACACCGCCATGATCCGCCGGCGCCTGCGGGATCCTCGGCTGCGCTTTGAAATGTTCCAGGTAGGCCGGCGCTCCCGCACCGATGTGGCCGTCGGCTACGTCGCCGACCTTGCCGACCACGGGCTCGTGGACCAGATCAAGCAGCGCATCCGGGAGGCCAGTCTCGACGCCCTGCCCATGGGCGTGAAGAACCTCGAGGAAGTGATCGTCAAGTCCCCTTGGAACCCGCTGCCCAAAGTGCGTTACACGGAACGGCCGGATGTGGCCATCGCGCACCTGCTGGAGGGGCACATCATTGTGCTCGTGGACACGACGCCCATGGCCATGATCCTGCCCGTTACGCTCTTCCACTTCTTCGAGCATGCCGAGGAGTTTTTCCAGTCACCGCCCATCGGCACGTACCTGCGTTGGGTACGGGCGGCGGCATTCCTTATGGCCACGGTGTTGACGCCCCTGTGGCTGGCGCTGTATCTCTCGAAACCCGCCCTGCCCGAGTGGCTGCAGTTCGTCGGGCCCAGGGAACCCAGCACAGTGCCCGTGTGGCTGCAGTTTTTCATCCTGGAGATGGGCGTTGACCTGATCCGCATGGCCCTGATACACACGCCGACCGCGTTGGCCACGTCGTTGGGCATCGTCGGTGCCATCCTCCTGGGCGACCTGGCGGTTTCCGTCGGCTTGTTTGTGCCGGAAACCGTACTGTACACGGCGGTCGCCGCCATCGGCTACTTCGCCGTCCCCAGTCTCGAGTTCGGCTACAGCATCCGCCTGTACCGTTACGTGCTGCTGGCGCTCGCGGCGCTTTTCCAGCTACGGGGGTTGGTGGCGGGACTTGTGGCGGGGTTCCTCGTGCTCGCCTTCACCCGCTCCATGAACGTTCCCTACCTGTTCCCGCTCGTTCCCTTTCATGGACCGAGCCTGCTCAAGGCCCTTTTCCGCCTGCCGGTGCCGGCGGTCGGCGTGCGTCCCCCCCTCATCGGCAGCGCGCAGTCCGACCGCACCCGGACCGAAGGCGCCCGCACACCGGCCGCTGACGCCCGCACCGGCGCGGCGGGCGATGCGGGATCGGCGCGTGCACCCGCCGTGCGGCGCAGGACGAGGCTTTTGCTCGGCCCGCCCGAAGATGAGGGGTAGTCGGCAGCGTCCCCCACATCGTCGGCTGCGTCCCCCACCCCGCTGGCGCCGCCCGAGAACTTGGCCTACCTGGGTTCATCGAGAATCGCCAATCATTGCTTAAGCCCGCGGGCTTTGATATCATATTATTCAGGCGGAAAGCAAAGGAGGGGATGGCAATGGCTGGCAACGCCGGTCTCGTCCAGAACGTGGGCGGCATCGACCGCGTCATCCGCATTGTCCTTGGGCTTGTGCTTGTCATCCTCCCGCCCGTGCTAGGCTGGGCGCCCTGGGTGACCGCGGTCGTGGCCGCGGTGGGCGGCATCGTGCTTTTCCAGGGCGCGGTGCGCCACTGCCCGCTCTATGCCCGCTTGGGCATTTCCACCGCGAGCGACGCCCGCGGCGAAGCGCGCAGTATCTCGTAGCTGGCTAGCTGAACGCCAAAGGCCGCGCAGGCTTCCCGCACGCGCGGGTCCGTTAGAACGGCCAGTTCCGCCTCGCGCTCCTCGATGTACCCTGCGCCCATGCGGCGCAGGGTTTCGTCTACTTTCCCCGGGTGGACGACTACCTCACTGATGCCCTCGGGCAGCCGCTCGAGCATGAAGAGGAAGTTCTCCACCGTCGCGTTTCCGTAAAACCCGTCGATAAACCAATCGGGCGCCCGCACGCCGTCCTGCTTCAGCAGTTCCGCCTGGCGGCGCACGGCGGCGGGGGTCATGTGGCGCACCATGCGGGCGGCTAGGATGGGATGGCGGACGGCGAAGCCCATCATCTGGCTCACGGCCGAGCTCTTCATCGCGCTCGGGAAACGGATGACGCCGCTCACTGACGCCGGCACGGGTTGGCGCACAGGAACGCCGAACTCTTTGGCCAGCTCCCGGACGATGCGGTAAAAGGGCGTGTAGAGCACAACGATGTGGTGGTGGTAATCGATGTGGGTGAAACGGACGCCGGTTTCCAGGAGCCGCTCGGCCTGCGCCCGCAGTTCGGCCCGGAGCTCGTCGAGGGACATGCGCAAGAGGTGCAGGGGGATGGTGTCGATGGAGTAAAACTGGCCGTCCCGGTCCACCAGGGTCGGCACCCGTTCCGGCGGCAGCACGGGCCGCCCGGCGGTGATGTTGACGTGCAGCCCGATGGGCAGCTCCGGGTGCGCTCTGTGCACGGCGGCGACCCGCTCGGCCGCCCCCTCCATGTTGATCATGGCGGACGCGGAGGTCACCACGCCGTCCCGCCACGCCTGCACGATGCCTTCCGTGACCCCGTCCGTAAGACCGAGATCGTCCGCGTTGACAATCAAAACCCGCTTCGATTCCCCGGCTGACACCGACGACATGCCGCTGGACGCCTCCTCACAACCCGCGGGTGCGGGCAGCCCGCCCCTGTGCCAGCGCTATGCCCGCGGTGATGTGGGGCCACGTAGCCCAATGCCCGCATATCATAGCGCACCAGTAACGGATTCCTACGTTACGGCCGCGGATCCTGTCGCTTGGGCCGCGGCGGCGGAAAAGGGGAGTGAATCGTGAGCCGGATCAAGAAGCGCCTCGTGCTCACCCGCACCGACGGTACCATCATCCGCATCCGGCGCCGGCGGGGGACGGCTCGCTCGCGGACAACTTTTGACACGGCGCCGGAGCTGCCGCCGGAGTTGGCCCCCTACGCAACCGACGAGGAGGAGCAGCCGACCGCAACCGGCGAGTCACCGGCCTTGGAGGCCGAGTCGATGGCCGAGGCGACGGAGGCAGCGGCTCAGGTGACGGAAACCTCTGCTGAGGCAACGGGTGCACCAGCCGAGGCAGCGGATGCGGCAGTCCAGGCCACGGATGGGCCAGCCCAGGTGACCGGAGCGGCGGCCCAGGTGACCGAAGTGGAAGCCCAGGTGACGGAGGCTGCAGCCCCGGTGGCGGAGACCGCAGCCGACGTGACGGAGAGTGCGACCCGGGTAACGGAGACTGCAGCCGAGGTAACGGAGACTGCAGCCGAGGTGACGGAGACTGCAGCCCAGGTGACGAAAGCATCCACCGGCCCAGCTGAATCCCCGCTCAGAGCAGCCGCAGCGCCGGCCGACCTAGCCCCCGGTCTCCCGCGGAACCAGCCGTTCCGGGACGAGCTGGGGGTGAGGGGCCTGCGCACCACCGGCCTGTTTGCCGTGCCCGACGACAGCATCATCCAGCTGGTCATACTGATTAGCAGCTTCGCGGACCAAGAGCAGACCGCCAACGTTTGGGTGCGGCGCGTGGAAGACGATGAGCTCCGGACGGTGTTCTTTCGTTCCCTCACGGTGCCCGCGGGGGGCGTGCAGCAGGTGACCGTCGACGGGCTCGGGGGCCAAACGGTCCGGATCGACGTCGAGCTCCCGTCCGATCTCTTGGTGCCCACGGCATCGGTCACCCAGTACTTCCTGGCCGACGGGGCCATCATCGTCCGTGTCTACAAGTCGCCTGCGGACTTTGTGCCGGTTTAGAACCGCGATGTCGGTCTCGTGCGGCCTGGAGTCGCCCAGTTTAGTCGCTGCTTAGTCTGGCCGTTTGGAGGGGGAATCGCTCCGTGCCTGTAACCTTGACCACTGGCATGTTTCCTGTGGCCCAGTTGCCCGCCGCCCAGGTGGTGTCGGTGCGGGTGTTTCTCGCCAACCTGGAAAACCAGCCTCACCGTTCAAGCGTAACGGTTTCCCGCTTGAACGGCGGCGCCAAAGAACTCATCCGCATGGAGGAGCTGGAGGTATCCGGGGACGAGTTGCGGACCGTGGAGCTGCCGAGCGCCGAGGTGGAAGGGCACACCATCGAAGTCACCGTCTCAGTGCCGACCAACGGCTTTGGCACCGGCCAGCTGCCCGTCGTGCCCGGCGTAGCGGTCGTGTCCCTTTTTACCGGAGATCAGACCACATCGATCCTGCAATGGATCTCGTCCGACGGTTTCGTTCCCGTCGGTGAAACCGCCAGCGCTGTGCCGGCGCGCGTCCGATCATAGCCTCGTAGCCCGCTGCGGACGCGCGTCTGGTCATATCGCGGCCCGGTGCGGACTTGCTCCGGGCCTCCAGGGGCACCGCCGACGCGCCTGGTACCGACGCGCCTAGTCCCGACGCGCCTGGTAAGTGCACCCACCTCGCGCGAATTCTCGCAAAAGAGCAGGTATCCCCATACGCTGCGCCGAAGAGTCTCAACGGAGAATATTCAATATCATACTGGGAGCAGGAGGGAACCTTCTTGCATCGTCGGATCTTTGTCTCGACGCAGGGGCGGGCGCGCGCCTGGGCGTTTGCCCTGGTGCTCGCCCTCGGTTTCGCGCTAGGTCTGGCGGGCGTTGTTCCGGCCAGCGCGCAGCAGCCGATCCGGATCGGCCTGCAGGGGCCGATTACGGGCCCGTGGGCGCTGGAGGGCGAGATGGCGGTCAACTCCGTGCAGATTGTCGTTGACCAGATCAACGCCCGGGGC
>DATCLD010000253.1:0-20779 GCA_036564115.1 Limnochordales bacterium
CACGGCTACTCGCCACCATCCTCGCCGTAGAGGTACTGCTCCACCCACCGCTCAACCGCGGCAATAATCCGTTCCGCAGCTGCCAATGCCTCTTCCGCGGTTTCCTGGTCGTAAAACTCAACGGGTGAGCCCTCTGGGTAGACGTCGGGATAGCGTGGAGGAACGTAGTGCCGATCCAGGGTTCGCGCGTCGCGCATGTGTTCCTGAGGCATGGGCAGGCCCGCGGCACTGGCTTCCTTCAACAGGCGCGTGACCGCATGGCCTGTCGCGGGCAGGCCCAGTCCTCGCGCCAAGCCTTTCACTGCGTATTCGGCCGCCTGTTGTGCCTTGAACGAAGCCCACACGAAGTCGGCATGCTCCAGGTCCCGCCGCGCGGATCCCAGCGTATGCTTGGCCTGGGCGAGCCAACGGTCAAATTCCTTGCGGGCAAACGGGGGATGGGTGGGCAGAGCGGACACCCCCAAGTCTGCATACACCACGATCGCTGCCTGCTTGAATTGTATCACGGGGGCGTGTTGCCTGCCACAGCACCGCCAGTTGCAATAAAGTACTTGACGTACCGTCCCCGTGGTTTTACCATTGTAGCCAATACCGGCCGGAAAACCGGATATTCCTACAACTGAATCAAGAGCGATTGCCCGCTCTTATCGAGAGTGGCGGAGGGACTGGCCCGATGAAGCCCGGCAACCGGCAGCTCATTTGCTGCAGCGGTGCCAATTCCTGCAGGACCCAAGCGTCCTGAGAGATGAGAGGGGGGTGCGAACGCAAGCGTAACGTGTCGCCTCTCCTCGTGGAGAGGCTTTTTTGATGCATGTTGGCCGAAAGGAGGAGGCGGCATGTCCGCTGCAGCCTACAGCGGAGCCGAGATCGTGAAGATTTGCCCCAACGTGTCGGACATCGTGCGCATCACGGCGCGGAAGGCGGGCCATCGCCGGGCACTGGTGTTTGAAGGGCAGAGCTGGACCTACGCCCAGTTGGACGCGGCCATCGACCGGTTTGCCGCGAGCCTCTCCGCCCTGCAGCTGCCCCGCCCTAGCGTCGTGTCGATTTTCACCGAGAGCGTGCCGGAGCTCATCATCGCGTACCTGGGCACCGCCCGGGCCGGCCACGTCACCAACATCGTCAACGGTACCCTGCAAGGGCCCGAGGTGGCCTTCATCCTGGCTGACTCCAACACCCGCGTGTTCGTGACCGATGGCGCCCGCTGGCGCCTGCTGGCCAACCGCCACGACCTGCCGGAAACCCTGGAGCGGGTGCTGGTCGCGCCCGCACCGGGCGACGGCCCCTGGCCCGCCCGCTGGGCGCGGCCCCAGACCGAGACCTTCTCCAGCTTTCTCAACGGGTCGTCCGCGCGGCCGCACCACGAAGAGCTGGCGGAGGCGCTGGCCGATGAGCTGGACGAGAAGCTGGCCGGGAAACCCGGCGTGAAGCTCGCACGGAACCTGGCCGGCAAGCTGTCGGGCGAGCCGGACCGGCTCAACAGCCAGCCGGAGGCCGTGCCGGTTGGGCTGTTTGAGAGCTGGACGCCCGATCCTGACGCCCTTTCGACCCTCATGTACACTTCGGGCACCACCGGCAAGCCGAAGGGCGTCATGCTCTCCCACCGCAACATCGTGGACAACGCGACGCGCTTCGCCGCGATCCACTACGGCCCGGACGATCGGCTGGCCATCGGCGCGCCCTTGTTCCACTGCTGGGGCCTGATCAACGGCGCGCTGGCCATCTTCTGGGCCGGCGGCACGGCGCTCATCCTGCGCCGGTTTCGGACGGAGGAGGCGCTGGAGCTCGTCCGCCGCGAGCAGGCCACCCAGTTCCTGGGCGTGGCGGCCATGTACCGCTTCATGCTGCGGGCGCCGGGCAGCCGCGAGGCGCTCGCGTCCCTCAAGGTGGCCCACTCGGCCGCGGCTCCGACCCCCGTGGAGCTCATCGAGCGGCTGCGCGGGGACTTTGGCATCCAATACGCCGAGTCGTACGGGCTGACCGAGACGTCCCCCGTCATCACCACCACCCACTGGTCGGAAACCCGGCCCGGGTCCTGCGGCCGGGCGGTCGGGGACACTGAGCTCAAGGTGGTTTCCCCCGACGGCACGCCGGCTCCGCCCGGCGAGGTGGGCGAGCTGTGGGCCCGGGGCACGGCCATCATGCTTGGCTACTGGCGCCGGCCGGACGCGACCCGGCAGGCCATCACGCCCGACGGGTGGTTTAAGACCGGCGATCTCGTGCGCATGGACGAGGACGGCTACGTCTACATCGTCGACCGGGTCAAGGACATGATCAACGTGGCCGGCGAGAAGGTGTACCCGCGCGAGGTGGAAGAGGTGCTGCACGCCCATCCGGACGTGGCGGACGCGGCGGTGGTCGGCATCCCCCACCCCGACAAGGGCGAGGTGCCCAAGGCGTTTGTCGTCCGGAAACCCGGGGCCGGGGTTTCCGCGGACGATCTGATCGCTTACTGCCGGGAGCGGCTGGCCCGTTACAAGGTCCCGGCGGAGGTGGAGTTCGTCGAGGAGATCCCCCGCAGCGCCTCGGGCAAGACGCTCCGGCGCCAGCTGCGGGTGGAAAGCGCGGCGCAGCCTGTGGCCCAGACAAGCGAAGCGGAGAGGAGCTAAGACCAGTGAGCGAGCGGAGCAGCGTGCGCCCAGTGCACGCAACCATCGGAACCAGCCCGGCAGGCAATGCCGGTTTCACGAACGTCGCCCACTTCACGAACGTCACCCATGCATCGCGCCGGCCGGGAGCGGCGGCTGACGGCGAACCCGCACCGGTTGGCCGGCTCACCCGCCGCGACTTCCTGCGCCTTGGCGCCTCCGCGGCGGCCCTATTGGCCGCACCGGCGGGCCTGTATGGGACGCTGGCGCGGGCGGCCGCGGCGCGGCCCGTCAAGGTGGGCGTCATCGGGTCGCTCACGGGCGCGGTCAGCGTCTGGGGCCGGGTGACCCGGGACGGCGCGACCCTGGCCGTTGAGCAGGTCAACGCCGCCGGCGGCATCCTGGGCCGGCCGGTGGAGCTGATTGTGGAGGACGACGCCTCGGCGCCGGACGTGGGAGTGCGGCGCGCCCGGAAGCTGGTGCTTGAGGACAACGTGGACGTCCTCATCGGCGTCAACCACAGCGGCGTGCTGCTCTCGATCCTCGAGCAGCTGCCGTCCCTCAACAAGGTGCTCATCGGCACCTGCGCCACCAGCGCCGAGGCGACGGTGCAGCGGTTCAACAAGTACATCTTCCGGGTGCACAGCAACTCGGACCAGGAGGGCATGGCCGGCGCCCTCTACGCAGCCCGGTTTCCCTACCGGCGGTGGTCGGTCATCGCTCCCAACTACGCCTACGGCTACGAAACCTGGGGGTCGTTCATCAGCTACCTCAAGCAGCTGCGGCCGGACATCCAGATCCTGGACGTCCAGGCGTGGCCGGCCTTCGGCGCCCCCGATTTCACCAGCCACATCACGCGCCTGCGGGCGGCGCGGCCCGAGGCGGTGGTGAGCGCCATGTGGGGCGGCGACGCGGTCAACCTCATCCGGCAAATGCGGCGCTTCCGCTTCCTGGACGGCATCGCCCTCTTCTCGCCGGCGGCGCTGGCGCTGGATGTGCTGTACGCGCTGGGCGAGGAAGTGCCCGAGAACCTGCACAGCAACGCGCACGGGTATTGGTTTGAGGCGCCGCAAGCCGGGCGCGAGCAGGCCAACCGCACATTTGTGGAGGCCTACTACGCCCGCTTTGGCGAGTACCCGCACTCGACGGCCCACGCCACCTACACGGCGGTTTGGGCGTTCAAGAAGGCGGCGGAGCTCGCGGGCACCACCGGCACCGACGACCTGATCGCGGCCCTCGAGGGGCTGGAGGTGGACTTCCCAGGGTACAAGGGCTACATCCGCAAGGAAGACCACCAGATCGTCCACGACCAGGCCTGGGGGCGCACCGTGGAGGCGCCTGACCTGCCGTTCAGGCGGCGCATCACGGACCTCCAGTGGTTCAAGGGCGAGGAGATCACGCCCAGCGTCGAGCAGGTGCTGCGCCTGCGGCAAAGCGGCGAGCGGCCCGACTACTACCGCTACATCATCGGCGCGTGAAGGGACGGGACACCGATGGACGGGTTGCTGGCCACAACCGGTGCCGGGCACGCCGGCCACTTCCACCACGCGGTGGAAGCGGCCGGCGGCCTCATCGCACGCATCGACTGGCAGCTGTACGGCACGCTGTTTCTCAATGGCTTGAGCCAGGCGTCCCACTTGTACCTGGTCGCGGTGGGGCTGTCGCTGATCTTTGGCGTCATGCGGGTGCTCAACCTGGCCCACGGCGCCCTGCACATCGCCGCGGTGTACATCGCCCTGTCGGTGGTGTCGCTTTTGGGCAGCTGGTGGGCGGCGCTCCTGCTTGCGCCGCTGGCGGTGGCCGCGCTCGGGGCGCTCATCGAGATCGGGCTGCTCAGGCCCATGTACGGGCGGCCGCCGACGTACGTGCTCATCCTCACCTTTGGGCTGGTGCTGATTATTCACGACCTGCTCAAGATCGGCTGGGGCGTGGACTACAAGATCCTGCCCGAGCCGCCGCTCTTGCGGGGCGTCGTGGAGGTTTTTGGCATCGTCTACCCGGTCTCGTACCTGTTCAGCATCGGGGTCGCCGCGGCCCTGGGGCTTGGGCTTTGGCTTTTCCTCACCCGCACCCGGCCCGGGCGCATCATCCGGGCGTGCGCCGAGGATAGGGAGATGGCGGCGTCCCTGGGCATCAACGTGCCGCTGGTCTACACGGCGGTGTTCACCGCCGGGGCGTTCCTGACGGGTTTCGGCGGCGTGCTCATGGGGACCATCATGGCCACCCACGCGCCGGAGGCGTTGGAAACCATGCTCTACGCCTTCGCCGTGGTGGTCATCGGCGGCCTCGGGAGCCTGGGCGGCGCGGCGCTGGGGTCGCTGCTCGTGGGCCAGCTCAACGCCTTTGGCCTCATGATCATGCCCGAGTGGAACATGGCCTTCATGTTCCTGGCCATGGCGCTGGTGCTCATCCTCCGGCCCCGGGGGCTGTTGGGGCAGGGAGGTGCCCGGTGATGGCGCGCGCGGGCTCGTTCTCGATGAACCGCAGGAACTCGGCCTGGACGGAGCGCGGCGGGTGGCCGTGGCCGGTGTTCGTGGCCGTGGCGGCGGTCCTTCCCTTGGTGCTGCGGGAGTTTCACGTGCACCTGTTGACCGAGATCCTGATCCTCGGACTCTTCGCCGCCGCGTTCAACCTGCTCTTCGGCTACACGGGGCTCTTGTCCTTCGGCCAGGCGGCGTACTTCGCCATCGGCGCCTACGCGTGCGCCCTGTGGCTCAAGGGCCCGTGGCCGTCGCTGCCCGTGGGCCTCATCGCCGGGGCCGTCCTCGCGGCCGCCGCGGCCCTCGTCGTCGGCTACCTGTGCGTCCGCCGGGACGAGATCTACTTCGCCATGGTCACCCTCGCCTGCGGCCAGCTCATCTTTGTGGCCTTGTGGCGCTGGCGAGAGGTGACGGGGGGCTCCGACGGCATCGGCGGCATCCCCCGCCCGCCGCTGGACCTCGGCGCGTGGGCGGTCAGCCTCGCCCCGACGCTGCACTTCTACTACTTCACCCTCGCCGTCGTGGCGGGGGCGCTGTACGTCCTCTGGCGCATCACCCGCTCGCCCTTTGGCCTCGCGTTGCGCGCCGTGCGGGACAACCACCGCCGGGTCGACTACCTTGGCCTCCCCATGCGCCGCTACCGGCTGGCCGCCTTCACCGTGTCGGGCCTTTTCTGCGGCCTGGCGGGCGCCCTCTTCGCGCCCTACCAGGGCACCATCACCCCGGTCTTGGCCGACTGGATGTGGTCGGCGGAACCGGTGATGATGACGCTCCTCGGCGGCCCCGCCGTCTTTGGCGGGCCCGTGCTCGGCGCGGCCCTCATCACGCTGCTCAAGGACTTCGTCGCCTCGGAAACCGAGTACTGGCCGCTGCTGGTGGGCACGGCGGTCGTGCTGCTGGTGCTTTTCCTGCCGGGCGGCGTGGGGGGAGCGGTGCGGGACGCGGCCGTCGGCTGGCGCGCGCCATCGCCGCCCATCAAGGCCGGCGATCCCGGTGAGGAGGCGGTGTGACGTGGCGGCCCTGCTCAAGATCGAAGGCCTGCGCAAGCACTTCGGCAGCGTGCGGGCGGTGGACGGCGTCGACCTGGAGGTCAAGGAGGGCGAGCTGACCGCCGTCATCGGCCCCAACGGCGCGGGCAAGACGACCTTGTTTCACCTGGTGACCGGCGCCATCGAGCCTGACGCCGGGCGCGTGCACCTGGACGGCCAGGACATCACCGGCTGGCCGCCGGCGGCCATCGTCCGGGCGGGCCTGGCCCGCACGTTCCAGATCACGAGCGTCTTTCCCGACTTGACGGCGCTGGAGAACGTCCTGCTGCCGTGCCTCGCGCGCCGCAGGGAGACCGCGCGGCTCTGGGGGTCCTACACTCGCCACCCGGCCCGGGCGGAGGCGCTCGAGCTTCTCAGCCGGGTGGGGCTCGCGGATCAGGCCGAGCGGCCGGTCGGGCAAATGTCCCACGCGGACCAGAAGCTCGTCGAGGTGGCCATGGCCCTGGCCACGCAGCCGCGGCTCCTGTTGCTCGATGAGCCGGCGGCGGGCCTCGCGCCCGGCGAAACCGAGCGCGTCATCGGCACCCTGCGGGAGATGGTGACGGCCGGCGGCGTGACGGTGGTGCTCATCGAGCACGACATGGACATCGTCTTTTCCATGGCCGACCGGGTCGTCGTGCTGCACCAGGGCCGGGTGCTGGCCGACGGCGCGCCCGGCGACATCCGCCGCAACCCCGCGGTCAAGGAGGTGTACCTGGGTGGAACCTTTGCTGGCCGCGCATGACGTGCACGCCGCCATCGGGGCAAGCCGCATCCTGCACGGGCTTTCCCTTGCCGTCGGCCGGGGCGAGGTGGTGGCCCTGGTGGGCCGCAACGGGGCCGGCAAGACGACCGCGCTGCGCACACTCATGGGGCACGTGCGCCCGTGGCAGGGCACCGTCCGCTGGCAGGGACAGGACATCACCCGCTGGCCGGCGCATGCCCGCGCCCGGGCCGGCATAGCCTACGTTCCCCAGGACCGGCGCATGTTCGCCAACCTGACGGTGGAGGAGAGCCTGGAGGTGGCCGAGGCCGCGCACCCCAACCGCCGGCCCCGGGAGGAGATCTACGAGCTTTTTCCCGTGCTCGCCGAGCGGCGCCGGCAGTTGAGCGGCTTCTTGAGCGGCGGGGAGCAGCGCATGCTGGCCCTGGCCAGAGCGCTGGTGACCAACCCGTCGCTGATCCTGCTCGACGAGCCCACCGACGGGCTCGCGCCGGTGGTGGTGGAGCAGCTGCTGTCCCGCATCGCCGCCATCGCTGCGCAAGGGATCAGCATCCTGCTGGCGGAGCAAAACGTGCGCTTTGCCGCCATGCTCGCCCGGCGCGGCTACCTCATCCACAAGGGCGCCATCCGGCGGGAAGGCACGGTCGAGGAGCTGCTGGCCGACGAGGAGGCCGCCGGCCGGTATTTGGCTGTGTGAAGGGTCCGGGAAACGCTTTGCGCCGGGCGCACGAACGGGTCGACGAGAGCACCGTCGACGAGAGCACCTTGAGAGGGGGAAATCTCAATGTCTGCTGTGCCGTTGCAGGCCTACGAGCACATCCTGGTGTCGGAGGACGGGCCGGTGGCCATCATCACCATGAACCGGCCCCACAAGCGCAACGCCTTGTCCCTGGCCCACATGCGGGAGCTGATCCACGCGTTTCGAGGGATCGGGCGCGAGCGCAAGGCGCAGGTTGTCATCCTGCGGGGCGCGGGCCCGGCCTTTTGCGCGGGCCACGACTTGAGCGAGATGGTGGGGGCGGAGCCGGCGTTTTACCGGGAGCTCTTTGACACCTGCACCGAGCTGATGGAAACCATCCAGTCGATCCCGCAGCCCGTCATCGCCCAGGTGCACGGCATCGCCACCGCCGCGGGCTGCCAACTGGCGGCGACGTGCGACCTGGTGGTGGCCGCCGAGAGCGCCCGCTTCGCCACGCCGGGGGTGAAGATCGGACTCTTCTGCTCGACGCCCATGGTGGCCCTGAGCCGGGCCGTGGGCCGCAAGAAGGCCCTGGACATGCTGCTGACGGGCGATCCCATCACCGCCCAGGAAGCCCTGGTGCACGGGCTTGCCAGCCGCGTGGTGCCCGACGACGAGCTGGAGGCGGCGACGCTGGAGCTCGCCCGCAAGATCGCGCAGGCCAGCGCCTACGTGCTGGCCGTCGGCAAGCAGGCGTTTTACCGCCAGGTGGAGATGCCGCAGCATCACGCCTACGCCTACACCAAGGAAGTCATGACCCTCAACTCGCTGGCGGCCGACGCGCAGGAGGGCATGTGCGCGTTTCTCGAAAAGCGCGCTCCTGTTTGGAAGCACCGCTGACGGCTCCGGGGCGCCAGGCCCCGGGCGGGAGCACGTCGTACCGGGTGCCTGCCGAGGGCGACCGGTGACGTTGCCCGGGTGATCAGTTGCCCGCGATCGCGTGCGTTTCCACTTGGGAAAGCAGCTGGGCAACGTCGGCCGGGTGCAGCTGGCCGGTGGAGAAGATGCGGGCTTTCGCCGTGGCGGCGGCGACCCCGAGCCGCACCGCCTTCGTGAGGTCCTGGTCCCGCGTCCATGCCACGGCGATGCCCGCCACCAGCGCGTCGCCGCAGCTGATGGTGTTGACCGCTGTGACGGGCGGCGGCACGACGGCGTACGCTTCGCCGCGGTCGACCACCACCGCACCTAGAGGGCCGAGGGACGCCACCACCCGCACCTGGAAGCGCTCGTGCACGTGCCGCGCCACGGCAGCGGCCCATCGGCGGAGGGCTTCAGCCTCCGCCGGAGGCGGGTGTGTTCCGGTGGCCTGCGACAGGAGGGCAGCCGGCCCGGCGGCGCCCGCCTCAATCCCCAGCCGGCGGGCCAGGTCTGCAAGCTCCTCGAGGTTGGGCTTGATCAGCCACGGCTGGGCTTCAAGGCCAAGAGCGAGCGGCTCGCCGGACGCGTCCAGGATGACCGGCACCTGCTGGGCCCGGACGATGGCGACCAGCTCCCGGTACACGTCGCTCTCCAGCCCAGGCGGCAGGCTGCCCGACATGACGACGATGCTGGCCTGCCTGGCCAGGGCCCGCACTTTCTCCGCCACGGCCGCACGGGTGCCGGGAGGCACCACGGGACCGGGTTCCCGCACCTGGGTCAAGGTATTGGCTTGAGGATCGTGGATGATGTGGCAGCTGCGGGATTCGCCCGGCACCCAGACAAAGTCGTGGGGGATGCCCCGGGCTGCGAGCAGGTCCTGGATGTGGCGGCCCGTGTGGCCGCCGAGGATGCCTGTGGCGAGCACTTCCGCGCCCAACGCCTGGGCAAAGGACGCCACGTTGAGGCCTTTGCCGCCCGGGGTGCATTCCACGCGCGCGGCGGGCAGATCCCGGCCCGCGGCAAAGCCGGGCACTGAATACGTCTTATCCAAGGACGCGTTGAGGGTGACGGTGACGATCACGGCGTGCCCTCCGAAGACGTGCATCAAAAGACGTGCATCAAAGGACGTGCATCAAAGGACGTGCGTCAAACGCTGATGACGTCGATGCCCCGCCGGCGAAGCTCCTCCAGGAACGGCGCGGGTGCCTCCGTGTCGGTGATGAACCGGCGGATCCGGGACAGCGGGCCGATGAACGCAGGGGTGACCTTGTCGACCTTGCTGTGGTCGGCGACCACCCACACCTCCCGCGCCTGGTCCATAAGCACCCGGTTGGCATGGGCCTCGCTGATGTGGTAAGTGGTCAGCCCGTGCTCCAGGGAAATCCCGTCGACGCCCATGATGGCCACGTCCACGTACAGATCCCGGAAGGTGCGCTCGGCCACCGGGCCCACCAGTTCCAGAGACTTGCCCCGCAGGCTCCCGCCGCTGACGATCACTTCGGTTTCCTCCGATGTGGCCAGCTCGAGGGCGATGTTGATGGCGTTGGTGACCACCAAGATCCGTTTGCCCCGCAAGGCCCTGGCCACATGCGCCACGGTGGTGCCGCCGCTGCAGCCGACGACTTGCCCGGGCTGGATGAGGGCGGCCGTGGCCGCGCCGATCCGCCGCTTTTCGGCCGCATAAGACGTGACCTTAAGGTCGATGGGCAGCTCCTCGCGCTGGTCGATGGCTATGGCGCCGCCGTGGGTGCGGTGCAGCTTGCCCAAGCGGGCCAGCTCGTCCAGGTCGCGGCGGATGGTGGCCTCGGAGACGCCGAGGCGCTGCGCCACGCTGACCACGGAGACGGCGCCCCGCTGGGCCAGCTCGCTGAGGATGTGCTCGTGCCGCTCTTCTTTCATCATAATCCTCGTCGACCCCTGCGCCTTCCCGCGTCTTCAGCGGCTTGCCATGTCGGCAGCGTTTTCCGTGTCTGTACGGGTTTCCCGTTTGACAATACCACACCGGCCGGATTCGCGCAATATCGAGCGACTATCGGCCTAGAAACGCGCACAATCGCGCAAGCCGATGTTGACTTCTGATCCATGACCCCCTACAATGAAAGCGAGAGGTGGAATCGACGTGACCCATACGGAGAGGGAAATCGTTTCCCAACCGGACCTTTGGGAAAAGGCCCTGGAGCAGAGCCGCGACGTGGCGGCGTGGCTCAAGGGCCGCACGGGAGCGGGCATCGCCCTGGTGGGCGCGGGCAGTTCCTATTACGTGGGCATCGCCGCCGCCCGCTATTTCGAGGCCCTCGGCATCGCCCGCGCTCGCGCCGTGCCGGCGTCTGAATATACGCCTCGGGACGGCGAGCTGGCGATCCTGATCAGCCGCAGCGGGACCACCACCGAGGTGCTGGAGGCCCTCGGCGCGGCCAAGCGGGGCGGCAGCGTGACGGTGGCTTTGACGGGCGAACCCGACAGCCCGCTTGCGCAGGCGGCCGATGAGCTCATCTCCTTGGCCTACGTGCGCGAGGAAAGCGTCGTGCAGACCGGGTCGGCCACCACGGCCATGCTGCTGCTCAGGGCCGCGGCCGACCGCCTCGCCGGCGGCGCCCCGCCGGAGTACCTTCCCAGCGAGCTGCGCCGGTCGCTCGCGGAAGACGTGGCGCCCCTGACCGAGCATGAGCACGTGGTCGTGCTGGGTTCGGGTTGGCGTTTCGGTGTCGCGTGCGAAGCCGCGCTGAAGTTGCAGGAGATGGCGCAGCTGTGGACCGAGCGCTATGTTCCCCTGGAATACCGCCATGGGCCCTTAAGCTGCGCAGGGCCCCGCACGCATGTCGAGATCCTGGACCCTGCGGAGGGGCGCATCGTCGCCCTCGCCGCGGACATTGAGCGGACCGGTGCGCGGGTGCATGTCCCCGGCACCGACCCGCTGGTGGCGCTGGTGCGCCTGCAGCGGGTCGCCCTCAAGACCGCCCTGCACCGGGGGCTGGATCCCGACCGGCCGCGGCATCTGACACGCTCGGTCGTATTGGCGGGCCCGCCGCCGGCAGCGTAGCCTCGATGGGATTGCCGGGGACGCAACCGGATGAGGTCGGGGCGTCATCGCGAGGGGACCGCTGGGGAGCGTTGGCAAGCTGGCTGGCGGCCGCCGCCGGGAGGTGATGGACGGCAGAGCAGGGAAGGAAGCAGGTGAGTAGTGTCGGGCCATGACGGCGCACCGGACAAGTACCTGCTGTGGAGGTGTTCCCAGTGCCAAATTTCCATGCTCTCCTCACTTCCCGGTGGTGGATCACGCTGGTCCTCGTGCTGGTCCTCGCCGCCGCCGCCTCCGCCCAGGAGGGGGCGCTTGAGGACCGGTTGGTGATCTACTCGCCCCACGGCGACCAGGGCCGGGTGTTCGTCGAGGAGTTCCAGAAGCTGTATCCCAACGTGCGCGTGGACTACCTGTTCCTAGGCGCGCAGGAGGTCCTGGACCGGATCCGCGCTGAGCGGGGCAACCCCCAGGCCGACATCTGGTGGGGTGCGCCGACCAACCTGTACCTGCAGGGCAAGCGGGAGGGACTGCTGCAGCCCTACATCCCCAGCGCCACCGACGCGATCAACCCCGCCTACCGCGACCCCGACCACTACTTCTACGGCACCTTCCTGACGCCGCTGGTTATCGTGTACAACACGCGCACGGTCAGCCCGGCGGAGGCGCCCAAGGACTGGGACGACCTGCTGGATCCCAAGTGGAGAGACCGCATCGTGATCCGCGACCCCCTCGCGGCCGGCACGACCCGCACCATGTACATCGCCATGGTGTACCGGTTCTTCAAGGAAACCGGTTCGCCGGAAGCGGGCTATGAGTGGCTGCGCAAGCTGGACGCGAACACGCGGTCCTACTCGTCCCACTCCACGATCATGTTCCAGGAGTTGGCCCGGGGCGTCGGCGACATCACCGTCTGGAACATTCCCGACGTCGAGACCCAGATTAGCCAGGGCATGCCCTTCGCCTACCTGGTGCCCGCCAGCGGCACGCCCGTCATCGTGGACGGCATCGCGATCGTCAACGGGGCGCCCCATCCCAACGCGGCCCGGGCCTTCTACGAGTTCGTCACGTCCAAGGAAGTCCTGACCCGGTTCGCGACGGAGTTCAACCGCCTGCCGGCCCGCAGCGACATCCCGAGGGACGTTTTGCCCGCGTGGATGCGGACCGAGGTGAAGCCGCTCGACCTCGACTGGGAAGTGCTTTCCCAGTACGGCGACGAGTGGATGCAGCAGTGGGATCAGACGATCCGGGGTCGCAGCCGGTAAGGTAACACGGGGCGCGGGGCGGCTAAGCCCCGCGCCCCGCCGCAATGGGGGGATACCATGAGCGCGGAAACCGGAGTCCCGGCAGTGGCGCCTGCGCCCCCACGGGAAGAGCACCCCCGGGCCTCTAACGAACCGGCCCCCTTCGCTCATCGCTGGGGGAGGCTCAGGGTCAAGGCCCGCACGTACCTCTTGGTGCTGGTGGTGCTGGGTATCCTGCTCAGCTACGTGGGCTACCCGCTGCTGCAGACGGTGCTCTTGAGCCTGACCCGCGGCGGGGAGCTGACGCTTGCCAACTACCGGGAGTTCTTTAACCTGGAGCGTCCCATCAACCTGGAAGCCCTGCGCAACAGCCTGTACCTGTCCTTCTGGACGGTGCTCTTGAGCGCGGTCGTGGGCGCGGCGCTGGCCTTCTTCTATCACCGCTACCGGTTTCCCGGGAGCTCGGTGTTCGCCACCCTGGTCGTCACGCCCATCGTGTTCCCGCCGCTGGTGAGCGTCATCTCCTACATGTGGCTGTTTGGGGAAGCCGGCATCGTGCCGGGGCTCATCAGGGACTGGCTGGGCCTGGCGCGGGCCCCCTTCGCACTCAAGGGTTTCAGCGGAATCCTGCTGATCCACGTCTACACCCAGTTCATCTACTTCTACATGCTCATCTCCGCGGCCCTGGAGCGCTTTGATCATTCCATCGAGGAAGCCGCAGCGGTGCTGGGCGCATCCCGGTGGTACACCCTGCGACGGGTGACGATGCCCATGCTCATGCCGGCTTTCGTCGCGGCGGCCCTTATCGTATTCATGGTGTCCATGTCGTCCTTCAGCGCTCCCTATATGCTGGGGGATCGCTTCCGGGTCCTGAGCATCCAGATCTTCATGTCCAAGCTCAACGGCAACATGGAGATGGCCGCGACGCAGGCCGTCGTGCTCGGCCTCATCTGCGTCCTTGTTGTCCTGACGCTGCGCTGGTACGAAGGGCGCTCCCAGTACACCTCGCTGGGCAAGGGCCTGGGCCTCAGGCCCATCCAAATGAGCCGCGGCCCGGCCCGCTACGCCGCCGTCGTGCTGAGCATTATTTTCAGCCTGGTGCTGCTCTTGCCGCACATCATGCTCTTCATCATCTCGCTGGTGCCGACGGGCACGTGGACATGGCAGACGGTGCCGCCGGTGTTGTCCTTTGAGAATTACGGCTTCCTATTTACCCGGCCCCAGCTATGGGTGCCCATCAAAAACAGCGCCATTATGGCGGGCCTGGCGACGCTGGCTGGAGTGCTGTTTGCCCTGGTGGCGTCGTACCTGGTCACCAAGGGCCGGTTTGTGGGGCGGCCGCTGTTGGACGCCCTGATCATGATTCCGTGGGCGCTGCCCGCGACCATCGTGGCCATCAGCATGATCATCGCCTTCAACCGGCCGCTGCCCATCACCTTTGGCCGGGTGCTGGTGGGCACCTTCTGGATCCTGCCCCTGGCGTATTTCGTCAACTTGATGCCCCTCATCGTGCGGTCCACCTCGGCGTCGCTGCAGCAGCTGGACAACTCGCTGATCGAGGCCGCCTTGAGCTTGGGCGCGAACTGGCTCACCGTGTTTCGCCGGGTCATCCTGCCCATCGTCATGCCGGGGGTGCTGTCGGGGGCGCTGCTCATGTTTGTGCACGGTTTCGGCGAGTTCACCGGGTCCATCATGCTCTACATCGCCGACAACCGGCCCATCTCCATCGGGATCCTAGAGCGGATGCAGTTCTTCCAGCTCGGGGAGGCGGCAGTGCTGGGGATCGTGCAAGTCGTCCTGATGATGATCGTGCTGGTGATCACCCGGCACTGGCTGGGCGGCCAGTCGCGCCAGGCGTATTTCTGACCCGGGCAGGGCGGGAGGCTTCAGCCATGCAGCACCTGCAGCTCATAAAACTGACCAAGCGTTTCGGCGCCGTGACGGCGGTGGACGGGGTGTCCCTGGACATCGCCCAGGGCGAGTTCGTCACGCTCCTGGGGCCGTCCGGCTGCGGCAAGACCACCATCCTGCGCATGATCGCGGGGCTGGAGACGCCGGACGATGGGCGCATCGTCGTGTCCGGCAACGACATCACCTTTACCCCGGCCAACCGGCGCGGCTTCGGGATGGTTTTCCAGAACTACGCGCTGTTTCCCCACTTGACCGTGATGGAAAACGTCGCCTTCGGCCTGCGGGCCCGGGGCGAATCCCAGGCGACCGTCGAGCGGGAGGTAAAGCGGGCGCTGGAGCTGGTGCGCCTCGCGGGCTTTGAGCACCGCAAGCCGTCGCAGTTGTCGGGCGGGCAGCAGCAGCGGGTGGCGCTGGCCCGGGCGCTGGCGGCGCGGCCCGAGATCCTCCTCTTGGATGAGCCCCTCTCCAACCTGGACGCCCAGCTGCGGGAGGAAACCCGGGCGGAGATCCTGCGCCTGCAAAAGGACTTCGGCATCACCGCCATCTACGTGACCCACGACCAGGCGGAGGCCTTCGCTCTCTCGGACCGCATCGCGGTCATGAACCGCGGGCGGGTTGAGCAGATCGGCACGCCCGCCGAGATCTACTCGCGGCCCGCCAATGCCTTTGTGGCCCGGTTTCTGGGGAGCGTCAACGTGCTGGCGGGCTCGGTGGCCGGGGTGGAGGAAGGGCGGGCCCTGGTCGACGTGGGCTTTGCCCGGCTCTGGTCCGTGCTGGACCCGGCAAAACCCGTGCAGCCGGGCCAGGCGGTACAAGTGTGCATTCACCCGGAAAACGTGGAGGTGACCGATGGCCACGGGCCCAACGCCGTGGCGGTCGAGGTCGACATCGTGCAGTTTCACGGCGTCACGACCAACGTGCGTTTCCAGGCCGGCGATCAATACCTGCACGCCGTCGTCTTAAGCCGCTCCAGCGCCGCGGGTTTGCGCCGGGGCGAGCGGGTTTATGTGGGCGTCCGCCCCGAAAACGTGCTCCTGCTTCCGGCCAACTCGTAAGGCGAGAGCGCGGCGCCGCAGGAACACGCCGGAACCGTCGAGGAGGCATCACCCTTGATACAACCTATCCCTCGCCGCGTCATCGATTTCCATGCCCATTTCATTGTGCCGGGCGTGCGCTTCGACGCGTGGGCCCGGTGGGAGGAGGAGTACGCGGCCCAGTTTGGCCAGGCCAAGCTGGAGTTCTGGCGGGAGCGCCGGCGCCAAAACGTCGCCGCCCGCTGGCGGGGGCTGGCCGACGCGGAGGACCGGGTGCAGACCGAAGAGGAGGCCGTTGCCCTCTGGAAGCAGCAGGTGGACGTGCACGGGCTCAACGCCATCGTGTTTCTCACCGGCGGCGGCAACGACCGCTTGAGCCGCATCGTGCGGGAGTACCCAGGGCGCTTCATCGGCTTTGCCCACCACGACCCGTTTGCGCCCAACGCCGCGGAGGAGCTGGAGCGGGCCGTCACGGAGCTGGGCCTGCGGGGGTACAAGATCCTGGCGCCGGTCCTGTCCAAGCCGGTGGACGACCCGGCCGCCTACCCGGTGTGGGAGACGGCTGAGCGGCTGGGGATCCCGGTGCTGATCCACTTCGGCATCCTGGGCGGGGGCGGCGGCATCGCCGGCGCGGACAACTGCAACCCGTTGCGGCTCGAGCGGGTGGCCCAGGGGTTCCCGGGCATCCCCTTCGTCATCCCCCACTTCGGCGCGGGCTACATGCGGGAGCTCCTGCTTTTGTGCTGGTCGTGCCCCAACGTGCACGTGGACACGTCAGGGTCGCTGCAGTGGATGCGCTGGGTGCCGGGAGACATGACGCTGCGCTCCGTGCTGCGCACCTTCATGGAGAGCGTCGGGCCGGAGCGGATCTTGTTCGGCACCGACTCCTCGGCGCTGCCCCGCGGCTTCATCCGCATGTACTACGACGAGCTGCAGCGGACATGCTGGAGCCTCAACATTCCCGAGGAGCACCAGGACTTGATCTTTTACGGAAACGCGGCGCGGCTGCTGCGCTTGCCGCCCGAGACCGCCCGGAAACCCGGCGAGAACCCGGAGGGCGTCTCCGCACCGCAAGCCGCCGGACCGCCGGGCGCCGCTGAGCAGGCTGCGGCGACGGCCGCCGTTGCGGCGCCGGTTTGGACTGCAGCGCCGGCTGGGGTCGCGGCTGCAGGGGCGCGGCCTGCTGCCGGCCGGGAAGGGGGTACGCAGGGATGAGTTGCCGGGACGCGTTGCGCATCGCCTTCATCGGCGCCGGATCGACGGTATTCGCCCGGGTGCTGTTGCGGGACCTCTTTGCGCTCGATGACGTGCCGCCGTTGGACATCCGCCTCATGGACACCGATCCCGAGCGCCTGCGGGTGACGGAGGCCGTGGCCCGCAGGCTCGCGGCGGAGGCGGCCGCTGCCGGCGGGCGCGCGCCCGCGCGCATCACCGCCACCATGGACCGCCGGGCGGCCCTGGAAGGTGCGGACTACGTCATTTGCCTCGTGCAGATCGGGGGCTTCCGGCCCGCGACCGTCGCCGATTTCGAGATCCCCAAGCGTTACGGCCTCGTGCAGACCATCGGGGACACGCTGGGCATCGGCGGCATCATGCGGGGCCTGCGCACCATCCCGTTCCTGCAGGACCTGGCCCGGGACATGAAAGAATGCTGTCCCGGCGCGTGGCTTTTCAATTACGCCAACCCGCTGGCCATCAACCAGTGGGCCTTGGAGGACGCAGGCATCAAGACCGTCGGCCTCTGCCACAGCGTCCGGCGCACCGCCCGGCAGCTGGCCGGGTACTTGGGCGTGCCGTTCGAGAAGGTGGAGTACCGGGCAGCGGGGATCAACCACATGGCCTTCTTCCTGCGCTTTGCGGCGGAAGGCCGGGACCTGTACCCGGACCTGCGGGCCATGGTCGCGGAAGGCCGCATCCCGGCCCACGACCGGGTCCGCTTTGAGGTCATGGCCCATTTCGGCTACTTCGTGAGCGAATCCAGCTTCCACTTTGCCGAGTACGTGCCCTATTTCCTGCGGCCGGACCGCCCGGGCGCCATCGAGCACTACCAGCTGCCGCTGGACGAATACTTGCGCCGCTGCGGCGTGTACGAGGAGCAGTTCAACGCGCTGCGCGCAGAGGTCGACCGGGCGGAGCGGGAGGCCGCGCTTGCCGACACGGCCAGGACCGCGGGCGACGCCGGGGCGGGTGAACCCGCCCGGGCTCCGGGCGAAGCCGCCGCAGGGGGCCCGGCGCCGGCCGCCGCCGCGACGTCCGGGACGCCGGCGACGCGCGGCCCGCAGTCCGACGAGGACGTGGCCTGGATCATCCACAGCCTGGAAACCGGCCAAGGGCGACTTCTCCACGCCAACGTGCGCAACGGCGGCGCCATCGAAAACCTGCCTCCGGACTGCATCGTGGAGGTGCCCTGCTACGTGGACCGCTTCGGCCTGCGGCCGTTGCGCATGGGGAGGCTCCCGTCGCACCTCGCGGCGCTCATCGAGACCAACGTCAACGTGCAGCGGCTCACGGTGGAGGCGGCCTATACGGGCGACCCTGAGGCGGCCAAGCGCGCGGCCATGCTGGATCCCCGCACCGCGGCGCTGTTGCCCTTGGACCAGATCGCCAGCCTGGTGGAGGAGTTGCTCTTAGCCCACCGGCAGTGGCTGCCCCAGTTCCGCCTGCCCGAGCCGGCCGCCCGGGGGGCGGCGCAGGCGTGACGCCCGCACCGGATCGGCAAGAGGGCGGGCTGGGGCCGCCCCAAAGCGGCGTCTACGACCTCGTGGCCGTGGACGGCGGCGGCACCAAGACCGAGGCCGTGGCGCTGGACATGCACGGCCGCGTCGGCGCCCGGCTGACCGTGGGGCCGTCCAACCTGCAAAACCTGGGCGAGGACGGCTGCCGCCGGGCGCTGGCCGCCGCCATCGACGGCGTCCTGGCGGAGGTTGGACTCAAGCGCCACCAGATCCGGGCGGCATGCTTAGGCGTTGCGGGCCTGGACACCGACGCCGACGCGGCCAGCTACGCCCGGATCGTAAATGCGCTTTTCGGCCCCGCGGCGGAGCGGGTGCTGGTGGAGAGCGACGGCTTCATCCCCATCTTCAGCGGCACCCGCGGGCGGCCGGGGGTGGCCCTCATCGCCGGCACCGGGTCCATAGCCACCGGGGTGGATGACCGGGGCGGCCGGGCCCGGGCCGGCGGCTGGGGGGCGCTCCTGGGCGATGAAGGCAGCGCCTTCGACATCGGCCGCCAGGCGCTGATGCTCGCGCTGCGGGCCATGGACGGGCGCGGGCGCCCGACCAGGCTGCGGGCGGACATCGAGCGGCATTTCGGGCGGCCGCTGCCGGAAGTGGTGGCCATGCTGTACCGGCAGGACACCCTGCGGGAGACCACCATCGCTTCCGTGGCGCAACTGGTGGCCCAGGCCGCCGAGGACGGCGACCGCACGAGCCGCCTGCTGCTCCGCAAAGCCGCCCAGGAGCTGGCCCTGTGTGGGCGGGCCGTGCTGGCCAAGCTCCGGTTTGACTCAGAGCCTGTGCCGGTGGTCCTCTCCGGCAGCCTGTTCCACTCCCGAATCCTGCGGGAAGAGGTGGAGCGCCGGCTCGGCGCATGCCGGGTCCGGCTGGAGTTCATCCGCCCCGCCTTGCCGCCGGTCGCAGGGGCGTGCTATCTGGCGTGCCGCAAGGCGGGTATCCCCGTAACCGGAGATTTTTGGGACAACCTGGCAAGGGGGTTGTCGAGCGGCGCGCCTCGAGCCGGTTGACCGGGCGGGCCTTTGCGGCCGGGTACCGCTCGTCGCCGGCCATCGCCGCCCTGGCGGAGCGCGTGTTTGTCCGGAGGGTGCGCAGAGAGGATCTGTGGGGCCCATTGGCCTGAGGCGTGGGACGCCGAAACCGGTTAGCGTGAGGTAGGACCGCGACGAAACCCGGCCGGCAGCTCTATGCCAAAGTGCTGGCACAAGGCGACAACGTCGTGAAAGTCTTTTTGGCGTGGGTCGTAGCCTGTGTGGAATCGCACAAGCCATTCAGGTGAGATGCAGCGGACGGGCCGGCCGCAGATGAAACCTCGGCCCGTCAGCGCTTCCTTGCGGTAGTACTGGCCGTTTTCGGGCGGGCCGTAGACGCCGTCGCCGTTTTCGTCAAAGACGAAGGCGTGGACGTCCACCTCAAGCCCGCAGCCGTTGCCCAGCACGAAGTTCCACGGTCTCGAATCCTCCTTAGGCACCTCGCGAAGGCCGTGCTCGGCCAGCACGTCCCGCAGCCTGTCGAGAAACCGCGCTTCGAGGGCGATGTCCAGGTCGCCATGCTCCCGGGTCTGGCGGCCCAGCAGAGCGTCCACCGCCCACCCGCCATCGATCCAAACGGGAATGCCCGCACGTTCCAGCAGGTCGTACAGCCAGATCGCATCTTTGGCCGGCATGCGCGGTTCGGTCGCCACAGGCGTCTCCTTTCTAACCGCCGGGCTTGGTTGTTTTCATCCGCCGGTTTTCTCGCCCGGGCGGCGAAGGCTTACGAGGCTCTCGTTCTCCATCCATGTGCAGACTTCCTCAGGCTTCTCGCACGGGGTCTCCCGCAATTTTGATGCCACTTGGCAGCCTGAAAAGCATGGCAGCCTAGTCTCCCCCTCATCGTGCCATCGCCAGGAACCTCCGCCTCAACAGCTCAATCCCTGCTCGCCCATACATCTGCCGTTTTAAGAGTTTCAGCTTGTTAATGTGACCTTCCACCGGCCCGTTGCTCCATGGCAACGTCAACGCGTTCATCACCGCGTCCATGTCCTGCTTCTGCCAGCGTTACTGCCACAACCCCGCCACCCGGATCCCCCGCGGGCCAAGTCACAAGATGGCACCCCAGCATACAAGAACGACCTACAAAAATAGAGACGTATCTCCCCCGTTACGGCACGGGACGGCGGGTTCCTGCTCAAGCTTCGCTAAACCATCGGAGTGGAAAAGGTGACGGCGGCCGTCATATCGCCGCGTAGGAGGCTGGTGCGTTCACATGCGGGGAGCAAGGTGTAAGTACAGCAAACATGATGAAGCATGCTGCCGACCTTGTCAACCCGACGCCGGAAACACCTTACGCA
The DNA here is from genome assembly GCA_036564115.1 of Limnochordales bacterium. Classification (GTDB taxonomy): domain Bacteria; phylum Bacillota; class Limnochordia; order Limnochordales; family ZCTH02-B6; genus ZCTH02-B6. Next base: position 20,687 of record DATCLD010000253.1, read on the forward strand.
GACGCGACCACGGCCGCCGCCACCCCATGGGTGACGGCGGCCGTGGTCTACCGCTTCTGCCAGGATATGCTCGCCGACAATGTCGGACGAACG
>DATCLD010000254.1:0-6708 GCA_036564115.1 Limnochordales bacterium
CTGGACCGGACGTCCCCCGAGGTGCTGGAGGAGATCGAGTCGTCGCTGGAAAAGCGCCTGGCTTCCTTCGTGCGGCAAGAGTATACGGCCGTCGGCGGCATCGAGGTCGCCGTCGAGGTGCTCAACCGGGTAGACCGGCAAACCGAGCGGACCATACTCGAAGCCCTTGAGGAGCAAGACCCGGAGCTGGCCGAAGAAATCAAGAAGCGCATGTTCGTGTTCGAGGACATTGTCACGCTGGACGACCGTTCTATCCGCAAGGTCATCTCCGAGGTTGACATGTCCGTCTGGGCCTTGGCCCTCAAGACCGCCAGCGAGGACGTGGCCGAGCGCATCTTCAGCAATATGTCCAAACGTGCCGCGGAAATGCTGCGTGAGGAGATCGAGTACCTGGGTCCGGTGCGCTTGCGGGACGTGGAGGAAGCCCAGCAGCGCATTGTGGCTACCATCCGCCGTCTCGAGGAGGTGGGTGAGATCATCATCGCTCGGGGCGGGGAGGACGAGATAATTGTCTAACGTTATCAAGGCCCGTTCCGTTGTGATGCCGCGCGGCGGAGAGCCCGCGGCCGACTTGGTCGGGATGCACCCAACGGGCGGCGTGCGGCTCCTGGCACGCCTGTTGCTGGATTCGGCGCCCTTGTGGCACCTGGCTGCGGAGCGGGCCAAGCAGGAGCTATCCCGGGCCCAGCAGGAAGCGTCGACCATCCTGGAGGCGGCCCGAGCGGAGGCGGAAACGATTCGCGCCAAGGCGTGGGCGGAGGGGCACCAAGCTGGGCTCGAGGCGGGGCGCGAGGCTGGCGTCCAGGAATGCCGGGCCCAGTTGGATGAGATATTGGCTACGGTGCGCGGCGTACTCGAGGAGGCCCACCGGGTTGCTGCCGACGCCGCTCGCCGCCACGAAGAGGAGATCGTGCAGACCGCCCTCATGATCGCGGCCCGGCTTGCCCGCCAACCCGACGTCCTGGGGCCGGAAACCGTCCGAAAGCTGCTTGAGGAAATGCTGCCACGCGCCGCCGGGATCCATGAGGTCACGATTCGACTGCACCCCGCTGATCTACAAGCGATCAAGGCTATGTCCGCCGACCTGACCACCCATCTGGAGGGTGGTGCGCGCGTCCAATGGGTAGGGGATGAACGGATCACCCGCGGCGGCTGCTTGATCGAGACAGAGCGCGGCCAATTGGACGCCCGGGTGGAAACGCGACTCGCGCGCATTGCCGAACAGCTGGCGGAAGTGGTGCGCGGTGGCGACTGAGAGCCCCATGTCGGCAGGCGATACGTTTCTTGCCCGGGTCAAGGCGGCGGTGGACGGCGCTGCCGACGTGCCGGCCATTGGTACGGTGACGCGTCTCGTCGGGCTGACCATCGAAGGGCGCGGGCCGCTGTGCACCGTCGGAGAATTGTGCCGCATCCATCCGCTGGGCGGGGGCAAGCCCATCCCGGCTGAGGTCGTCGGTTTTCACGAGCGGGCTGTGCTGATGATGCCCTTAGGAGACGTCACGGGGCTCGGTCCCGGCAGCCGTGTGGAAGCTCTGGGCAGGCCCCTGTCGGTGGCGGTGGGCGATGGGGTCTTAGGACGGGTGGTGGACGGCCTCGGGCGCCCGCTGGACGGCGGTCCGCCGATCACCGGCGCTCCGGTGCCGCTGGACAACCATCCCCCGCAGCCGTTGCGCCGGCGGCGGGTCAACGAACCGCTGTCTCTCGGCGTTAGGGCTGTCGACGCGCTGCTCACCTGCGGCAAAGGGCAGCGTCTGGGGATCTTTGCGGGAAGCGGCGTCGGCAAGAGCACCCTCTTGGCTATGATGGCCCGCAACACGGAAGCCGACGTCACATGCATAGGTCTCATCGGCGAGCGGGGCCGTGAGGTACGGGAGTTCCTGGAGCGGGACCTGGGGGAGGAAGGGCTGCGCCGCAGCGTGGTGGTCGTGGCCACCTCCGACCAGCCGCCCCTGGTGCGGGTCAAGGCGGCGTTGCTGGTGACCGCGATTGCGGAGTACTTCCGCGACCGCGGCCGCGATGTGCTGTTGTTGATGGATTCCGTGACTCGCGTCGCCTTGGCCCAGCGCGAGGTTGGACTCGCGACGGGCGAGCCGCCGGCTACCCGGGGTTACACGCCGTCGGTGTTCACGTTCTTGGCTCGCCTACTGGAGCGGGCGGGGCCCGGGGAAAAGGGCAGCATTACCGGGCTGTACACGGTGCTGGTGGAAGGCGACGACATGATGGAGCCGGTGGCCGACACCGTGCGGGGCATTCTCGACGGCCACGTGGTGTTGTCCCGCCGGCTCGCCGAGATGAACCATTACCCGGCCATCGATGTGCTGGCCAGCGTCAGCCGGCTCATGATCGAGCTGGCCACCCCGGAGCAGCGGGCTGCCGCCGGGCGGGTGCGGGAGATCCTCGCCACCTACAACCAGGCCGAAGACCTGGTCAATATTGGCGCCTACGTGGCCGGGGCCAACCCGCACATTGACAACGCGCTGGCCCGCATCGACGCGGTGCGGCGGTTCCTGCAGCAAGACGCGTGGGAGAAGGCGCCGATGTCGGAAAGCATCGAGTGGCTGGTGAGGGAGTTCTGATGCGGCGGTTCCGGTTTTCCCTGCAGCGGGTGTTGGATGTCAAGCGCATCGTCGAGGAGCAAAGGCGGCTCGCTGTGGCCCAAGCCCAGGTCGCTGTGGCGGCGTGTGCGCGGCTTTTGCACCAGGCCGAGGCGGAGCGCCAGTCCGCCATGGCCGCAGATTTCACCGCAGGTGAGGTGCTGGATCCTGCCGTCCAGACCGTGGCCTGGAACCACCGCACGGTGCTCTACGACCGTACCGTGAACCTGCAGGCGGAGCTGGCCGACCGGCAGCGCGTTCTGGACCAAGCTCGCGCCGTTCTTCTGAACGCGGTCAAAGAGCGGCGGGCACTGGAGCGAGTGGCGGAAAAGCGGCGGGCGGCGCACGAGCTGGCCATGGCCAGGCTGGAGCAAAAGCTCCTGGACGACCTGGCGGGGACAAGGGCAGCCCGGGGGCAGGTCCAGGCGGACGGGCAGCAGAGGGGGTAGGGCCCATGTGGAAAACGGTCCTGGCCGTGACCTTATTGCTCGTGTCGCTGGTGACGGCGATGGTTGTCGTGCAGATCATCGGCTTGTGGGACTGGGCCGGCCCGCTGTGGGCGCGCATCGCCGCTTTGCCGGCGGTAGCGCCCCACGTGGAGCGGTACCAGCTGGGAGAGGAAAAGGCAGCGCTCCTAGCGGCCCGTGAGCAAGAACTTGCCGACCGCGCCGCCCGGCTCGAGGCCGAGATGGCGGCCTTGGAAGAACAGCGCCGGCAGCTGGAGGCGGAACGGGAGGAGCTTGAGCGCCAGCGGCGTGAGCTTGCCAGCCTGCAGGAGCAGTTGGCTGTCCGGGAGGCGGCTCTCAGGGAGCTTGAGGACGCCGCCGTGGCCCGCGAGCGGCTGCGGGCGGTTTATGAGGCTATGCGCCCGCAGGAGGCCGCCCGGATCCTTGTGGACCTGACCGACGAGGAGATCTCTTTGCTGCTGGCCGACATGTCGCCGCGTCAGGCTGGCCAGATCTTGGCTGCCTTGCCGCCCGACCGCGCCGCCCAGGTGTCGCGACGCCTGGGGCTGTAAACCCGCGCTACCCCAAGGAGCCGGTGGCGGGAGCGCTGGCACCTTTAGAGCCCACAGTCCGACGCGAGAAACCCGGCACCAAGTTTCACACCGATCTAGGGGCCCTTGCACAGCAGGCAAGGGCTTTTGTGTTGCTCGAAGGACTAAAGCTTGTCCGGCCGCCGGACGACCATAGTAGAGAAAGGCACCATCGCAGGCGGATGGGATGAGCGTCATGCACGTTGCGGGGATCCCGTCGCTGCCGCCGGCCGCAGCGCCGGCGGGAAACGGACAGCTGAGGGCGGAACCGGGAGCATTTCAATCGGTGTTTCGGGTCGTCCTGCAGGAGCAGGCTCGGGCCGGCGGTGCTGGTGGCGGCACCGCGGCGGAGCTGCCCGAGTCCGAAGCCGAGGGGCAGTCATCCGCGAGGGAGAAGCCAGCGGCCGACGCGTCGGCCGCTGCCGGCGTGTCAACTGTCGACGGCATCGTGGCTTGGCTGGTCCCCGCCAGCGGGCTGCCGGTCGAAGGTGAGATCCCGCTAACACTGGACGGAAATAGCCTTGCCATCGACGGCAACCTAGAGCCCGCCGTTGCTCTCCCGGGTGACGGACGCGGCGTGGTTGGCGCTCTCCCTGGTCCGGCAGCATTGGCAACGGCTCTAGTCCCCCTCTCACCTGGAGATCCGGTCTCGTCCACTGTGCCGGGTACCTCCCTTGACACTGGTGGACCTGGAGTTGGCGAAACGAGTGCGGCCTCGGAGCCGGCCGCCTTCCCCTTCGACGGTCCCGGCTTGGCCGGACGCCGGGGCTCCCTCGGGCGCGTGGCCGTGCCCGGCCTAGGGCCTGGGTTTATCGGGCAAGGCGTCCCCGGCGGGGTGCCGCCGGTCGGCCAGGGAGTATCTCCAATCCGCGATGGTGCGGACGTAGGACGGGTGGCCTTGACGGGTCCGGCCGCTGTGGGCGGACGCCGGTTGGCCGAGGCGTCCGTGCGCGTCGCTTACCTAAGGGCGCTTGCAGCTGAAGCGCATCCGGCGGCGCAGGCGGTGAATGCGGAAGCCGTGCATATTGTCGGCTCTGGTCGTGCGGCTCAGGACGCGGCCGCCTCAACCGAGCCCGCGGAGGGGCAGGCCCTAATGGCGCCAGCGCCGCTTGCCGAAATGATGGCGGCGGAATATTTGTCCCTCGGCGGCGACGGTAGCGGGGTTGGTCTGTTCGCAGTTCGGGGGGACGGCCTCGTAGGCGGGCCTGCGAACTTCGCCGGCCAGGGACCTGGGGATGATCGCGCCGAAGCGGCCGGTGGCCCCGATGACGCCGGTCAAGGGGTCCTAGGCTTTCGTCACCCGGGGAGCGGGTCCGCCGACTCGCCGGCGGGCCTCGACGTCGCAGATTTCATTGCTGGGTTGTCGCCTGGGGCAGCGGGTGAGGAGGGTACGCCAGTTGCTGGGATCCAGCCTCCCGCAGCCGGCCACCGCCTGACGGCTGATGAGGAGGCCGGCGGCGAGGCCGTTGGCCCGCTGGCTCCTGAAGCGAACGACGGCGGAGCGCCTGGGGGTATCGGTACAGCTCGTCGCGCCGGCGCAGGGGAAGACAACCTGAGTGCTGCTCGGGGCGGGAGTCCTGGTGCGTCCGCCTCGGCCTGGACCGGCGCTGTGGACGCGGTTCAGGAGCCGGCCGGCGGCGACGGGGGCGCCGGTCTACCCCTCTATGCCCAGCCGCAGCCGGCGGCCGCCTCAGATCCGGGAGCGCCGGCCGCACCGGCGGCCTCCCGGGCGTCCGTCATGCAGCAGTTGGCGGGCCACTTACAGGAAATGGTAGCCGAGATGCGCCAGGAGATCACTCCCGGTGGGGCGGGGCGCGTCGCGATTCGCTTGCACCCCGAGTACCTCGGGCAAGTGGTGCTGCGCATCAGCGTCGATCCGTCGGGTACTGTAAGGGCCCAGTTCGCCGTGGAAAACCCCCAGGTGCGGGCGTGGATCGAAGAAGACCTGCCCCAACTGCGGGCCGCACTGGCTGAACACGGCCTTCAGTTGGCGGACGCCAATGTCGACAGCGGCCCGGGGTACGGTCACGAGAACTCGTTCGCGTTTGGCGATGCGCTGGCCGGGCGGGGATCGCATCATGACCGGGCCCGGTTTGCGGAGGAACCGGACCGCGGGAGCCTCGCCCCAGCGACGGCCCCCCACGGACCGGACGATGGCGAAGGGAATAACAGGTTGCTGGCGGCCTACGGGATCGCGACGATCGTTAATCTTCGCGCTTAATCGTAGTGCCGTGCCGGGGACGCACGTAGCGCGCTTGGCGTACCGGCGCAGGCAAAGTCGGCACGACACCTGTTAGCGTGGGAGGTGAGGCCGATGAATGCAGTCAACTTCTACAGCTCTGTGCTGCGGGCCGCCGCGGGCAGCGACGCCTACCCGACATCACCGGGAAGCGCGGCCTATGCGGCGACCGCTGGCCCCGCGGGTACCAGTGACGGCGGGGGAACTTCGTCTTCCGGCACGACGTCTGTGGAGTTGGGCAAGGACGCGTTCCTGCGCCTCTTGGTGACGCAGTTGCGCTACCAAGACCCCATCAACCCGGTCAAGGACCAGGAGTTCATTGCTCAGCTGGCCCAGTTCAGCGCGCTGGAACAGATGAACAACATCGCCACCCAGATGCAGCGCCTGGCCGATTTCCAATGGCAGTTTGGCGGGATCAGCCAAGCGGCGAGCCTGCTTGGCCGCACGGTCGTAATCCTGGACCCGCTTACCAATGGGCGGATCACGGGGAAAGTGGATGGGGTGTATCTCGACAACGGCACGCCTATGCTCATCGTGGGTGAACGCCGCTTTTCCTTGTCGGATGTCGTGGAAGTGCGACCTGACTAGGGTGCGAAGTAGAGCCGGGGAGGAATGAGCAGCCATGATGCGGTCTTTGTTCTCCGGGGTTTCGGGTCTGCTGGTCCATCAGACCCGCATGGACGTCATCGGCAACAACATCGCCAACGTGAACACGGTCGGCTACAAGACGAGCCGGGTCACGTTCCAGGACATGCTGTACCAGTCCCTGAAGTCGGCGACGGCGCCGTCGCAGAACCGCGGCGGCACCAACCCGCAACAGGTCGGTTTGGGCGTGCAGC
>DATCLD010000255.1:0-3340 GCA_036564115.1 Limnochordales bacterium
TGATCCTGGCGGACGCGGTGGCGTATGCCGAGTCGCTGGGCGCCCACACCATCGTGGATGTGGCGACCCTTACGGGCGCGTGCGTCATCGCCCTGGGGCACATCTACACGGGGCTTGTGTCCAACGACGACGGGCTCGCCGAGGCCATCATGGCGGCGGGCCGCAAGGCCAGCGAGCGCTTCTGCCGCCTGCCGGCGGACCCCGAGTACAAGGAGCAGTACAAGAGCGACGTCGCCGACATCAAGAACACCGGCGGCCGACCGGCCGGCGCCATCACGGGTGCGCTCATCATCAGCGAGTTCATCAACAAGGCCCGCTGGGCGCACCTGGACATCGCCGGCACCGCCAGGGCCGAGAAAGCCCGCCACTACCTGGTCAAGGGTGCGACGGGCGTGGCTGTGCGCACGCTGGCCGAGTTTGTATGCGGCTTGTGATGTGATCTGACTCCTTGACCAACGTGGGGGACCTCGGCGCACAGCGCCAAGGTCCCCTCGGGCCTACCTGCTGTTTGGCTCGTGCTCGTTAAGTCCCGGGACAAAATGCCCTTTTGGGGAACGATTGTCACGACCTGTCGCAAGCCGACGACCCGACGCAGGATTCCCCTGCGCAGACCTTCGAAGGAATCTAATGCGCGAGCTCTTCGCTCAAGGCGATGTTGGACCGGGTGCCAGGACTCCCATCCGGTCCGGCCCCGGGCTCTAGGGAGGGGAGTCATATGTCGATGGTTGGCAAACAACTCCGTCTCGTCGCGTTTCTCCTCGTTGCGGCGTTGGCCGTGGCTTGGGCCGCTCCCGCCGGTGCGGCGGAGTTGGTCATCATGGCCACTACGGACATCCACGCCAACATCTACCCGTGGGACTACTACTCGAACCAGCCCAACCCGGCAGTGGGCCTGGCCAAGATCTACACGCTGGTAAAGGAGATCCGGGCCGCCCACCCCAACACGCTGCTGTTTGACAACGGCGACCTGATCCAAGGCTCGCCGTTGGCGTCGTACCTGGTCAACATGGGCCTGCCCGCGCCGGGCGAGGTGCACCCCATCATTGACGTGCTCAACCGGATGGGCTATGACGCCGCCACCACGGGCAACCACGAGTTCAACTTCGGGCTCGACTACGCCGACAACACCATCGCCGGCGCCCAGTTCCCCTACGTAGTCGCCAACGTGTACCATCCGGGAACCCAGGATCCGTACTACACGCCCTACGTCATCCTGGAGCGGAAGATCGACGGCCAGCCGATTCGCATCGGCGTCATCGGCTTCGTGCCGCCGCAGATCATGGTCTGGGACCGGACCAACCTGACCGGCAAGGTGGAGGCCGGCCAGATCCTGGACGCCGCCCGGCGCTTCATCCCTGAGATCAAAGCGGCGGGTGCGGACATCATCATCGCACTGGCCCACACGGGCGCCGATCCCGACGACCGGTCCGAGAACGCCGCCTACGCCCTGGCGATGGAGTTCCCGGAGATCGACGTGATCATCGCCGGCCACTCGCACCTGGAGATCCCCGGCGCCGGCCTGCCGCAGCACCCTGACGGCAAGGTCAACGGCGTGCAGTTGGTGCAGCCGGGCTTCTGGGGCCAGTACCTGGGCGTCGTCACCCTGACGCTGGAGCGGGAGAACAGCGGCTGGCGGGTGACGGACAAGCGGGCGGAGCTGCGGCCCACCGCCGAGGTCGAAGCCGCGGCGGAGGTCCTCGAGTGGGCCAAGGACGTGCATACAGCGACCCTCGCGTTCGTCAACGAGCCCATCGGCGTGACGCTCATCCCGATCTCCAGCCGGGCGAGCCTCTTGACGGACAACCCCGTAACGCAGCTCATCAATGAAGTCCAGATGCTCTACGTGGAGGAACTGCTCAAGGGCACCGAGTACGAGGGGCTGCCGGTGCTGTCGGCGGCCGCGCCCTTCAAGAGTGGCCGCGGCGGCGAGCTCGACTGGACCGAGATCCCCGCGGGCGACATCACCGTGGGTGACGTGGCGTCCATCTACATTTACGACAACACCCTTAAGGCGCTGCTCATCAACGGTGCCGAGCTCAAGGCGTGGCTTGAGCACGCCGCCCAGAAGTTCCACCAGATGACGCCCGGCCGGGGCGAGGAGCCGCTGTACACCGATTTCCGCGGCTACAACTTCGACCAGATCGACGGGGTTGAGTACCAGATCGACGTCACGCGGCCTCTGGGCGACCGCATCGTCGGCTTGACCTTCCAGGGAGAGCCCGTGCGGCCTGACCAGTGGTTCGTCCTGGCCACCAACAACTACCGAGCCGACGGCGGCGGCGGGTTCCCGGCCACCGGGGCGAATGCCCGCGTGGTGCTGGACCCCGGCATTGCGAGCCGTGAGCTGATCGTCCAGTACATCGCCGAGCGGGGCGTCATCAACCCGGTGCCCGACCACAACTGGTCGCTGGTGCCCAACTTCCTGGATCACCCGCAGGCGCACTTCGTGTATGAGCTGTTGAATCGCGGCGCCTACGTGGGCGACCTGGAAGGGCGGCTGCTGCTGGACGCGCCCCTCACCCAGAAGGTCTGGGCCGATATGGTGTACCGGGCTCTGGGCGTGCAGCTGGACGCCGGCGAGCCGGAGGCCCTGGTAACTGCGGCCCAGGCGGCGCGGGACCTGGCGGCCTACCTGCCCGGTACCGCCGTGGCGACCGCGGGCGACCAGGTCCTCACCCGGGCTGACGCCGCCGAGTTGCTCGTGGGCGTGCTGGCCACGGTGGAGGTCTTGAGCGGCCGGTAAGGCACGTCAACGGATCACGGCAGCGGGAATCAACGGCCGTGGGAACCAACGGCCCCGGGAGCGAAAGGGAGCGGGAAGCAACCGTAGCCGGAAGCAACGAGCCGGAACCAAGGGTAGCGGGAACCAACGGGCGGCGGAGCCAGCCTTTGGCTGGCTCCGTCCATTTCGGGGGCACTTTTCGCAACCGGGAAACGCGCCCCCTCTCCCACCCGCCGCTGGCAGAAAATTGCGCGTCTGTCGGGACAGGAAGGAGTTTTCCTTTGCCGCCACTAATTGGTGATCCGCGTTTCCTCACTAGGGACAGTGTTTCTATAAAAGAAACACCGGCAAGGAGGCCCCATGGCGAAAGCGGCACTGCTGCAGACCTTGGACAGGGCACTGACCCTGCTCGCCGCCTTTGACCGCGAGCACCCCGAGTGGGGGGTCACCGAGCTGGCCCACCACCTCGGCCTGCCCAAAAGCGTCGTGCAAAAGACGTTGGCCACCTTCGCCCGCCATGGGTTTGTCCACCAGGAGCCGGGGCGCAGGCGCTACCGGCTCGGTCCCCGGCTTTTGTCCCTGGCGCGGCTGGCCCAGCCTGAACTCGCCCGTATCGCC
>DATCLD010000256.1:0-1530 GCA_036564115.1 Limnochordales bacterium
GAACAAGTGGCCGCGCGACTTGAGGACCGACCAGACGCTGGGCAGCTGGCTGCGGGGGATACCCTTGAGACCGAGCCGTTTAGCCTCGTAGTGGACGGCGATAAAGATGCCGGTAAAGTAAAGGATGGCCGGTATCACCGCGGCCTTGGCGATCTCGATGTACGGGATGCCGGTGAATTCCGCCATCAAGAACGCCGCGGCACCCATGATGGGCGGCATGATCTGGCCACCCGTGGACGCGGCGGCTTCCACCGCAGCGGCGAACTCGGGCTTGTATCCGAGGCGCTTCATCATGGGGATCGTGAAGCTGCCCGAGCCCACCGTGTTGGCCACCGAGCTGCCCGAGATGGTGCCCTCCAGGGCGCTGGTGATGACCGCCACCTTGGCCGGGCCGCCCGACGCCCAGCCGGCTACCGCGTTGGCCAGGTCAATGAAGAACCGGCCGATGCCGGTCTTCTCCAGGAACGCCCCGAAGAGAATGAACAGGAAGATGAAGGTCGCCGACACTCCGAGCGGGATGCCAAAAATACCTTCGGTCGTGTAGTACATATGGTTTGCAATCTGCCGGAGACTGTAGCCGCGGTGGGCCAGGAACCCGGGCATATAGGGACCGACGTACGCGTAGACGAGGAACAGGGCGGCGATGACGACGATAGCCTCCCCACGACGCGCCTGGTCCCTTCCAGGACCAGCAGGATGGCCAACACGGCCACCACGATGTCCAAGGTGGTAGGCAGGCCCGCCCGCCGCACAATGTCCTCGTAGAAGACCACTAGGTAGAGCGGCACGGCGGCGGCCAAAAGGCCCAGGACTGCATCGTACCAGGGCAACGACTTGCGGTCGGCGCGGCTTTTGGCCGGATAAAGCCAGAACACCAAGCTCATGCCGAAAGCCAGGTGGATGGCCCGCTGTACGCGGGCGTCCAGCACGCCGAACGCAGCGGTATAGAGTTGGAACGCCGAAAATGCGAGCAACACCAGGGCGATAAGCCGCCCCGCGGTGCCCGTCAAGCGCCGGAAGGCCGACTCCCGGTCGTACTGGGCCAATACTTCATCCAGGTCAAAGTTCTGATCCTGCGCATCCGACGGCGGCAACGTACCGTTCCCACCGTTGCCCCGGACAGCCGGCTTCTCGTGCATCGAGTCGCCGGCCCCAGCCGCGGGCGGTTTGCGAGTGGTCAACGGCGGCGCCTCCTTCTGTCGTCCTCAAGTTCTTGCAACGCAACGTACAACCCGTATCTCGAGGGGCGTCCCGGGCTCGGCCAGCCCACTGAGATCATACTCAACCCCGGCCACCACCAGACGGTGCTCCGTCCAGGGCATGGGCCGCAGCACCAGCTGCCGCACGGGCACCGCCAGACCCTCGATGACGAAGCGGTCTTCAAGCCGCACAAACCGGGCGCCCGGCGGAGCGTCCGCCGGCAAACCGGCCCCGAAGGACCGGTATTCCGTCGCCACCAGCACGAGGCCGGTGGCGGGCGGCTCGGCCGGCACGAACCATTCCACCACCGGGCTCTTTTCCACCGAATGC
>DATCLD010000257.1:0-5453 GCA_036564115.1 Limnochordales bacterium
CAACCCCCGCGCAAGGCCCGGCCCGGGCCTGCCCACCAGGCGCTCGGGCACCAAGAAGATGCGCCGGGTCTGCCACGCCGGGAGCGCTTGCCAGCCGGCACGGCGGCCAATGCGGGCCAGGCTCATGCGCCGTTCGGCCGAACCGCACCAGGACGCGCACAGCGTATCGGGCGCCCGGCGCAGCACCTCTTCGTCTTCCACGGGCCGGCTTTCCTGCTCGATGTCGGCAAATGCGTTTTCCACGCCGAGAATCTCAAAGAAATCCTGGATCCAGCTGCTGCGGCCCGCAACGATGATGGGCTTGGGCCACCATTCCCAGGCGGCACGCCGCGGGAGGTCCTGCTCGCGGCCGGCCTGCTCCAGGCGCCGGCGGGCTTCCCGGGAGCGGGCACGCACATCTTCGAGGGCCTCGGCAAAAGAGGCCACCAAGGCCTCTCCGGCCGCGGTCGCGCCCAGCGCCTCCGCTACTTGCCGGATCCCGCGCTGTACCCCGGCGAGGGTGTGCGCGTCCACCACCAGATAGGGCAGCCGGGCGGCCTGCAGCTGCTCGATGTTGCGCTCCATCCCGGGCACGCTGAGCGATGCCAGGACGAGATCCGGCTTCAAGGCGGTGATGGCCGCGATGTCGATCTGCAAATCGGTGCCCACGTCGGCGACTCCACGGCCTTGGCCGGGCAGCGCTTGCGCCAGCTCGGGGTCTTTCAGCGACGAGCGGTCGACCCCGACCAAGAGGTGACCGAGGCCCAGGGCGCAGACGATGTCGGTGTTGCTGGGGCAAAGGGAAACGACGCGCATAATCCCACCTCCGGGTGAGGGAGCGTGCCAGCCGCCCTCCTGCTCATGCCCTCAGAGACAGACCATGAAGTCACGCCTGACCGCGCGCCTGATTAGCTCCAGCATAACACGCCGGCTACCGGCCGGCCACGAGCCGGTAAACCCGCCCGCCGTGGTCCGCGACGTACAGCTCACCCGCCGCGTCCTCCCCGAAGGCGCTGATGCGCATGGAGGTCGCCAGCAGCTGCTCGTAGGGCCACATGGCCGGCGGCTGCCCCGGCTGCTCCCGGTAGCGGGCCGCGGGCGCCGTGGACATGGCCCAGATGGTCCCACTGCAGTAGTCGCCGAAGAGGTAGTACCCCTGCAGTTCCGGGATGCGGGCGCCCCGGTAGACGTACCCGCCGGTGATGGAGCACCCGAGCGCGTGGCCGTACTCGGCCACCGGCATGGTCAGCCCCCTCATGTCGCAGCGGCGGTTTTCCGGGAAGCAGTGGCTGCCTTCCATGATGTTCCAGCCGTAATTTTGCCCGCCGCGGCTTGTGGCCGGCTGGAAGTTGACTTCCTCCCAGGCGTTTTGCCCTACGTCGGCGATGTACAGATCCCCCGTCGCCCGGTCAAAGGAGAACTTCCACGGGTTGCGGAGGCCCAGCGCCCAGATTTCGGGCCGCGCGCCCCGGCGGCCGGCAAACGGGTTGTCCGCCGGCACCCCGTAAGGGGTATCGCCGTCCACGTCGATGCGCAGCATCTTGCCAAGCAGCGTGTTGAGGTTTTGCGCATTGCCCCACGGATCGCCCGCCCGGCCGCCGTCGCCGGTGCCGATGTAGAGGTAGCCGTCGGGGCCAAAGATCATGGTGCCGCCGTTGTGGTTGGCGGCCGGCTGCTCGATCTGCAAGACGGGCCGCGCGGTGGTCGGGTCGGCCACCAGCGGGTCCGGGCCGACCCGGTATTCCACGATCTGCGTATTCCCGGCGCGGTCCGTGTAGTTCACGTAAAAGCGCCCGTTGTCCGCAAAGTCCGGGTGAAACGCGACGCTCAAGAGGCCCCGCTCGCCGCCGGTGGACACCCGGTCCCGGATGGACAAGAACGGCGTTTCCAGCAACCGGTCGGCCTCCAGGTCATACACCCGGATCGTGCCAGTCTGCTCGACGATCCAGAGGTGCTGCGGGTCGCCGGGGGCGTAGGCGATGTGCACGGGCTGGTTGAAAACCCCATTGAGGGGCTGCAGCTTGACCGGCGGCAAGGCTGCAATGGGCGTCGCCGCAAAGCATCCTAAGACGAGGGTTGCCAGAAGAACCGCACCCACGCCGGCGCGGCCCAGGCGGCTTGCCCGGCCCAGGCTGTTTGCCCGGCCCATGCGTCCGGCCAACCCGGCGAGTACGCGAGAGCGCCTAAAGCACATGCGCGCCACCTCCTGACAGCATCATTCCACGGCGAGGCGGAAACTCCTGACGCACCCCGGATCGCCCGCCGCGCCAAGGCGAGCTTGGGCAGGCGGGGCGGTGGGTTATTCTGGAAGGGAATTTCGCCTGCGGGCCGAAGCCATTCTGCCGTGCCGACGGGAGGGGAGGACCTTGTGACCAACGCGGAGACGCGCGGCTGGGAACCCGCGGTTGTGGATCGCTTCGTGGACGGCTTTGCCGTCCTGCTCGTGGGCCCGGCTGAGGTGGAGCGGGTCGTGCCCCGCGCCGCACTGCCACGGGAAGCGCGGGCAGGCACGTGGCTCAAAACGGCATGGGACGGGGAACAGCTGCTAGCGGCGGAGGTCGATCACATTGCCACCCAGCAAGCGAGGGCACGGATAGCGGAGAAACTGGCCCGCCTGCGCCAGCGGGGGCGGAAGTGACGCCGCTCGCGCCGAGCGTCGCAGGGGGCGAATGGAGCACTCGCAGCGCCGCCAGCTTCGCCGCGATCCGGCCGCGTGCGGCCTGGGTGGCGGCCGCGTCCGGGAGGAAGACATAGAGGGTCCCAGCCGTTCCCGGCCGACTTTCGGTCGCGGGCAAAAGCCAGCCCCAGGTACCAGGCGCAACCCCCTCCGCGGACACGAGGGTGGGCAGCTTGGACGTTTGCGCCGGAGCGGTGGGAAGGCGGGCGATCCACTCCGTTTCCCCTGGGGCTATTAAGAACACAACAAATGCCCCATCGACGATCCGGTCCACGACCGCCATGGCACTTGCGAAACCGGCTGTCGCAGGCGGGACGGGCGCACCGGCCGGCTGAAGGGCGGAATCGCCCGCAGCCGAAGCGGTCCTGCAGGCTGTCCCAAGAGCCGCCCCACATACGATCCACCAGGCGGCGGCCAACAGTAGTCCCGTCGCCAGCGCCCGGGCGCGGGCCGATGGAGCGTGCGCAGGTTGATGGCGAAGTTTAGGCATACTGAACTATTTTGCCTTGTGGCGAGAAACTCCTTTGTCAGACCGTACCGCGCCTTGCGGTATTGCGCAGCGTTCCTGCTTGTAGCGCTGCTGGCTGCGGCGGCCGCGGCGAGTCCCACCCTGACGGCCTATTTTCTCGACGTGGGCCAGGGGGACGCGACGCTCCTGGTGGGCCCCGATTTCACCATCCTCATCGACGCGGGGCGCCACGATCGCGCCGACGTGGTGCCGCATCTGGAGGCCCTGGGCGTGACGGTCATCGACCTTTTCATTCTGACCCACCCGCATGCGGACCACGTGGGCCAATGCGCCGCGGTGGTGCGCCGGTTTCCGGTGCGGGAAGCCTGGCTGGCGGGCAGCGAGCACGCGACCTTGAGCTATGAGCGCTGTCTCGACGCTCTCCTGGAAACCGGGGCCGGCTATCACGAGCCCCGGGCCGGGGAAGTCGTGGAGCTGGGCGCTGCCCGGTTGGAAGTGCTTCATCCGGCGGAGCTCGTGGGCGACTTGAACAACGACTCCATCGCGGTGCGGGTCGTGTACGGCGATGTCATGTTGCTCTTTACGGGGGACGCCGAGGCCGAGGCGGAGGCGGCCATGCTCGCCAGGGGGCTTCCCATGCTGGCCCACGTCCTGCACATGGGGCACCACGGGTCGCGCACCTCATCGACGGCCGCTTTCCTGGCGGCGGTCCTGCCGGAAGTCGCCATCTATTCGGCCGGCCTTGGCAACTCCTACGGCCACCCCCACGCTGAGGCGCTCGCACGGGTCGCGGCCGTGGGAGCGGTCATCTACGGCACCGACGTCAACGGCACCATCCGGGTGACGACGGACGGGCGCACTTACGAAGTCGTGCCCGAGCGGGGCGGCCCGCTGGCCGGGCCGTCCGCTGAGTTGCGGGTTTCAGCACCGGCGGAGGATATGCCGCGAGAGCCGATTGCGCCGGTCGCGGGCATGTGCAGGCCGGAACAAGTCGACATCAACTCGGCCCCGGCGGAGCAGCTCACCCGCATCGTGCACATCGGCCCCGCCTTAGCCGAGCGGATCATCGCGCTGAGGCCGTTCACGTCCGTCGCCGACCTGCTGCGGGTGCCCGGGATCGGTCCGGCGCGGCTGGCCGACATTGATGCGCAAGGACTGGCTTGCGCGTCCGCGAGTGGGGACTGACGCCGGACAGCGCGGGCAGGACACCAGGCGCCGGCGAAAGGCGATCGGGCCGCGGCGGACGGGGGAGACGCCTTGGCTATCCTCTTTGCGATAATCACAGCCTTGGCCTTCGGGACCGGCGATTTCCTCGGCGGCCTTGTTTCCCGGAGATCGCCGCCCCTGGCGGTTGCGTTTTTCTCGCAGCTCGCAGGGGGTGCCGGGCTGCTGTTGGCGGTGGTGGTGCTTAAGGAGGCGCCCCGCGGCCCGGCGCTGCTCTGGGGCACCGCCGCCGGCGCCGTCACCAGCGTCGCCTTTGTGTTATACCTCCGGGGCCTGAGCCGTGGGCAGATGGGGGTCGTCTCCACCTTGGCAGCCGTCTGGACCGCCCTGGTGCCCTTTGCGGCCGGGCTGGCACAAGGGGAACGGCCGGGCGGCCTTGCTCTTCTGGGGGCCGTAGTTGTATTGCTGGGGGCGGTCTTGGTCTCAGGCGGTCAAGGAGCTCCTCCCCGGCGGGCCGGCGGCGCCTTTGCCCGGCAGCGCCGCAACGGCTGGCAGCACTTGCTGCGGCCGGGTGTGCTCGAGGGAACCCTGGCCGGCGTCGGCTACGGGGCTGGCTTCGTCATGCTCCAGCAGGCCGGGCCCGGCGGCGCCGTGTGGCCGGCGCTGGCCTCGACAGGGGCGACCGCGGCGCTCACGGGTGTCATCGCGTGGTTTTCCCGGGCGGCGCTGATCCCGCGCCCGCGCCACTGGCCGCTGGCCGCCGGGATGGGCCTGTTGCATGCGCTGGCGACGGTTTCCCTGGTGCTGGCCGTGCAGTCCGGGATGCTCTCCATCGTGTCCGTGGTGGCGTCCATGGGGCCGATCCCGACCACGCTTTTGGCTTGGCTGCTGCTCCGGGAAACGCTAAAGCCCTCCCAGGTGTGGGGCGTGGGGCTGGGGCTTTTGGGCGTCGCCCTCCTGACGGTGGCCTAGGGGCCGGCTTGGGTGCGGTAAGCGCCGCACACAATCCGAGGAAAATTCATGGGGCGCTGGAGGTCGTCGGGCTGGACCCTGACACGCGGGTGACGGCCAGCGAGCTCAACGTGGTGGATCGGGCGCGCCTTGAGATCGCGCGGGCGCTGGCCACGAAACCGGTGGTGCTGCTGCTGGACGAGGTGATGGCCG
>DATCLD010000258.1:0-6774 GCA_036564115.1 Limnochordales bacterium
GCCAAGATCCCGTCCAGCACCGGGCCTAGGTCTTGCAGCACCGCGTCATACACCTGCCGGTGCAGCGCGTAATTGCGGGCCCGCTCGGTCGCCACCTCGATCACGTCCACCCCCGGCGCATTGAGCGCCTGCGCCACCGCCGCCCGGAAACTGTCCCAGCCGGACGCCCGTGCGAACCGCCCGCCGTACATCTCCACCGCCGGGCGGAAATCGAGGCCAAGGGGCGTGCCGAACAAGGTTTCAAAGTGCGTCGGGTGATCCGCTTGGGGCAGGAAGGAGAAAATCCCGCCGCCGTCGTTGTTGATCACGATAATGGTGGCGTCCAGGCGGTGCAGCTTGGCGGCCAACAGGCCGTTGAGATCGTGATAAAAGGAAAGATCCCCGATGACCAGCACCACGGGGCCGCCGGCCGCAGCGGCCGCGCCCAGCGCAGACGAGACGACGCCGTCGATGCCGCTCGCGCCCCGGTTGCCCAGCACCCGCACGGCCCGGGGGACGCACGGGAAAAACGCGTCCATGTCCCGGATCGGCATGCTGTTGCCGACGTAGAGCACCGTCCCGCCGGGCAAAAGCTTCGCCAGTTCGTGGAACACCCGGCCTTCAAAGGGCTCTGCCAGCCGCTCCACCTGCTCCGCAATCCGCTCCCGGGTCGCCCGGTTGAGGGCCTGCCACAAGTCCAGCCAGCCGGCGGTGTCCGGCGCCACGCTCGCCTGCACCGCTGCGCCCAAAGCCCGGCACAGGCCGGCCGGGTCGGCGTAGATCATGCGGCTGGCGGCCAACACCGGGTCCCGCCACTGGGCGCCGGGGTCGACCACGATCTGCGGCTTCTCCGCCCAGCGCTCAAGGTACAAAAGCAGCGGCTTGGACACCGGCAGCGCGCCGAACCGCAGGATGACCTCGGGCTCCAAGCCCTCCGCCGCCCGCCGGTCCCGGAGGAAGACGTCGTAGGCATCGATCACCGGGTGTCCACCGGGTACGGGCTGACCGTCCAGCTTAGGAGAGGCTTCCGGTACGGGCAGCGCAGGCCCATTCTCGCCCAGCTCCGGCCTATCGTCGCGCGGCGCCGGTCGACGGGGGGGCAGGGCCAGCCTGTCTGCGGGCAGCGCCCGCAGCCCCGATAGGGGGTCTGCCAGCACCGGCCAGCCGAGCTGCGCTGCGAGGTCCACGATGGGGCCGGCCGCGTCCTGCGGGGTATCGGGCCCGCACACGATGACGCCTCGCCGGGCCGCACGGAGCTCCTCCGCCAGCTCCTGGACCGCAGCGGCAGGCAACATGGGCTCCCCGGCTGCGACGGCGGTGTAAGGCTCTCCACCCGTGCGCCCGACCCACGCCGCCGGAGCGCTCTGTGCAGCGTCCGGTATGGGCCCAGGGAGCGGCACCAGCGGTTCCCGCAACGGGAAGTTGAGGTGCACCGGACCGGCCGGCACAGCCCGCGCCAGGGCCGCGGCGCGGCTGGCACATGTCCGAGCATAGCGCAGCATGGACGTGGTGGCCTCCGGCAACGGCATGTCCACAAACCACTTCACGTGCGAACCGTACAGCCGCACCTGGTCGATGGTCTGGTTGGCCCCCACATCCCGCAGCTCGTGGGGCCGGTCCGCGGTGAGCACCACCAAGGGCACGCGCGAGTAGTACGCTTCGACCACCGCGGGCAGGAAATTAGCCGCGGCCGTGCCGGAGGTGCAAACGAGGGTCACCGGTTCTGCGAGGACGCGCGCCATGCCCAACGCGAAAAAGGCGGCCGAGCGCTCATCCACGTGCATCCAGACCCGCAGGCGCGGATGGTCGGCGCACACCATGGCGATGGGGGTCGACCGGGAACCCGGGCAGATGCACACGTGGCGCACGCCCGCCCGGACCAGCTCGTCAATAAACGCGCTGACGAACACGTGGGTGACCTGCTGCGTATTCATCCCCCGTTCGCCCCCAAGGCCGCCAGCATGGGACGCAACTTGAGGCAGGATTCCTCAAACTCGCTCTCCGCGTCCGAGTCGGCCACGATCCCGCACCCGGCGTACAGCAAAGCCCGCTCCCCTGCCAAGAGCGCCGAGCGGATGGCAACGGCAAACTCGCCTTCGCCGCGCACGTCGACCCAGCCCACCGGCCCCGCGTACCAGCCGCGATCGGCGGACTCCAGCTCGCGGATGAGCGCGAGGGCCTCGTCCGTCGGGTGCCCGCCCATGGCCGGCGTCGGGTGGAGGCGCTCAGCCAGGTCAAAGATGCCGGCCCCTGCCCCCAGGCGCGCCCGCACGGGGGTGTAAAGGTGCTGCACGTTGGCAAACTTGAGCAGCCCAGGCTCAGCCGGCGCCTCTATCTCCGCGCACAGAGGCGCCAGGGCCGCCCGGATCGCCTGCAGCACCAACTGGTGCTCGTGGCGGTTCTTCGCGCTCCCAAGCAACGCGTCCCCAAGCCGCCGATCCTCGTCCGGCGTGCTCCCCCGGGCGATGGAGCCGGCCAGGCACGCCACTTGGACCTCGCCGCCGTGGAGGCGGACCAAGCGCTCAGGGGTCGCCCCCAGGAAGCAGCGACCGCCATGGGCAACCGCAAAGATGTAGCAGTCCGGGTAGTGCTCCCGCAAGTAGCGCAAGGCCGGACCCGGCGCGAAGCCGCCCGGCGTGCTGACTTCCACCGTGCGAGCCAGCACGGCCTTGGCCAGCTTCCCGGCCCGGATCGCCCGCACCGCCGCGTCAACGGCGGCCAGCCACTGCTCCTTTGCCGGCACGTCGCGCCGGGCGATGGCCAGACGGCCCGCCGCACCGGCAGGAGGGCCCGTATCCCATCCTGCAGGGGCGCTGGCCGCCTTGGGGCCGCCCGTGGCGGCGCAAGCCGATGCCAGGCCGACTTGGCACGCCGCGAGTTCCGCTTCGGCCAGGCGCCGGGCCGCGGCCAAGTCGTCATCGATGCCCGCTCTGGCCTGCACGTGCACCCAGGCCCGGCCACCTTCCAGGCGGTAGACCCACCGGGGCACCCAAAAGCGGGCGTCGCCAAACGGGGCCCAAGGCCCATCGTGACCGCCCGCCGCAAAGGCAAACCCGCCCATGGCCAAAGGCCCTGGCGCCGGTCCGTTGCTGGCGGCCAATAGTTCGGTTTCACCGTGGTTCTTGCCGTGGCTCCCACCGTGGTTCTCGCCGCGGTTCTCGCCGCGGTCCTCGTCGCCGGCTGGGTCGCTGATCGCGCCAGGCCAGCTCAAGCACAAGGCCGTCTCCGCCAACACCCGCCACTCGCGGGCCACGTGGGAAAACCGCCCGGCGCCCTTGGCCGCCAGGGTGGCCACCGCGCCAACGCCCACCAGGGCGAAGCCTTGCGCGGGCAAGTACCACAGGATGGCGTCCCGGCCTTGCCCAAGGACCTCCTCAAACACCCGCACCGGATCGGCCGCGGGGGCGGCGGCCACCAGGCTGACCAAGCGCGTGCCGTCTTCCGGGCGCGGCGCCGGCTGCGCCAGGGTTTCCGTATCCGGCCGCGCCGCCACGGCCGCCTGGGGCGTCATTGGGCAGCGCCTCCTTCTAGATCGGCGCCGATGCTGCGCAAGAGCATGGCCCGCAGTTCGGGCAAGGCTTTGTCCAGCGGTTCGGGCTGCCCCGTGTAGAGCCAGCGGGTCACGACCTCGTTGATCGCGCCCAACCACGCGTACGCTGCCAACTCCGTGTCCAGGGGCGGGATGCTGCCCTCGGCTACGGCCCGGTCCAGGTACCGCTTGATCAGGCCGGCGAAGCCGGCATGGAGATGAAACAGCTTGTCGTTAAAGGCATGGCCGAGCCCAGCGGCTTCGATGAGCAGGATGCGGGCCAGCCGCCGGTGCCGGGCAAACTCACCGAGCACCGTCCGGAGCGCCGCGTCGACCTTGTGGATGGCGCCGCGCTCTTGCTCGATGGCGGTTTCCACCCGCCGCAGCAGCATGGAGTACATGTGGTCCACGAGAGACAAGAAGATGCCCTGCTTGTTGGGGAAGAAATGATAAAAGGATCCTTTGGACGTGTCCGAGGCGCGCACGATGTCGTCCACGGCCGCGGCGTAATAGCCCTTTTCCGCGAACACCTCGGCCGCCGCCTGCAGGATGCGGCGTTTTGTCTCGGATTCCGCAGCCGAGTCCACCCACTCGCTGGAACCCGTCTGGGATTTCTCCATGCACGACACCGCCTCTGGCTCTGGGGCTCCCGGCCGCGCACTAGACTGACGCGTCGGTCTACCCAAGTCCCAGCATACCCCCCGGCCGGCGCGAAGTCAATCGCCAGGCCACGATGCTGCCACGATGCTGGCCTGCCCGCGCGGTTGCAGCCCGGTCTATGAGGTCGTGCCGGCGGCGTCACGTATACAACATGCAGACTGTCGTGAAGTATACAACATACCTTTATCAGTCCGCAGGACGGAACATCCCAGGCGCCGAATCCCAGGCGACATTTATAGTACAATGCACTATCTACACTAATCTCGCCCCGGTCCTTCCCATGCCGGGCACAGGAGGATGTCCCCATGCACGTCGAGACCACGATGGTGCAGCACGCGAATCCCTTCCTCAACGCGCAGCGCCAGCTGCTCACGGCCGTCGAGCAGTTCGGCCTCGACCGCGCCGTGTATGAGGTGCTCAAGGAGCCGGAGCGGGTGATCATCGTGTCCATCCCCGTGCGGATGGACGACGGCAGCCTGCGCACCTTCACCGGCTACCGGTCGCAGCACACCCTGGTGACGGGCCCGGCCAAGGGCGGGATCCGCTTCCACCCCAACGTCACCCTGGACGAGGTCAAGGCGCTCTCCATGTGGATGACGTTCAAGTGCGCCGTCATGCAGCTTCCCTTTGGCGGCGGCAAGGGCGGCGTCGTCTGCAACCCCAAGACCATGTCCCGCGGCGAGCTGGAACGCTTAAGCCGCGGCTACGTGCGGGCCGTCGCTTCGGCCCTCGGGCCCGAACTGGACATCCCGGCGCCCGACGTCTACACCGACGCCCAGGTCATGGGCTGGATGATGGACGAGTACTCCCGCATCGTCGGCAAAGACCAGCCCGGCGTCATCACCGGCAAGCCGCTGGTGTTGGGGGGCTCGGCAGGACGGTCGGAGGCGACCGCCTTTGGTTGCGTCGTTGCCGCCCGGGAAACCGCCCGCTACCAGGGGTGGGAATTGGAAGGCGCGACGGCCGTCATCCAGGGATTTGGCAACGCGGGCAGCATCAGCGCCCGCATGCTGCATGAACTGGGCGTGCGCATCATCGCGGTGAGCGACTCCTCGGGCACAGCCTACGACCCGCGCGGGATGGACCCGGCGGCCGTGCTCGCGCACAAGCAGCGCACCGGCAGCGTGCGGGGCTTCCCGGGCAGTCAGGAGATCCCGCCCGATGAGCTCTTGACGCTTGAGTGCGACATCCTGATCCCGGCGGCGCTGGAAAACGTCATTACGGCTCAAAACGCCCCGCAGATCCGGGCGCGGCTCATCGTGGAGGCGGCCAACGGGCCCACCACGCCCGAAGCGGATCCAATCCTCTTCAAGCGGGGCATCGCCGTCGTGCCCGACATCCTGGCCAACGCGGGCGGGGTGACGGTGTCCTACTTCGAATGGGTGCAGAACCTCAACCGCTGGTACTGGAGCGAGGAAAAGGTCAACCGGCGCCTGGAGCGGGCCATGGTGCAGGCGTGCCAGCGGGTGTTCCGTCTGGCCAGCGAGCACCGCGTCAACCTGCGGGAAGCCGCGTACATGGCGGCCCTGGAGCGGGTGGCGGCGGCCCTCAAGGCCCGGGGGTGGATCTAGCGGCCTGCACCATGCCGGAGGCCGGCACGGGCGGCCGGCACGGGCGGCCGGCACGGCGGCGAAGGCTCAGCCTGCCAAAACAAAGCCCCGGGGCGGGTCCGGTGAAACAGATCCACCGGACCCCAACGCCCTGGGGCTCAGCCTTTCATGGGACCCCCTGGTCACCGGGCGGGAGATCGGTTCACCACGCGCGGGAATTCTTCCACTATTATCTTGCCAACCATGCCCATGAGCTGATGGGCGCTGACGGTGCAAAGAAACGAGTATTCGCCGGGTTCGGTGAAAACGAAGGACCATTGATCCCCAGGCTGCAGGACGGGCGATTCGAAGACGCTGGGAGCGGCGCCCACCCGCTCGCCTGCGGTATGGACGACGTTGTGGGGCACCTCGTCCTCGTTGACAAACACGACGCGCGTGCCGACCGGGACGCGGATTTCCTCCGGCACGTAGCGGAAGTTGCGCATGACCACGGTTACCGCCACTTCTTGCGCCTCGGGCGCGCTGGACGGCTCACCCGGCCGCGGCACGAACAGATCGGCCTCCAGGAAACCGGCAACCATGAGCAGGAGCGCAAACAATATGATGGCGATACGGACGGTGAAGGAGGACAACATCACCGTTCACTCCTTAGACGGAGTCTAACAAAGCCCCTTCCGGCGTCGGGAGGTACGGACTTCCCCACAAGAAGGGACAAATGTCCCACCACGGGGAATGTACTCCCCGGAGCCCCTTAAAGCTGAGGGAGGTGCTGCGCCCATGTCCGCGCAGAATCCGCTTTCCGGAAAGCCCGCGGCCCACCGCGTCGCGTACCCCGCCCTCGGGGCCGCGCTCGTCGCGGCGGCTACGATGTTTGTCCAGATTCCGATGCCCGCCGGGCAGGGTTACGCCAACGTCGGCGACGCGGTCATTTTCGTCTTCGCCGCGTTGTTTGGCCCAACGGTGGGACTGGCCGCCGGCGGCATCGGCTCGGCACTGGCTGACGTGTTGACCGGCTACGCGGTGTGGGCGCCGTTTACCTTGGTGATCAAGGGCGTC
>DATCLD010000259.1:0-11313 GCA_036564115.1 Limnochordales bacterium
TTGTGGGAAGGGGAGGACGAGCGGGCACAGGAGGCGGCGTTAGACCTTTTGAGCCGGCTGGACGATCCATGGGTGGCCGGCTTCCTATTCCAGGTTGCCCGCGACCCGGACTTGCCCGATTCCCTCAAGATGAAAGCCGGCGTGTGGCTGGTGGAGCGGGGCTTTTTGTCCGAGGACGAACCCCTGGAGATGCACGTAGAGGGAGCGCTCCAGGAAGTCCTAATCCGGCCCCGCGGTGCGGCGCGCCTGCCCAAGGACGCGGCCCGCTGGTTTGAGCAGGCGCTTGAGGCGAGGGAGCAAGGCGACGACGAAACTGCCGAGGTCGCGTACCGGCGCGTGCTGGCCGCTGTGCCTGGGTTTGTACCGGCCCTCATTAATCTAGCCAACATCTGCCGCCAGACCGGACGCTGCGACGAAGCGGAGGAGCTTTTGGCCCGTGCCCTGCGGGAAGAGCCCGGCGATCCGGTCGTCCTCCTGCATGTGGCCGTCCTGCGGGCACAGCAGGAAGCCTATCGCGAAGCGGAGGCGATTCTCAACAGTCTCAACCCCGCCGAGCTCCCGCGGGATTTGCGCCCGTCCTACTACGGCCTGGTTGGGCATGTGGCGCTGCAGTTGGACCAGCCCAACGTAGCGGTGGCTGCCTTGCGGCGGGGTCTGGACGCGGACCCCGGCAATGAGCAGCTGGCCGCGGCGCTGGCGGCGGCCCGGGTTCTGGCGGGTGATTACTTCCGCAGCCTCACGACCCCGCGCCGGCAGCCGCGCTGGGTGCGACAGGTTATCGACCCGGGGCTCTCCTGGTTGGACGGCCTGGAACGCTATACGGTGCCCCAGCTCATGAGCCTCGCGCGTCGCCTTGGTCTGCGCGGCGCGTCACGGCTGCGCAAAGCCCAGCTCGCGGAGGCCACGGCCGATGCCCTGCGGCGCCGCCTGCCGCGGGTGTGGCAGGTGCTTCAGCCGGCTGAAAAGGAAGCCCTCCATTGGCTGCACGCTCAGGGCGGCATCGTCCCGTACAAGGCCCTGCAAGATCGCTTCGGTTCGGCGGAGGAGGACTGGAGCGACTGGGCGCGTACCGAGCCCGCCACCGTGCCCATGCGCCTGCAGTGGTGGGGGCTCGTCTTCGTCGGCCGCTTGCCGGGTGAAACCCAGCCGGTGGCGGTCATGCCGCCCGAGGTCCGCCGGCAACTGCAGGAGATGTGGCGGCGCTGACGGCAACCGGCGCCCATTGCCCCTCACATCTCCCCGTACTTCTCAATTAGCTCGCTGATCTGCGCGCGGGTTTCCTGGATGACCTCGTCCTTCATGCGGGCGAATACGCCGCCTTCTGAGGCCTTCGTCTCGATGTTCGCGATGGTAATCGCTTCCACTTCCCGCAGGAAAGCCGTGATGTCCGCCCGGCTCACAGGGCCGAACTCGCCAGCGGCGGCGCGCTTGATAAAGCCTTCCAAATCGGGGCCGGTTTCCATGGCCATGTCCCAGTAGCGGTTCATCAGTTCCTCGACCATCGTGGCGCCTCCCTTTGCTTGTTGGGGGATCTGTACGGTCCGGTGGCCCCTTGCCCCTGCCGGGTGCCGTTCTTTCCGAGTAGCCCGGGCGCTGCGTTTGCGGGAGCTATCGGGCAGGACAACGCCCATCGTTCCCGAATTTTGCCGGAGAATTGAGCCGCGACCTGTCTTGGGTACGGCAGATTGAGGGGAAGCAACGGTGCAGACCTGGGACGCAGAGTGGAAACCGGTCCCGTGGGACACGGCGCGGCGGGCGCGGCTTGTGGGGATCGCGTGCCGCCTGGACCGGCATCTCGAGGAAGCGGCGGCGGCCGCCACGCGGGCGGAGGCGCGCCTTGCGGCCGCGCTCCGGCAAGAGGTGCGGCAGGCCGTGTCCGCCAATCCCGGGACGGAAGAGTTGTTTGCCAAGCTTTCGGCCTTGCACGAGCAGCTGGCGTATTTGCCCCGTCTGCCGCTGCCCGCCGGCATCGCTGGGCTGCTGCGGGACCTGTTGGGACCGGACTGGGACGGAGATGTGGTGGTGGCCGGGGTTCCGGAGTTGCCATGGCCGCCTCTCGTGCGGGTGCCGGTACGGCCGGTGGCGGTGATCCCCCTGGCCGAGGCCCGCAACCCGTTGATGTGGCCTCTGGTGGCGCTGCAGGGCGCGGCAGCCAGTGGTCTCTCCCAGCGGGGCGAGGCGTTGGATGCGGCGCTGGGCGCCGCGCTGGCCTTTGCCCGGGCGGAGGCGCTTTTCGTGGCCGACGAGCCGGCCGCCCGCGGCTGGTGGCGGGCGGGGGAGCAGCGGCTCCCGCGGCCAGGGGACGGCCCCGGGGGCAACCCTTGGCAGCTGGCCGCGATGTTGGCGTCCGGGGTTTTGATCAGCGGCTACCGGCGGGGAGGCCGGATCGACCCGGAGGCGCCCATCTACGAGCAACTGGCGGTGGTGCGGGATGAACCCGCGCAGCCGGCAGACATCCTGACAGCCGGGTGGATTTACTGGTACAACCGCACCGCGGCGGAGTTGGTGGAGTTGGCCGCAGGCCTGCGGAGCCAGGGTGAGGCCGAAGACCGGTGGACCCGCATGCGGGCTCTGGTGGACAGCCTGGATGATCTCTTGTGCCGCTCCTTGGATGTGGCGGCTATTCACCGCTTCTATGCGGCGGAGGGGGCGATCCGGTGATCCTCAACGAACGCCAGATCCTAGAGCGGCTGACACATCCCGACCCCGAAAAGCGCCTGGTGGTCACCCCCCTTTTTGCGCCGGAGCAGCAGTTTGGGCCGAGCTCGCTGGATGTGCGCCTGGGGCCTGACTTTAAGGTGGTGCGCACGTCGCGCCTGACCCACCTGGACCCCCTGAAGGATCCGGTCGAGATCGAGGCCGATGTTTCCCGCTACACCGAAAGCATCGTCACGCAGCCTGGCGAGCCCTTCGTGCTGCACCCGGGCGAGTTTGCCCTGGCCAGCACGTTGGAGTTCATCCGCCTGCCCAACGACATCGCGGCACGCCTCGAAGGGCGCAGCACCTGGGGGCGCCTAGGTCTTGAGGTGCACGCGACGGCAGGCTTTGTAGATCCGGGCTTCAGCGGCGCGCTGACTTTTGAGCTCAAAAACTCCGGGCAAGTGCCCCTGCCGCTATACGCGGGCTTGCGCATCGCGCAGCTCTGCTTTTTCCTCTTGAGCGAGCCGTCGCAGCTCCCATACGCGGCGAAGCGGTATACCAAGTACGCCGGGCGGACCGGCACCGTGGGAAGCCAGTACTTCAAGGATCCGGAGTATGCGGCTCTCAGGGCGGCCGCCCGGCGCGCCTACGGCGAGTGGACGGGCCGGACGCCGACCGGCGGGGCGGCCCGCGGCACCCGGTTGGGCATGGACGGGCGGGAGCGCTGATGTTGGCGGGCCCCGGTGCGGTTTGGGGCCTCGTGGCTGCGGCCGTGGTCTCTGTTGTTGCTCACCGAGCAGGCGCCCTCACCCTCGGCGGCGCGGTCGCTGCGACGGCCGTGGGAGGGATCGTGTTTGGCTGGGGCGGTGTCCAGGCGGCACTGCCCTTGCTGTTTTTCTTCGTCACCGGCACGGCCTTGAGCCGCTGGCAACAGGGGCGCAAAGTCCACCGGCTGGAGCACAACGACCACAAAGGCCGGCGCGCCGGACAAGTTTTGGCCAACGGCGCCGTGGCGGCGCTGGCCATCGGCGGCGGGGCCCTCTGGCCGGGGCCTGTGTGGTGGGCCGCCTTCGGCGGCGCCATCGCCGCGGCGACTGCGGATACGTGGGCGACGGAATTCGGCGTCCTCGCCCGCCGGGCCTACCTGATCACCACCGGCGCGCTCGCGCCGCCCGGGCGGTCCGGGGCGGTGTCGGGGCAAGGCACCGCGGCGGGCGCCTTGGGCGCAACCAGCGTAGCCGCCCTCGTCGCTGGAGTCGGCGCCTTAGGCGGTAACCCCTTTGGCCTTGCGATGGCGTGGCCCTCCGCTTGGCAGGCTGTCGCGGCTGCGGCCGCCGCGGGCGGGATCGCCGGCATGCTGGTTGACAGCCTGCTCGGGGCCACCGTGCAGGAGCGGTTTTTCTGCCGCGCCTGTGGGCGCGAGACCGAGGCTCGCATCCACCGCTGCGGCACCCGGACGGAGCGCCTCGGCGGCTGGCCCGGCGTCAACAACGACATCGTCAACTTTTGCGCCACCTTGGCCGGTGCGCTGACGGCCGCCCTTCTTTATTGGGTGCTGGCCTAGACTGATTCTCTTGGCACCAGGACGACCGCCTCCGGGCTGCGCAGGCTTTCGTAACCGTGCTTGTTCACCGACGTGACCACATAGTAGACGCCTGTGCCCGTCTCGGACTCCCCGTCCAGGACAGGAGGCATGTCCACCGCTGCCGTCGTGTCCGGCCCCACTTCCGCCAGCAGTTCGTAGCGCGCCAGAGCGCCCAGGCGCCGATACAGGCGATAACCGATCACGTCAGGGTGGGTCACCGCGGTCCACTCCAAAAGAACGGATCCATCCTGCCATGTGGCGCTCAAGCCAGCCGGCGCGGGCGGCGGACCGGCGGGCCCAGTCTCGAGGACGACGGCGCCCGTCCCCGGTTTCCAGTACAGCGCGGTCGTCTTGCCGGGCAGCACCGCCACCGGCATCCAGTAACCTGAGTAGATCAGCTTGTACGCGTGGAAGCTGTCGGTATAGAAGTCGACCTTGAAGTCATAGCTGCCTGGACTGAGGCTGACCCGGGCTTGGAACTGGGCGGTGCCTTCGAGCCGGTCCAGGTTGTAGGTGCTGCCGCCAACGTGCAGCCTTGCCTTGTAGGATTGATGTTCCAGCGTAAGCCCGGCGATGTCGATGGTGAGGTCAAAGGTCCCCGGGCGCGGCGCGAGAGGGACCGAGACCGTCGTCGTCTCGTTCTCATTGATCCAGACGCTCCCCGAGCCTGAGTAGATCGCGTCGCCCGCGGCATCACGGACGACGACCTCCACCTGCCAGCGGCCGATGTAGAGGTTGTCGATGGTGATGGTCGCCGTGTCGCCATGCATGGGCCGCCGCTCCTGCACCTGCTGGCGGTCTTGCGTCAAGGTCACCTCGATTTCGTAGGGCGCGGGCAGTTGCTCCAGGAAGGGCGTGCCCGCCGTAGCCGCAAGGGTGGCGGCGATGGCCATCCGCCCGGTGGCGGGAGGCTTGAGCTCAGGAAACACGGAACCGCAGCCCGCTGCCAAGACGGCCAGGGCGGCCACAAGGGCGAGGGCGCGCCAAGGTCTGCGCGGGGAAACGGCCACATCTATCGCCTCCGCTATCGAGATGCTGGGAGCGGTGGTGAGGCCAGTGTAGGGTCAAGGGGAGACAAGCCGCCACCTGCAAAAGGGGTGAAAACGGTGAAGCGGACGCGCAAGTGTTTCCCGCCAGAGCGTGTCCCGCTGGCGCCCGCCGTTGACTGGCAACCGCTGGCACACTATACTTACAATTACAGGATACCCAGACTGCTGGGTCTAAATTTCCCCCGTCCGGACGGCCGCTGCCGTTCGCGCAGCGGTTTCCCCGCCTGTGGTCCGAGGCCAGAGGGAGCCGACCGCTACCGATGACCGCCAGCCCGTTGGCGCGCGGCCTGCGCAAAGGCTTCGAGACGACCTGGATTCTCGCCAAGGCCGTTGTGCCCGCCTATGTTGTTGTCTACTTTCTCGCCAAAACGCCCGTCCTCGACGCCGTCAGCCGGTTGGCCGCGCCGCTCTTGGGCTTCGTCGGCCTGCCCGGCGAGGCGGCGCTGCCGCTGGTGCTGGGGATGGTGGTGAGCCTCTACACCGGTATCGGCGCCCTCGCACCGCTGGAATTGGGCGCCCGGGAGGCGACCATCGTCGCAATCATCCTGAGCGTCGCCCACAACCTGCCGGTGGAGACGGCGGTGACGCGCCAGATCGGCGTGTCGGCCTGGTTTGCGCTCGCGGTGCGGCTAGGCTTAGCCATCGCACTAGCGCTCATCTTGCACCTGGTGTGGAGGGTGTAGCCGTGGCGCTGGCCGGGATTCTGCAGTCGTTGTGGGAGGCGGTCACACAAGCGGGCATGACGGTGCTGTCCATGGCGGCCATCGTCATCCCGCTTATGGTCGTCGTGGAGTACTTGCGGGAGTGGCGGCTGTTTGACCGCCTGTCGGCACGGCTGGCCCCAAGCGCCGGACGGCTGGGCCTGTCGGGCAACGCGGCGTTTCCGCTGGCCGCTGGGGCGGTGCTGGGACTGTCTTACGGCAGCGGGCTCATCATCGAAAGCGCCCGGGAAGGCCGCCTGACCCGCCACGAAGCGTACGTGCTCACGGCGCTGCTGGCGCCATGCCATGCCATCTTTGAGGATACGCTCCTGTTCGTCCCGCTGGGTGTAAACCCGTTTCTGCTGCTCGGCGTGCGGGCCGGCGGCACCCTGCTTTTCACGCTGGGGCTGATCCGCGTGTGGCAGGCGGCGAGAGGTCCCGGCGACCCGGGGGCGAGCCGGTAGGCAAGGAGGACTAGCTGTTGGCGGACAAACTGAACCGGTATCTTGAGGTGGCCTTGCAGGCCGCGCACACGGCCGGGGAAATCCTCATGTCCCACCGGGGGCATGTGGCGGTGGAGCGCAAGTCCGGTTTCCGGGACCTGGTCACCGTGGCGGACCGGGAGGCCGAAGCGGCCATCCGGCAGGTGCTGCTGGACGCGTTTCCCGAACACGGGCTGCTGGGCGAGGAGGAGGGCGAGCGGCAGGGCAGCAGCGTTTACCGTTGGCTGGTCGATCCCCTCGACGGCACCACCAACTACGCTCACGGCCTGCTGCATTTTGCCGTCTCGCTGGCGCTTTTGGGCGAAGGCGATGAGCTCCTCGTGGGCGTCGTCCATATGCCCGCGCTCGGGGAAACCTACAGCGCGGTGCGCGGCGGTGGCGCCTTCTGCAACGGGCGCCGCATTCGTGTGACCCGCGCCGAGCATCTCGACGACTGCCTCCTGGTGACGGGCTTTCCCAACGACGTGTCGCCGGGCCGGCCGACCAACGTCGATCATATGGAAAACCTCGTGCGCCGCACCCGGGGCGTGCGCATCGTAGGCGCCGCGGCGGTGGACTTGGCCTACGTCGCGGCCGGCGTGTTCGACGCGTATTGGGACCTCAGCAATCACGCCTGGGATGTGGCGGCGGGCGTCCTGCTGGTGACGGAAGCCGGTGGGACGGTGACGGACATGACCGGCGGGCCGCTGGACTTGTATCGTCCGCGCCTTTTGGCCAGCAACGGCCGGGTGCACGAGCAGTTGCTTGCGGTCTTGCGCGCCGGCCGCATTGAGGACTGACGAGGCGGCAGCGGTTGGTCCAGGAGGTTGGGTTTTCCAGGATGCACGAGGACAAGCTTGCGCCCCGGACCGGGCAGCTCGCGGGCCAGGCGGCCATCGTGACCGGCGCCGCCAGGGGGATCGGGCGCGCCATTGCCCTGGCGCTGGGGCGGGAGGGCGCCTCGGTGGCCGTCAACTACCGGACGCAGGCCGAGGCGGCGGAGGAGGTCGTCCGGCTCATCCGGGAAATGGGGGCCGACGCCGTCCCCGTGCAGGCGGACGTGACGGACCCCGCGGCGGCTCAGGCGCTCGCGGCGGCGGCCATAGCCCGCTGGGGCCGCGTCGACATCCTGGTCAACAACGCCGGTGTGGCCATCTACCGGCTGCTTTTGGACACGACCGTGGAAGAATGGGACGCGGTGATGGCGGTGCACCTGCGGGGCGCCTTCAACTGCACCAAAGCCGTGCTGCCCCACATGATCCGGGCCGGCCGGGGGCGGATCATCAACATCAGCTCAGTCTGGGGCCAGGTGGGCGCCGCCAACGAAGTGGCCTACTCCACCGCCAAGGCCGGCCTGATCGGGTTCACCCGGGCTTTGGCCCGAGAGGTGGGGCGGGCCGGCATCACCGTCAACGCCGTCGCACCCGGGGCCATCGAGACCGACATGCTGGCGGGGTTGTCCAAGGAGGAGCGGGCGGAGCTGGCCGAATCGATCCCGCTCAACCGCCTAGGCACTCCTGAGGAGGTCGCATCGGCGGTGGTGTTCCTGGCCTCGCCGCAGGCGGCGTACCTGACGGGCCAGGTCATCAGCCCCAACGGCGGGATGGCCATGTAGGGTCCCGGGCGGCGTCACGCGGTCATGGGCCGCGGCGGACAGGGGCTTTGGAACGGCGCTCGCGCGGCCCGGGCGGAAAGCGGGGGGTGGCGCATGGAGAAAGCCTTCATGGACCCGGTCCACGGGATCATCCTGCTGCGGGAACGCTGGCTCCTGGACCTGGTGGATACCCCCGAGTTCCAGCGCCTGCGGCGCATCCGCCAGCTGGGGGCTTCCTTTGGCACCTACCACGGCGCCGACCACACCCGTTTTGGCCACAGCCTCGGCGCCCTCCACATCATGGAGCGCATCCTCCGCCGGTTCCGCGAGATCGGCGTCGCGGTGGATGAGGAGGCCGCGGTGCTGGCCCGCGCGGCGGCGCTGCTGCACGACGTGGGGCATGGACCCCTTTCGCATGCCTTGGAGGGCATCCTCACTCCCGGTGTTGACCACGAAGCGTGGACCAAACGCATCCTGCTGGAAGATACCACCATCCACCGGCGCCTGCGGGCGGTCGATCCGGCGCTGCCCGAGAAAGTGGCGGACGTCCTCGCGGGCCGCGTCCGGCCGGCGTGGATCAGCAGCCTCGTGTCGAGCCAGCTGGACGTGGACCGCATGGACTATCTGCTGCGGGACGCGCTGTACACCGGCGCCGACTACGGCCGGTTTCAGCTGGACCGCATCCTGCACACGCTGACCCTGGACGGCGAGCGGGTCGTCATCCGCCACAAGGGCCTGCAGGCGGCGGAAGAGTATGTCCTCTCCCGGTACTTCATGTACTGGCGGGTGTACCTGCACAAGACGACCCGTGGGCAGGAAGTGCTGCTCAAGGCCATCGTGCGGCGTGCGCAAAGCTTGGCGGAAACCGATCCGGCCGCCGCCCGGCTCGCGCGGCTTTGGCAAGGACGTCCCACCCTCGCCGACTACCTGCGGGTCGACGACACGGATCTCCTGGTGTCCCTCAAAGCGTGGGCCGACGCTCCCGATCCCGTGCTGGCCGACCTCAGCCGGCGTTTCCTTTCCCGGCGGCTCCTGAAACCCGTGTTTCCGGCCCCCGTACCCGGCCTTGCACCCGAGGCGCTGCACATTGCCGCCGACATCGTTCAACGGGCGGGTTTCCCGCCGGAGAGCTATTGCCTCCTGGATTCGGCGGCGAACATTCCGTATGACCCGTACGTCCATGCCAACAGCAACGGGGTGGGCAAGCCCATCCTGGTCGCGGTAGACGCAGGACCGCCTGTGGAGATCTCGCAGCTTTCACCGTTGATCCGTGCCCTCGCCAGCCAACGCATCGCGGCCGTCAACCTGTATGTGCCTGAAGAATGCCGGCCTGCCGTGCGTGCCGCCGTCCATTCCCTGGTGAGTGAATAGCCACCAGGCTGGACATACTACGGCAGGAAATCCGGCGACCATCGTGGAAGGATCAGGAAGTTTTGCGTCCTGCCGCGGGGTGCGCCGAAGTGTTTGGGGGATCCAACACCATGGCTTGGCGAGCGAACGGACAACGCAGGACCAAGCGCCGGCTGCACCTGGCCTTGGCGGCGGGCCTCACACTGGCCGTAGCGTTGCCGCTGACCACGAGCGCCCAGGCAGAGGGCGGCGTGTTCCATGTGGTGCAGCGGGGCGAAACGCTGTGGGACATCAGCCGCCGCTACGGCGTCCCGATTGATCAGTTGGTAAAACTCAACGAACTGAGCGACCCCAATCGCCTCGCGGTGGGACAGAAGCTCGTCATCCGGGAGGGCGAGGCCCGCACCCACATCGTGCAAAAGGGGGAGACGTTGACCTCGATTGCACAACTGTACGGGGTCAAGGTGCAGGACCTCATCGCTCTCAATGAGCTTAAGGATCCCAACCGCCTTACGGTGGGGCAGGAGCTCATCATCACGCCGCGTGTGCAGCGCACCCACGTGGTGGAAAAGGGCGATACGCTCTGGCACATCGCCCGGAAATACGAGGTCAGCGTCGAAGCCATCGTTTCCGTCAACGCGCTGGCCAATCCCAACCAACTGCGGGTGGGGCAGAAGCTGGTGATTCCCGCCATCGGCGGCGGCACAGACGCACCGGCGGTGGCGACCCTCTCCAGGACGTCGGAGCAGCGCGCCTCCCTTGCCTGGCCAGTGGATGGGCGGATCACATCCCGGTTTGGCACCCGCTGGGGCCGCATGCACTACGGCCTCGACATCGCGGCACCCACGGGAACGCCGGTGTTGGCGGCGGCACCCGGCAAGGTGACGTACGCGTATTGGGCGGGCAGCTATGGGATGTTGGTCACCATCGACCACGGCAACGGCGTGGAAACCCGTTACGCCCACAACTCACGCATCCTGGTCAAAGTGGGCGATGAAGTGCAGCAGGGGCAGCGCATCGCCTTGGTAGGCAGCACCGGCAACTCCACCGGACCGCACCTGCACTTTGAGGTGTTGGTGGACGGCGAAAACCGCGACCCCTTGGACTGGCTGCCGGACCGGTAGGTCAGCGAGGGTATCATCGCGGGAGCCAAGGGCGCCCCGGCCAGGCGCAAGTTGACAGTGCAAAAGCCGCACCGTATATTTGATGTCGGTGCGGCTCTTTTCTTGGCGCCGTAGCAACGGCCATCATGCGGATCTCAAGGAGGTGTGGGACCGTGCCAACCTACGAGTATCGGTGCGAGCAATGCGGCAAGTTTGACTACTTCCAGGCGATCACCGACGCACCTTTGAGCACGTGCCCGACCTGCGGGCAGCCGGTGCGCCGGCTTATCAGCCGCAACGTCAACATCATCTTCAAAGGCCCCGGGTTTCACATCACCGACTACCGCAAGTCCGGCGGCGCCGGGGGGTCCTCGTCCAACGGCAAGGACCGCGAGAGCGAGGACACCGAAGCCTCAGTGGCTAACAAAGATCTGGACTAGGGCAGCGATGACTGCCAGCACCGCAAAGATTTGCAGCGTCCAGCGCAGCGCCGGATCCATCGTCGATCATCCTTCCGTCACAATCGGGCGTTTACGCAAAAAGGTGAGGCCCCGAGGCCTCACCTTTTGATTATACTCACGCCCTAAAACCCGCTCAAGTTTAAAAGACAAGCGGGCATCTTAGGCGAGGGCTTGCCAGAACTTCGCCATCCGCTCAAGGCCCGCCCGGATCTGGTTCTCGCTGGCGGCGTAGGACAGGCGCAGGTAGCCTTCGTAGCCAAACGCCGAGCCGGGCACCAGCGCCACGTGGGCCTCGTTGAGCAAGGCCATGGCCAGGTCCTGGGAGTTGTTGATGACCGTGTCGCCGTA
>DATCLD010000260.1:0-9183 GCA_036564115.1 Limnochordales bacterium
CTCTACGTCGAGGATACCGACCAGCTGGCCGTCCAAGACCAACGGGACGGCAAACTCAGACCGCACGTTGGGCGATGCCGCGATATAGAAAGGGTCCACCGAGACGTCGGGAGCGTAATAGGGTTGTCCCGTAGCGGCGACATGGCTGACGATGCCCCGGCCCCCGCCGATGGGAAGCCGATACCGGCTGACAATCTCGGGGTCATACCCACGGTGCGCGGCGATGTACATGAAGTTTCCGCACTGGGACGGCAAGAGGACGCAACAGATGTCGTAGCCGAACAGCCGCTGCACCTGGGACAAGATCTCATCGAGGACAGAGTTCAAGTCCAGGGGCTTGAGCAGCTGCTTGGCGACGTTCACCAGCGCGGCAAAGGCCTGGTGCAAGACGGGCAAGGACGCCCCGTCGCTCCTGGGCAGATTGGTGCCCGTTCGGTCCACAAGCACGCGGACCCACCCCTCCCCCCACTGACGGTGGGCACAATCATGCGAAAATTAGACGTCACATGCCGGTTTCCCTCTCGGGTTGGATGAAGTGAATAGGAGCGAATCAGTAAGGTGTGATTAGCTATGAATACTTTGCATCAATTTTGCTCTATTGGGCGGGATCCAACGGGAACATCCCAGCTGTGATCACGAGGTGGCGGTGGGACAGCGGAGCCCATGCGGCATAGGATCGTCGTCCGCGGCTAAACTGGGGGCCAGTGCCTGCGCGAACGTCCCCGGCCGCACGGACACGGTGCGGGGATAAGCGGCTTCCTTACGGCAGGGCCCGACGGGGAAGGATTCCGACGGTGGTTTCATGAAGCTAGCGCGGGAACGCGGATGCGTCAATTTGCGGCCTGTGCGGCCGTGCCGGAACGGGGCTGGCCGGCACGGGGCCCAGGAGGGATGCGCCGTGGCGGAAGTGACCCTTTACCACTATCCCAGCTGAACCTCCTGTCGCAAAGCCCGGCAGTTGCTGGGCGAGCTGGGGGCACGTGTGGCAGAGCGCCGCTTTTTCACCGACCTTCCCACCGAGGACGAGGTCCGCCGTTTGGCCAGTCTTTTGCCCGGCGGCGTGCACGATCTCGTCTCCACCCGCAGCCGCCGTTTCAAGGAGCTGGGCCTCGCGGAGAAGCAGCTCACCGAAGACGAATGGGTTGCTCTCTTGGCCCGCGAACCCGGCCTCTGGCGCCGGCCCATCGCCGTCAAGGGCCGCCAGGTCGTGATCGGCTGGGACGAACAGGCCCTGCGGGAGCTCTTGTCTTGAGGTTCCTGTCGCAGAATCAGGTCCTGGCCGCGGAGGGGCCGCGACCGCGCGGCCCCTCTTGTCTCGGGAAGGAATCCCTCCTACTCCGGTGGAAACACTGTGGGTGCGTGCCGCTGGGAACCTGTACCTTGCGGACCCAATACTGCCATCAGGGAGGGACAGAGCGTGGGCCAGGTTATCTTTGGGGGCAAGCCCGTTGAGCTGGCCGGGACCCCGGTTGAGGTGGGCCAGGAAGCGCCCGATTTCACCGTGATCGCGAATGACCTTTCGGAGTTTCGCTTCCGTGACACGTCGGGGGTGCGGCTGATCGCGTCGGTCCCGTCGCTGGACACGGGCGTCTGCAGCGCCGAAACCCGGCGTTTCAACGAGGAAGCCGCGAAGCTCGGCAACGTGCAGGTGCTGGTCATCAGCATGGACCTGCCCTTTGCCCAGAGGCGCTGGTGCGCCGCGGAAGGCATCGACAGGGTGAAGACGCTCTCGGACCACCGGGACGCGTCCTTTGGCCTCAACTACGGTGTGCTCATCAAGGACAAGCGCCTGCTGGCCCGGGCCATCTTTGTGGTGGATTCCAACAACAAGATCACCTACAAAGAGATTGTGCCCGTGGTGAGCGATCACCCCAACTACGAGGCAGCCCTGGAAGCGGCCCGGGCGGCCAAGTAGCGCTGCGGGAGCCAGGGAAGGAAAGGCCGGTGGAGGCGAGCCAGGTAGGCCAGGCGAGCCAGGCAATCCCGGCAAGCCAGGCCAGGGCCACGTACGCCAGGGCAAGGCAAAACGAGGGAAGCCAAGAAGAGCCTAGGCAGGACGAGACAAGACACGGCAATACAAGGCAAGGCAAGACAAGGCAAGACAAGACAGGGGCAGGTCTCGCACAGACCTGCCCCTGTTGCCATGCAACGTGCTGCGATACATCGAGTTTCATAAAGCCCCGTGGGTTACGTACAAGGCGGCCACCCAGAAGCCGCCGCACACAAGCCCCGCGGCGAGGCTGCAGCGCGGCGGCCTAGCGCTCAGGACAAGCGCCGGAAACCTTCGCCCAGTGCTTCGTGGACGTCGTAGATGACGACGAAAGCGTTGGGATCCGTCCGGTGCACCAGCTGCTTGAGTCGACCGACCTCGTCCCGGGAGACGATGACCAACAGGATGTCCCGGTTTCGCCCGGTGTAAAGGCCGCGGCCCTGCAGCGCAGTGGCGCCCCGGTTGAGCTCATGCAGCACCAAGTCGCTGATCCGCTCGGGTACGTCGGAGACGATGATCGCCGCCTTCGCGTAGGGCGTGCCTTCCTCCAACAGGTCGACGACCCGCATGGTGACGAATACCGACAGGAGCGCGTACAAAGCCAGCTCCGGTCCAAAGGCGAGGCCCGCGGCCAAGATGACGATGCCGTCCGCCAAAAGCATGGCCCGGCCTGTGCCGATGCGCAGGTAGTGGTGGATGAGGCGAGCGCCTAGGGCGGTCCCGCCCGTGGAGCCGCCCAAGCGGTAGGTGATCCCGACGCCGATGCCGACGAGCACCCCACCGTAGATGGCGGCCAGCACCGGGTCACGCGTCAGCGGCTGCAGGTAGGGGGCGAGCCCGTCCGTGATGACGGAGAGCGCCACAAATCCGAAGATGCTGCGGGCCCCGGCGGCCACGCCCAGCACCTTCGCGGCCAGGGCGAATAAAGGAATGTTGATGACCAGCATGGTGGCGCCTACGGGGATGTTAAAGAGGTGGTATATAACCACCGCCAGGCCGCTCACGCCGCCCGCCGCCAGCCGGTTGGGCACGAGAAACCAGTTGAGGCCGAGGGCGACCAGCGTGACGCCGACGGTGATCCCGGCGTAAGCGGCCAGGGCCGTCCGCATGGCGGGCCAGTTGCGCCGCCACCAGCCTTGCTCGGTGGCCGATCCTCGCTTGTCCTCGGCTTGCATAGGTTCCGTCATGCAGCTGCCCTCCGGACCCACCGGCTCAGGAAGCAAATTGGCATCCAGCAGGACTGTCCTCCAGTATAGGGCAAGGGAGGGGGATGAGGCAATGCACGACCATGTCGCGGGTAAAACGCACGATACCGCCCGGAGGGCGTGGCGGGTGCGGGGGCGCGTGCAGGGCGTCGGCTTCCGGGCCTTTGTGCAGCGGCACGGGCGGGCGTTGGGCTTGGTGGGGTGGGCGCGCAACCTGCCCGACGGGTCGGTGGAAGTGGTGGCCGAGGGCGCACCCGAAAGCCTGGCGCTTTTGCGGGACTACCTTGAGCAGGGTCCCCGTTGGGCCGTGGTGAGGGCGGTGGAAGAGATCCCGCCGCCCGCCGATCTCGGGTACGCCCGGCACGATTTCGTCATCCGCTGAATTTCATCCGCTGAATTGCTGCGGTTTCCTCGCGTTCCGCCGGCCTGCGCCCCGCGAACGTCATCAGCCGCCGATGGCGGCCCGCAGCTCTGCAGCCGCCTGCTCGGGCGGCACGGACACGATGGCCATTTCCGTGCCGATCTCAAACCCGGCTTGGCGGGTCGTGCGCGGGCAGATCTGCAGATGCCAGTGAAACGCGGCGCCCGGCCCGGACCCGCCCGGGTCCTGGTGCGGCCGGGCGAGGAAGACAAGGTTATGGGGCGGATCGCCTAAGACGTCCCGCAGTCCCCGCAGCACCGTGCGCAAAACGCGGGCCAACTCCGCCAGCTCTTCATCGGTGACGCGCCCGAAGTCCGGCTCATGCCGCACGGGTAGGATCCACGTTTCAAAAGGAAACCGCGGCGCGAAGGCGCAGGCGGCAGCAAACCCGCCTGTTTCCAGCACGAGGCGGCTGCCGGATCGCTCCGCAGCCAACAGGTCGCAGTAGAGGCAGCGGCCGGTAGAAGCCCGGTAGCGGTTGGCGACGTCCCACCGCCGCTCCACGTCGATCGGCACCATGGGCAAGGCGATGAGCTGCGCGTGGGGATGGGGCTGGGACGTGCCCGCATCGCGCCCGTGGTTGCGGAAAAGCGACACGTAGCGCACGCCCGGCTGCTCCATGAGCGCCTTGTACCGTGCCCTATAGACGGACAGCACCGCCGCCAGCTCAGCCACGTCCATGTCCGCCAAGTGGCGGCTGTGGTAAGGTGTTTCGATGATCACCTCGTGGGCGCCGACCGCCGGCTGCGCGGCAAACAAGGCGGCCGCCGCCGGCGCTCCCGCCGTGGCCGTTGCCGCGGTCGTTACCGCTGCCGTCTCAAATGCACTCGCCGGTGCCACCGCCGGGAAAAGGTTGGGCACCACCCGCACGCGCCACCCGTCGCCCGGTGCCGGCAGCCGGTAAGCTTCCGGCGGCGTCGATTGCTCGTTGCCCGGGCAGAAGGGGCAGGTGGGCACAAAATCGGGGCCGGCCGCCGGGACGTCGCCCCCGGCGGCCGGGGCGTGGGCGCCGGGCCGGCGCCCGCGGGCAGGCGCCACGATCACCCAGCGGCCCGTGCACGGGTCTTGTCGCAGTTCGTGGCTCATCGAATCCTCATCCGCATGCGAACGCGAGCGCTTGGCTTTGCTCTCAGCCAAGCGCTCAGCCAAGCTTTCGTCCAAGCTCTCAGCCAAGCTTTCAGCCGAGCTCGATCCGGGGCTTGTTCCCGTAATGGACGCCCAGGAAAGCCGTCAAGTACTCCCGCAGGTGGCGGGTGAGCAGGAAGTTTTCCCGCACGTGCTCCCGCGCCCGCTCGCCCATCTTGGCCCGCCGGTCGGGGTTCTCAAGCAGCCAGCGGATGCGCAGGGCTGCCCCTTCCGGCGAGTTGACGAGGAAGCCGGTTTCGTAGTCGATGACCTGCAGCCGGATGCCGCCCACGTTGCCGCCGATGACGGGCTTCCGCTTCCACATGGCCTCGGACACCGTCAGGCCAAAGCCTTCCTTGGTCGACTTTTGCAGGACCACGTCGGCCGCCCGCTGCAGGGCGTTGATGGTGACGTGGGAGTCAGGCGGCAGCACCAACACGTGGATATCGGGGTCATCGCCGGCGGCTGCCCGCACCTCGGCCAGCACCGCCTCGCCCTCCGGGTCGTCGGTGGCACCGCCGCCCACAAGCACCAGCTGCAGGCCGGGCACGTAGCGGCGGGCCATGCGAAACGCCTTGATGACGCCCACCGGGTCCTTGAACCGGTCGTAGCGGGACACCTGCAGGATGAGCGGGCGCTCCGGGTCAAGCCCGAAGCGGGGATAGACGGCCGCGACTTCTTCGGCCGAGAGCTCCCGGTTCTTGTCGCTCAAGGGGTCGATGCTGACCGGGATGACGTACTGCGGATGCGGCAGCGCCTGGGTAAACGCGGCCAGCGAGAAAATGCTCGCGTCGTAGGCCTCCACCCATTGGCGGACATAGCGCCAGACCTTGCGCTGCGGGCGGCTCGCGTCGATGTGGCAGCGCCAGATCCACGTCCCCTTGCGCTTCCCGATGAACTTGAGCAGGGGGGCGGGCTGCGGGTCGTGGATCAGCACAAAGTCCGCGTCGGCCAGCTTATCCCTGAGCTCCGCCGCGTTGCGCCGGTTGACCTCCTCATACTCCTTGAGCAGGCGCTCAGGGATGTCGACCGGGTCGCCCTGCAGGGCGTTGTGGAAGGACTTGGTGCACTGGAAGAAGTCCGGCGTGCCCGTGATGACTTCCCAGCTCGCGTCGATGCCCAGCTCCCGCATGAGGGGCACCATCTTGTCCAGGATCTCGGCCACGCCCCCGCCGACGCGGGTCGAGTTGACGTGCACGAATTTCTTGCCCCGGAACGGCTCGGCCAGCCGCTCCAGCTGCCGGATGACGTGTTCGCCCACAACCCCGGCGTAGTCGGCCAGCGTCGGCTGCTTTACCGTCGTTGCCTGCTGGGTCATGCCCGCTCACCCCCAAGATGCGCGGCGCAAAGGGCCGCCACCTTATCCCGCAGCTGCGCCATGGTAAGCAACTGCCAGTCCAACGCCGCCAGTTCCCGGACGAGGGCGCTGTCGCCCAAGCCCCAGGCCACAAGCCACGCCCGTACGTCGTCCAGACGGTCGGGGCGGCGCCGGCGAGCGTCGATCATGTGGTAGAAGAGGCTGCCCGCGGACCACCGGCGCACGGAGTCCGCCAGCTGCTCGGGGCGGTCGACGGTTTCGCCCGCGTCAAACACGACGACCTGCGCCTGCAGGAAGTCGAAGCGCTGTCCCGGGCGGGCCCAGGGGACCATCTCGCGCTCGTCCAGGCGCTGTTCCACCAGCTCCAAGACAGCCTGGCGCAGCTCTTCGAGGTCTTCGTAGTCCGATGGGTCCACCATGGACAGCCGTTCGGCCAGCACCTCGTCGTGCAGCGCATTGTGGGCCCAGGCGGCGAAATCGTTGGCAAACTCAAGCTGGGCCGAGCGGGCCTGCAGCCGGCTCAGCCAGAAGTGGCTGTACACGCACATGGGGTCGACGGCCGCCAAGTGTTCCCGCAGCTCCCGCAAGTTTTGCGCATGACGGCCCGTCGCGATGGTCACCAGCGAACAGTCTTTGACGCGAAACGGCTCGGGCGTCGTCAAGGCCCTGGCCGCGCCCGTGGCGTGCATGGGCACACTCCCTCCTTGTAGCCTGTAGGCACAACGGTGCAACCGTTTCTACATCCAAAAGTGGGCTCCTTCAGAAAAAGACACGCCCCGGGGGCAAAGGGGTTTTTTCCGACAGTTCCTCCGTTATGCCTCGTCTGGTGACGGCTTTTCGATGGCCAGCAACTGCCAGGGATTGACGCGGCGCTTGACGCGCCGGTCGCAGGCGATGACGGCCACCATCCCGTCGGTAGTTTCCACCCGGAACCGGTGCTGGCGCACGTAGCCCTCGTGGGAAAGGCGGCGCCCTTGCTCCAGCACCCTGGCCACGTGGTAGGTGCGTCCCCGCCAGCGGAAACGCCCGGGGCAAGCGGGCCCGCCGCCCGGCAGTGCGGTGGGCACCATGGTCGCGGGGTCGACCTCAATGGGTTCGCCGATGAACCGGCCCTTTACGTCCAAGGTCTATCACCTTTTGCCGCAGCGGCATGCGTCCATGCGCGGAGCCCCTGCGTTGCACCGGCGGCATGGGTCCATGCGCAGAGCCGCTGCGTTGCACCGCCGGAAGCCGACGCCTCCCAGGCAGGGCGCGGCTACTCCCCGTACGGGATCCAGATGTTCTTGATCTGAGTCGCGGCCCGGAGGAACTCCGGGCC
Source organism: Limnochordales bacterium (assembly GCA_036564115.1). Lineage (GTDB taxonomy): Bacteria > Bacillota > Limnochordia > Limnochordales > ZCTH02-B6 > ZCTH02-B6. The sequence continues at coordinate 7,378 of DATCLD010000260.1, forward strand.
CGCGCCTTGCTCGCGGTCGAACCAATCGCGCGGCCGGCCGTAGTTGACCCACGTGCGCTTGAGGTTGCCGGCGGCTGCCCGCTCGACCATGGCGCTGCCCTCGGCGGTGCCGAAGTACCAGACCGCGTCCACGTCGTAGTGCTCGGCCAGCACCCGCACGAGAGCGTCCCGGGCGCCCGTCACGATGTTGATCACGCCGCCGGGTACGTCCGAGGTGTCAAATACCTGGTAGAGGTCGGTGGCGGCCAGGGGCCACCGCTCCGACGGCACCACCACCACGGTGTTGCCCATGGCGATGGCCGGCGCGACTAGGGACACGAAAGCCAGCATGGGGCATTCGTCGGGGCAACCGATGCCGACGACGCCAATGGGCTCAGGGATGGCCAGGGTGATGTGGCGCTGCACGGTGCGATGGACCATCCCGTCGTGCTTGTCCGCCCAGGCGGCGTACGCAAACCACCGCTCGACGGCCGCGTCCACTTCCCGCAAGCTGCTCGCCTCGTCCTGCCCGGTCATGGCGGCAAGGCGCGCCGCGAACTCGTCCCGCCGGATGTTGAGGTTTTCCGCGATGTAATACAGCACCTGGGCCCGCTGGTGGCCGGACATCTGCCGCCAGCCGCCGGCTTTGTGAGCAGCCTCGACCGCATTGCGGACGTCCTTGCGGTTGCCCTCGCCCACTTCGCCGACAACCTGCCCGCCAGGTCCCAGGATGTGGCGGGAGTAGGGGGCGTCGGGCCGCACCTGCCTACCCCCGATATACATCTTGGGCGAGCGGTCGATGTCGGGGACACGGACGATGACGGGGCCGGCGCCGCCGGCATGGTCCCCGGTCGCCTGCGACGCGGCGGGCCCGGTGACGGTGTCGGCCGCTGGTGCAGCGGTTCCGGCAGCCCGTTGCCAGCGCGGGCGCAAGTACTCCCACATCCCTTCCCGGCCGCCCTCGCGCCCGAAGCCGCTTTCCTTGTAACCGCCGAAGCCTGCGGCGGCGTCGAAAAGGTTGGTCGCGTTGATCCAGACGACGCCGGCCTTCAGCTGCGCGGCTACATCCAGTGCCAAGTTGATGTTTTCCGTCCAGACGCTGGCCGCGAGGCCATAGACGGTGTTGTTGGCCAGCTCCACCGCCTCCGCCGGCGTGCGGAAGCTCATGGCGGCCAGCACCGGCCCGAAGATCTCCACCTGCGCCACGGTGGATGCGGGGGCCACGTTGGTCAGAAGCGTCGGCGGGTAAAACCAACCGTCCTTGGGGCACGACCAGGACGGCTGCCACACCGTGGCGCCTTCCTCCTGGCCCCTGCGCACCAGCTCCTCGATGCGTTTCAACTGCACCGGGGCGACGATGGCGCCGATGTCGACGCCTTTGTCCAAGGGGTTGCCGACCCGCAAGGTTTCCATGCGCCGCCGCAGTTTGGCCAGGAACGCCTCCTCGACGCTCTCCTGCACCAAGAGGCGGGATCCGGCGCAGCACACCTGGCCCTGGTTGAACCAGATGGCGTCCACGACGCCCTCCACGGCGCTGTCTAAGTCTGCGTCGTCAAACACGATGAAGGGCGACTTGCCGCCGAGCTCGAGGGTGAGCGCCTTGCCGCTGCCCGCCGTGCGCTCGCGGATGAGGCGGCCCACCTCGGTGGAGCCGGTGAAGGCGATCTTGTCGACGTCCGGGTGGCGCACGATGAGCTCTCCGACCGCGCCGTCGCCGGTGACGATGTTGACGACGCCCGGCGGCAGACCCACTTCCTGGCAGAGCTCGGCGAAGTAGAGCGCCGTCAGGGGCGTGTACTCGGCGGGCTTGAGGACCACGGTGCATCC
>DATCLD010000261.1:0-3842 GCA_036564115.1 Limnochordales bacterium
GGGCCTCTCCAACATGCTGGCCCTGCGGGCGTTTAGGCAGATGGACAGCGTAGACGCCATCCGCATCGCGTGGGCGGGGGCGTCGGGGCCCTCCCCCGGGCCCGCCGTCGTGTTCCACACCATGCACATCTTCAGCGGCGATATCACGACTTACGCCGGCGGCCGCTACCGGCGGATCCCGGCCGGGAGCGAACCCGAACGGGTCCGTTTCCCCGACCCTCTCGGGGAACTCCCCGTCTGCCATGTCGGCCACCCGGAGCCCCTCACGCTGCCCCAGCACCTCCCGGGTGTAAAGGTCGTTTCGCTGAAGGGCGGCGTGGTGGAGCCGCTGCTCCACGGCTTGGCCGCATGGACGGGCCGCCTCGGCCTCACCAGCACCCACGGGCGGCGGCAGTTCATGTCCAAGCTCCTGCGGCCGTTCATCCCCCTCTTGTGCCGCATCGGCAGCCGCGGCAACTGGGCGGGCCTGGTGGTGCGGGTGGAGGGCCAGGTCGGCGGCCGGCCAAAGGTCATCGAGAGCGCGGCGTTGGCCACCATGGACGCGCTGACGTCGGTGCCGCTCGCCATCGGCGCCTTGGGCCTTGCCCGGGGCGAGATACGACGCACGGGCGTCTTCCCGCCGGAAGCCGAAGGCGGGCCGGACCCGGAAGCCTTTCTGGCCGAGCTGGCCGAGCGCGGCGTCCAAGTCACGCATACCGTGGGAAACGCGTAAGACACCTCGTGCGAGGCTGGCAGCCCGGCAACCTCACGACCTTGAGGACCGACCAAAGGGACCGACCAGAAGGACCGACCGAAAGGACCGGCCCGACCGTATAAGCTCGCCTGGTCAGATCGCCTTGCGCAGGCGCGCGTAGGCGCCCGCAATGTCCGCGGCGACGCGGGCGTTGTTGACCACCAGCGCTACGTTGGCTTCCAGGCTCTCCCCGCCGGTGATGTCCTTGATGCGAGCCAGGATGAACGGCGTAACCGCCTTGCCGGTGATGCCCCGCTTTTCGGCTTCCCGGAGGGCCTGGGCGATGGCGGCTTCGATGACGCTCCGGTCGACAGCTGCAGCTTCCGGAATTGGATTGGCGACGATCATTCCCTGCGGGAATCCCAAAAGGTCCTGGTAGATCATCTGCTGGGCGATTTCTTCCGCCGACTGCGCCACGTGCTCGAGTACAAGGCCGCTCTCGCGGCTGTAGAAGGACGGGAACTCGGCCACCCGGTACCCAATGACCGGGACCGAGAGGGTTTCCAGAAGCTCCAGGGTACCCGCCAGGTCGAGGAACGCCTTGGCGCCGCTGCAGACCACCGTGACCCCGGCCTGGGCCACGGCCGGCAAGTCCGCTGAAATGTCAAAGTGCTGGGCCGCACCCCGGTGCACCCCGCCGATGCCGCCGGTAGCGAAGACGCGGATACGTGCGAGCCGCGCGATGGCCGCAGTCGCGGAAACCGTCGTCCCGCCCGTCGCCCTCGTGACCAGCGTCCGGGCGATGTCCCGCTGGGCGACTTTGACCGCGTTGGGATCCGTGCCCAGGCGCACCAGCGCTTCCTCATCCAGGCCGACCCGGATCTTGCCGTCAAGCAGCGCAATGGTGGCCGGCACCGCGCCCTGCTCCCGCACGGCCGCTTCGACTTGCCTCGCCGCCTCCACGTTGACGGGGTAGGGCATGCCCTGGGCGATGATGCTGGATTCCAGTGCCACGACGGGTTCCCCCGCCGCCAGCGCCGCGCTCACTTCGGGATGGACTTCCATGGGCAACGAACTGGCCCCCGCCCGTGTCATTGTCCTCGCCTCTCTCGCATCGCCGTCTCGTCACAGGACCGCTGTCTCGTCACAGGCACCGCTGTCTCGTCACAGGCACCGCTGTCTCATGACAGGCAGCGCGGTCTCATGGATCCTAGTCGTCTCGAGTGACCGCTGCAACCGTCTCGAGGGTCCCCTGCAACCGTCACGCGTGCCCGCTGCAACCGCCTCGCGTGCCGGCTGCGACCCTTTGTCACGTCGATCCCAGCCGCTGGATGACGCGGGCCGAGGCTTGCACGCCGGCTGCCACGGCTGCCGGCAGAGACCGCCCCTGCAGGTACGCCGCCAAAAATCCCGCGTCAAACGCGTCGCCGGCGCCGGTCGTGTCGACCACCCGCAAGCGTTCCGCCGCCACGCAGCAGGTTTCACCGCCGGCACGCGCCCGGGCGCCGTCTTCGTCCAGCTTCAGCACGACCAGGGGAAACCGGCGGCTAAGCCGCTCCAAGATGTGATGGGGGTCAGACGTGCCTGCCAACACCCGGCCCTCGTCGCGGTTGGGAAACACGATGTCGGCCGGGCTCATCCACTCAAGCATCGCCTCTGGCCCCACATCTTCGATTAGGGCGTACGAGGCCGGGTCCACGGCCACGGGGATGCCCAGCCGGCGGGCCTCCTGCATGGCCCACTGCGCCGCCGGGCGGCTCGCGGGGCGCAGGAGCGTGTAGCCTGACACAAAGAGCGCGCGAGGGGCCGCCGGCCAGTGGCGGCGGACGAAATCCTCGTCGAGCCTTGCGTTGGCGCCCACCTGGGGAAACATCGTGCGCTCCCCGCGGGCGTCGATGAGGGCCGCCAAGGCCCCGGTGCGCTCGTTGGCCACAGGTTCGCCGGCGTAGCCGACCCCCGCCCGCCCCAAGGCGTCCAGCGCCACCATGCCCAGCGTGTCATCGCCAACCCGGGCCAGGAGTTGCACCGCAATCCCAAGCCCGGCCAGGTTGACCGCCACGTTGGCCCCTTGCCCGCCCAGCGCCAGGCGGATGACGCTTTCGGTGTCCGAGGCGGGCCGGATGTCTCCCAGGGGTTTGATCAGGATATCCAGCATGATGTCGCCCAGGACGGCGACGGGACCGTTGCTCGTGGCCATGCTCCCCTCTTCGGCGCGGCGTTGCCGACCCCTGCCAGCGGACACGGCCGGCCGCGCTCGGGCAGGGATCCCGCCGGCTCGCCCCGAACACGTGCCCAACTAGGAGGAGAGGCCGAACCGCCGGCGCCAAAGGAGGGCGGCGACGATGCGCGACAACATACCGGAGCACAGCGACGACCACCGCCAGGAACGCCCCTACGGCCTGTGGGACAGCCCCATTGGGCCCAGCGTCATCGCGGAAGGGATCCGGCTCGAGGACGTGCAGTGGGACCCGGCCAGCGGCCGCCTTGTGTGGCTCGAAAACCGTGGCGCTCGCGGGGTGCTAGTCACGCTGGACCCCGGCGGCGAGGCGCCCAACGACCTCACCGCGGACCTGGATGTACGGGCACAGGTCGGCTACGGCGGCGGCGCGTTCACGGTGGCCGGTGGACACGTGTACTTTGTCACCCGCAACGGCCGCCTGTACCGCCAGTCGCTGGACGGTGGGCTGCCCAAGGCGTTGACGCCCGCGTTTGGCTACCCGGCTTCCCCGGCGGTTTCGCCCGACGGCCGCTGGATCGTCTATGTTCACAGCGACGGGCACAACGACTGCCTAGCGGTCGTGGACAGCACGGGCCGCCAGTGGCCGCAGAAGCTGGTGCAGGGCGCAGACTTCTACATGCAGCCCTGCTGGCACCCGAACGGCCGCCTACTGGCCTTTGTCTCTTGGAACCACCCGAACATGCCCTGGGACGGTACGACGCTGCATATCGCCGAGCTCGCGGAGACCGGCGACAGCCTGCGGGCGGCCAAGATCCGGACAATCGCAGGCGGTGAAACGACGTCGATCTTCCAGCCCGCTTTCTCCCCTGACGGCCGCTGGCTCGCCTACGTGTCCGACGCCACCGGCTGGTGGCAGATCTACCTCTACAACCTGGAAACCGGCGCGCACCGCCAGGTGACCGACGTTCCCGCCGAGCACGGCCGCCCCGC
>DATCLD010000262.1:0-2971 GCA_036564115.1 Limnochordales bacterium
ACGTCTGACCTTCCCTGGGGCGTCCTGGTGCTCTTTGGCGGCGGGCTCGCGCTGGCGGCCGGGATCGAAGGCTCGGGAGCGGCCCAGTGGGCAGCGGAGCAGCTGGCTGTCCTGCAGGGGACGCCGCCGCTGGTGGTGCTGTTCGTGGTGATCACCATCGTGATCGCGCTCACCACGGTGACGTCCAACACGGCGACGGCGACCATCCTCATGCCGGTAATGGCGGGCCTCGCCCAGGGGCTGGGGCTTCATCCTTACGTGCTCTTGATCACATCCACTACGGCGGCGTCCTGCGCCTTCATGCTGCCGGTGTCCACGCCGCCGACCGCGATCGTGTTCGGCTCCGGCTACATCAAGCTCACGGACATGGTCCGGGCGGGCTTCTGGCTCAGCACGGCCTTTGTGGGCATCACCACCGTCTTGGCCTACTGGTGGGTCCCGCTCGTCTGGGGCATCAGCGTAACGCCGTAACGGCGGTGCATCGTTTGAGCCTCGTTGGAGCCCCGTTGGACCCAACCGTCACGCGCCGGGCATGCGAAAGGCCGCCGCAGCATGCGGCGGCCTTTCTGCGGCCTTTCCCGCGTGTCCCGCGGTTTGCGCGACGGCGGCCGGGCAGGCCGCCGCGCGCATGCCGTGCCGGGTTCGCATCCCGTGCCGTATTCGCATGCCGTGCCGGTTTCACACGAGCCGGCGCAGCAGCTGGTCCCGGTCGCCTGCCAGGAAGTCGATGATCGGCACTTCCAGCATGGTGTACGCGCCGGGCTTCTGGCGCAGGGACGCCCGGGCCGCGGCCACCATCACCTGTGCGGTCAACGCCGGGTTGTTGATGCGGATGTCATACAGAAACATCTGGTTGTGGGCGCGGGCGGAAACGCCCTTGCGCTCGATGCGAACCCCGTGGCCCATGTCGATGAGAGGCTGCACCGAGTCCACCTGGGTGACCCGCGTGTCGTCGTTGCGGAAGTAGGGGTCCTCCAGGATGCGCTGCTTGACCGTTTCAAAGTCGGCGCCGGGCTCAAGCTCCACATAGACCAGCCGCCGGTGCGCTCCCTGGCCGATGGGGATGGTCAGGGACAAGGCGTCCCGCACGCCGGGGATGGCCTTGACGGCCACCGTGTGGCCCATGCTCATGCCGGGGCCGTAGTTGGTGTAGGTGATGCCCCGGGGCGCCATGAACTCCAGCATCGCCCGCACCATGGAGTTGGTGCCCGGGTCCCAGCCGGCGGAGATGATAGCCACCGCGTTGTGGGCCCGTCCAATCTCATCCAGCTGCCGCCGCACGTTGACGAGCTCCCCGTGGATGTCGTAGGAGTCGACGGTGTTGATGCCTTTGCTCAAGTAAAACGCGGCGGTCCCGGGCACCTGGCGGGTCGGCACGCACAAGAGCGCCACGTCCACCTGCCCCAACTGCGAGACGTCGCCCACCACCGGGATATCCGGGTCGATGCCGGCCCGATCCTGCGGGTTGCGGCGCACGATGCCCGCCAGCTCCATGTCCGGCGCCTCCAGCACCGCGTCCACCGCCGCACGGCCGATGTTGCCGTAGCCTACGATTGCCACTCGCGCTTTGTCGCTCACGCTTGTTCCAGCTCCTTTCTTGCCGAATTCCTTACCGTGCACCCGGCCGCTTTCCCTTCCTCCCGAGCCAGGATCCGCTCACGTACCCCGCCGGCGCCCCGGGTTTTCCTGTCCCGGTTTCCCGTACTGGGTTTCCCGTACTGGGTTTCCCTGTGTTGGCAGGCCCCTCGCCCGGGCCGTCGAAACGCGGCAGTACCCAAGATACCACATCACAAAGGGGGAACCGGTACCAGTGGAAATCCGGGTTGAGCAGGGCAACATCACCCAGGTGGCAGCCGACGCCGTCATTGTCAACCTCTTTGAAGGCGTCACCCAGCCGGGCGGTGCGACGGGCGCGATGGACGCCCGCATCGGCGGCCTCATCCGGCGGCTTATCGCCGCGGGCGAGTTCAAGGGCCGCCTCAACGAAACCGCCGTGCTGCACGTGGGCGAAGGATTTCCTTTCCGCAAAGTCGTTGTCGTGGGCCTGGGGAAGTCATCCGAGTTTGACGCGGAGCGGGTGCGGCAGGTGAGTGCCGCGGCGGCCCAGGCTGCGGCTAAGGGCAACGTCAAGACCATCGCCACCATCGTGCACGGGGCGGGCATCGGCGGGCTCGACGTGTTTACCGCCGCGCAAAGCGTGGCCGAAGGGACCCTTTTGGGGCTGTACCGGTACGACAAGTACAGGAGCAAGAAGGAAAACGGCGAAGGCCAGGCCGGGCGGCCGGAGCAGGTTGTCATCGTGGAGACGGACGCGGGCAAGCTCGACACGATCCGCGCCGGTGTCCAGCGGGGCGTCATCCTCGCTGAGGCTACGAACTGGGCCCGGGACCTGGTCAACGCCCCCGGGAACGAGCTGACCCCGTCGGAGCTGGCCCGCCGGGCTGAAGCCATGGCCCGGGAGGAGGGGCTCGAGTGCACCATCCTCGGCCGGGACGAGATGGCGCGCCTCGGGATGGGGTCGCTCCTGGGCGTTGCCAAAGGAAGCGCTGAGGAGCCGAAGCTCGTCGTGCTGCGCTACCGTGGGGCGGGCGACGCGGCCCCTGTGGCGCTGGTAGGCAAAGGCGTCACCTTTGACACGGGCGGCATCAGCATCAAGCCCCGTGAGGGGATGGCCGAGATGACCAGCGACATGGCGGGGGCCGCTGCGGTGCTCGGTGCCATGCGGGCCATCGCGCGCCTCAAGCCCCGCCAAAACGTGATCGCCGTCGCCCCGTGCGTGGAGAACATGCCTTCGGGCACCGCCTACAAGCCCGGTGACATCCTGCGGGCGATGACCGGCAAGACCATCGAGATCGACAACACCGACGCCGAAGGTCGCCTGATCCTGGCGGACGCGGTGGCGTATGCCGAGTCGCTGGGCGCCCACACCATCGTGGATGTGGCGACCCTTACGGGCGCGTGCGTCATCGCC
>DATCLD010000263.1:0-14820 GCA_036564115.1 Limnochordales bacterium
GTTGGCCAGGGTGGCATAGATGATCAAGGCAATGGAAGGCGGGATGACGATGGACAGTTCGCTGGTGGCCGAGATAATGGCCGTAGCGAACTTCTTCTCATAGCCGAGCCGTGCCATGCCGGGGATGAGGACGGTCCCCAGTGCCGCCACGGTCGCCGGCCCGGACCCGGAGACGGCACCCCAGAAAATGGCCACGATGACGGCCACAAGCCCAAGCCCGCCGGGCCAGTGCCCCACCAGTACCCGCATGAGGCGGACGATCCGCTCGGCCATGCCGGCCTTGTCCATGAGCACCCCGGCCAAGATGAAAAACGGGATGGCCAACAGCGGGAACTTGGCGATACCCGCCCAGAAGTTGTAGGAGATGACCGGCACGCCTAGGTCGTACCGCCAGATGGTGAGAAACGACGAGGCGCCCAGGGCCACGCCGATGGGCACCCGCAAGAGCAGCAGGAGAAAGAACGACCCCAACAACAGCCACGCCGCGCCCGCCATTACGCCGTCCACTCCTGTACCGTTGACCGTTCGCCCGGCGCCGCCGCAGCCGGCTCCCGACGCAACGTGCGCCATAGCGCCTGCAGGATCCGCACGATGACGATGGCGGCGCCCACCGGCATGCCGAGGGTGAAGTACCACGACGGCACGCCTAGGGACTGGGTCACGACGCCCAGCCACAGCTCGTCGGCCACCTGCAGCCAGCCCAGCCGCAACACGACCGCGAAGACCGCCAAGGAAACCAGGTGCGTAAAGGCGATGACCCAGCGCCGCGCCGCGGTCGGCAGCCGGTCCACAAAGAAGACGACTCTCAGATGCGCGTCATCCCGGAAGGCGGTCGCCGCGCCCAAAAGCACGAGCCAAACAAACAGGTTGACCGTGATTTCCTCCGTAAACGCCAGCGGCAACTGGATGAGGTAGCGGGTCACCACGTTGACAAAGGCGATGGTTACCATGACGGCCAGGACGACGGAGCCAATAGTTTCTTCAAATCGCCGGTCGAGAAACGCAGCCACCCGCGCGAACCACGTCCGCTGCAACCGTCATCACCTCGCATCGGAACCAGAGACCCCCGGGCTGCGCCGGCACCATCAGCGCCGCCCGGGGGGACTCAGCATTCGAACAACCCGGCGTCAGTGGTCCTATGGACGTTAAGCGCCCTTCATGCGCGCGCCCTAGTGCGAGTTGGCCTTGGCCTTGTCGGCTTCGGCTAGGCGGACCAGATCCTCTCCAATGATTTGCGTCCACCGATCCCTGACGGACTGGGTCGCCGCCCGGAAAGCGGCCCGCTCCTCGGGCGTCAGCTGGACGACGGTCACGCCGCGCTCTTCGAGGAACGCAATCGGGTCCTCGATGGCCACCGGCTCGCCCATCTCCCGCAGGATCTGCACCGAGCGGCCGCCGTCGAGCCCGGCGCGCGAAATCGCCTTTTGGTAAACCTCCACTTCCTTGGCCACTTCCATGATGATCTGCTTCACATCTTCGGGGAACGTGGCCCAGACGCGGCTGCTGACGGCGATGATGAGCGGGTCGATGGTGTAGTGCCACATGGTGACGTACGGGTGCACTTCCCACAGCCGCGACGGAATGTAGATGCCGGTCAGCGGGTTTTCCTGCCCGTCGACGACGCCCTGCTGGAACGCGGTCAGCGCCTCGCTCCAGTTCATCGCCGTCGGGTTGGCTCCCAGCGCCCGGAAAGTGTCGATGAAGATCTGGCTGCCGACGACCCGCGCCTTGAGGCCGTGCATGTCCTCGGGGCGCCGCACGGGCCGTACCGAGTTGCTAAACTCGCGGAAGCCGTTTTCGCCCCAGCCCAGTACCGTCACGCCCAGCTCCGCCAGCCGCTGAGCGATCCGGCGGCCGGTTTCCCCGGCGATGACGGCATCCAGCTCCTCATAGCTGTCGAAGAAGAAGGGCAGCGAGAAGAGGTTCAGCTGGGGAACTTGCGGCGACCAGTTGATGGTCGAGCCGAGGGCGAAGTCGGCCACGCCCTGGCGCAGCAGCTGGAACTCGTTGGTCTGCTGGCCGGCAAAGAGCTGGCCGGAGTAGTAGACTTTGATGTTGACGCGCCCGCCCGTGCGCTCCCGGACCAGATCCGCGAAGCGCTGCGCGCCCAAGCCCCACGCGGTGTCGGGGCCCGGGACCACACTGAGCTTGTATTCCGGCTTGAAGGTTTGCGCCGCCGCCAAATCGAGCCCGGAGGCCAGCACGGCCAAGGCCAGAAGCGCAGCGGCAACCAGCATCCGGCGACGAAGTCTGTCCACGCGACGCTCCTCCTTCATGGAATTGGAAAGATATTGGGTATGGGTATTCGTGCCTAAGCGTTTAATGCCTCCTCGTGATCTCGAAACCGAGCGGAAAATTGCGCGGCGACCGCGGCCGCCAAGGGCTCCTGGACGACAAACGCAGTCATGGCGGGCAGCGCCGCCTGCGGCCCGAGGGCCGTGGAGGCCAGCGCAATGGCCAGGGCCGTGTTCCGGGTCGCGTGCAGGAAGCAAAGGGCCTTGCTCTGGGCCGGTCGTTCGGGCAGCCGGCGAGCCGCCCACCAGCGGGTTAGAGCGTACATGGCGGTTTCCACCAGGACCACAGCCGCCGCGAGGATGGCGACGCGGTCAAACCGGACGGCCATCTGGGCTCGCAGTGCGGCGGCGTTGAGCAGCATGATGGCCATGACGCACAGCCGCGCGACGATGGGCGCCACCAACCGCCACAATCCCAGCGGCCGCGGACTGCCGGGCGAGTTGGCGTTGCCCGCTGGGGTGACCGTGCGCTGGGCTGCAGCTTGCAGGCGGCTGCCCGCGGCAACCCCGAGCGCTGTCGGCAGGATGACAAAGAGCAACAGCGTGCGCCAGACCATGGCCGGTGAAACGGTCGTCCCTGCGCCCCGGGCGGCGAAAAACGCCATAAGCACGAGGGGGAGGACAACATTCCCGAGGGCGATGCCCGTCAAGGCGAAGGCCACGTCCCCGCGGGCAAGCCCCGTGTAGACCGACGCGGTGTTGGCCGCGGGCACGAGGGCCAAGAGCAACAATCCCAGGCGTAAGAGGGGATCGGCGGGAAACAGGAGCCGGCCCACCGCCCATGCCAGCGCGGGAAATACCACGTAGGAAAGGGCAAAAGACGACAGCCACAGGCCGGGCTCCCGGCCGGCGCGGCGAAACGCCTCGAGGTCCAGGGTGCTGGCTACGGCAAATATCATGACGGCCAACAGATACGGGTTCACGGACGCGGCGGGGGCCAGCGCGGCTGAGTGCCACCATCCCGCCGCGATGGAAGCGGCCAGCAATACAAAGAGCCAGCGGGCCGTGAAGCGATTGAGCCGTTCGAGCACGGAGAACGACTGCCTCCTTGAAGCCTTATCTTTGAAACCTTATCTCTTGACGCTTTCCAGGGTCGATCACACGGGTCTGACAGGCCCGATTGGGGCCCTCTAGGAGGTCAAAGCGCCCGTCGCCTCCCGTTTGATCGGTTCATTCAAGTGGGTCGTCCGCAAAAGCTTTTTTCTTGACCGGCCAGATCCCTATCGGCGTCTCGGCAGGAGAACGGCCAACCCTGCCGAATACGCTTCATATTTTCCGAACAAGGGACTTCTCAGTCCAAAACATCTGTAGCATTTAGGAGACCGGCTCCGACGGGGAGAGCGACGGGCTGACCCCGGGGGACCCGTCTCGCTACACAAGGGAGGAGGTCTACCATGAGGTCTGTACGAATCGTCGCCTCTGCTGTCGCGGTGCTGGTCATGGCGGCCGCAGCCGTGACCGTCGCGTGGCTGGGGACGGAGGTCGCTTACGCCCAGAGCGGCGTGTGGCGGTTCGGCGCCGTGCTGGTGTTGTCCGGGGACGGCGCGGCTTACGGCAACTCCCAGCGTGAGGGGCTTGAGCTCGCGCGGGACACCATCAACGCGGCTGGCGGCATCCTCGGCATGCCGGTGGAGATCATCTTCGAGGACTCCCGCGGGGAGCGCACCGAAGCGGTCAACGCCGTGTTGAAGCTGATCAACCGGGACCGGGTGCTGGCCATCATCGGGCCGACTTATTCGCCGGAGATGTTCGCAGCCGGCCCCGTCGCCGACCGGGCCCGGACGACCATCATGGGCATCTCCACGACGGCGGCCGGCATCGGCGAGATCGGGGATTACGTCTTCCGCAATTCATTGCCCGAGGCGGGCGTCATCCCCACCACCATCCGGGTTTCCAAGCAGAAGCTCGGCTACCGGACGGCGGCGTTGCTCTATTCCAACAACAACGACTTCACCAAGTCCGCGGCCGAAACCTTTGAGCAGGAGTTGCGGGCCAACGGCGTGGATTTGGTCGCCATCGAGACGTTCCACGACGGCGACACGGACTTCCGGGCACAGCTGACCAAGGTTTTGCAAGCGAACCCGGACGTGCTGGTCGTGTCCGCCCTGTACAAGGAAGCGGCGCTGTTGTTGCAGCAAGCCCGCCAGCTGGGCCTCAACCAGCCCGTGGTCGGCGGCAACGGCTTCAACTCGCCGGAGTTGTACCGCCTGGCCGGCGAGGCGGCGGAAGGCGCCATCGTCGGCAGCCCGTGGTTCCCGGGCCGGGATCTCCCGCTGGTGCAGGACTTTGTCGCCCGCTACCAGGAGCGCTACGGGCGGGTGCCGGACCAGTTCGCCGCCCAGGCCTATGACGGGCTGATGCTGTTTGCCGAGGCGGCGCGGCGGTCGGGCAAGCCCACCGACCGGCAGGCGTTCCGGGACGCGCTGGCGGCGATCCGCAACTTTGAAGGCGTCACGGGCGTATTTTCCTTTGACGAACACGGCAACCCGATGATGGACGCCACCATCCTGCAGCTGCGCGGCGGCACGTATGTGGAGTTCAAGTAGGCCGCAGGCGTAAGGTAGACCCTAGACGGCTCGCTAACAAATCCAGCCGCGCCATGCGGCTTGAACCCGGATGCGGCGCGGCTCCCTTGGGGCCGCGCCGCGGCGGGTGCAGACGGGAGCGCTTGCGACGACAGTGTGGTTCCAGCAACTGATCAACGGCGTGAGCCTGGGGGCTACCTATAGCCTCGTCGCCCTGGGGTATACCCTCGTCTTCGGCACCCTGGGCATTATCAACATGGCCCACGGCGACATCTTCATGTTCGGCGCCTTCTTTGGGCTGCTGTTGGTGGAAACCGGGCTGCTAAGCGCACCGGCCATGCTGGCCGCGGCGGCGGGCGGTGCCGCGGTCATGGGGCTGCTTTTGGAGTACATCGCCTTGCGGCCGCTGCGGCGCCGGCGTGCCGGGCACCTCACGCCGCTCATCAGCACCATCGGCGTCGGGATTTTCCTGCGCAGCCTTGCCCTCCAGCTCTTTGGCCCCGACTCCAAGAGCTTTCCGATGGCCCTGCGGGGCGGCAGCTACCGCTTGGGTGGGGCGGTGGTGACCCAAGTGGACGTGCTCATTTTGACCGCGGGGCTGCTGCTGATGCTCGGCTTGTGGCTGCTGCTGTCTCGCACCAAGCTGGGCAAGGCTATGCGGGCGACGGCTGAGAACCAGACAACGGCGGCGCTCTTGGGCGTCAACACGGAAGCCATCATCGCCGTCACCGTCATGCTGGCCGCGGCCTTGGGCGGGGTGTCGGGCGGCCTTGTCGGCCTCTCCTTTGCCGTGAGCCCAACTATGGGACTACCCTACGGGCTCAAGGGGCTGGCCATCATCGTGCTAGGCGGCATGGGCAACGTGCCGGGGGCCATGATCGGCGGCTTGATCCTGGGCTTTGCCGAGGTGATCACGGTCCAGCTCCTCTCATCGTCCTGGCGGGACATGGCGGCCTTTGCCCTGCTCTTCCTGCTGCTCATCGTGAAACCTGACGGCCTCTTTGGGCGGGCGCACCAGGCAGAGGGGAGAGCCTGACGATGCCTGAGTTTCTCGCCGCAGCGCTCAACGCCTATAACCTGCAGGTCGCGATGCTGATTACCATCAACTGCCTGCTGGGCCTAAGTGTCTGGGTGCCCCTGTCGGCGGGACAGCTCTCTTTGGGCGGCGCCGGTTTTATGAGTGTAGGGGCCTATACGGCGGCGCTTTTGACCTTGCAGGCGGGCTGGCCCATCACGCTGGCCATCGCCGCAGGTGCGGTCTTCGCGGCGTTGCTCGCGTTTCTGCTGGGCTATCCCACCTTGAGGCTGCAAGGAGTTTACCTCGCCATCGCGACTCTCGCCTTTGGCGAGATGGTGCGCATCCTGGCGCTGAACCTGCGGATCACCAACGGCGCTTTGGGGCTCGCGGGCATTCGCCAGATGGTAGACGAGGTGACGTGGTACCTTTGGGACCACACGTCCCTCGGCAGCGGTGCGTTGGACGCGCATACGATCGCCAGCCTCGTCGTCCTGGGCGCGCTGTTGCTGATTCTAGCTGTGGCGGTCTATTGCTTGCTCCGGCAGGCGTCGTCCCGGGTGGGGCGGGCGTTGCGGGCCATCCAGGCCGATGAGCTGGCGGCCAAGGCCATGGGCATCGACACCCGCTACTACAAGCTCCTCGTCTTCACCCAGAGCGGTTTCCTGGCCGGCTTGGCCGGCGGCATTTATGCGCACTTGTACTACTTCATCGGCCCCAGCGACTTTGGCTTCAACCGGGCAATTGAGATGCTCTTGTATGTGGTGCTGGGCGGCATGCAGACCTTGTGGGGGACGCTGGTAGGAGCGGCGGCACTGACCATGCTGCCTGAGCTCTTGCGCTTCTCTGCGAGCTACCGCCTGATGCTCTACGGCGGGCTCCTGGTCGCCCTCATGATTTTCCGGCCGGAAGGGCTGCTGTCGGCCGCCACCGTCGACGCCTTGTCCTTCCGCAGCCGCCGGCGGCGGGCCGCGGCGGCGCCGCCCGGGGAGGGAGCCGCCTGATGCTGGAGGTGCGGGGCGTGAGCATCTCTTTCGGCGGGCTCAAAGCCGTCGACCGCGTCGACATGGACGTGGCCGAGGGGGAGATCGCGGGGCTGATCGGGCCCAACGGAGCGGGCAAGACGACGGTCTTCAACCTGATCACGGGGCTGTATGCGCCCGACGAGGGTTCCATCGTGTTTCGTGGGCAGGCCATCCACGGCCAGCCGCCCCACCGCATCACGGAGCTCGGCGTTGCCCGCACCTTCCAAAACATCCGCCTGTTTGGCACCGCCAGTGCCCTGGAAAACGTCATGATGGCCCGTCACTGCCGCACCAGGAGCGGGTCGCTGGCGGCGATCTTTTTCACTCGCGCCTTCCGGCAGGAGGAAGCAAAGACCCGCGTCCGGGCGCTCGAGCTCCTGGAGTTCGTCGGGCTCGCCGATGTCCGGGACGTACGGGCCGCCGATTTGCCCTACGGCCTGCAGAGACGGCTTGAGATCGCCCGCGCCTTGGCCACGGAGCCGCAGCTATTGCTGTTGGACGAGCCGGCGGCGGGTATGAACGAGACCGAAAGCGAGAGCCTCATGCAGCTCATCCGGCGCATCCGGGACGAGCTGGGCACGACGGTGCTGCTCATCGACCACGACATGCGGGTCGTCATGGGACTGTGCGACACGATCACGGTGCTCAACTTCGGCCGCCGG
Source organism: Limnochordales bacterium (assembly GCA_036564115.1). Classification (GTDB taxonomy): domain Bacteria; phylum Bacillota; class Limnochordia; order Limnochordales; family ZCTH02-B6; genus ZCTH02-B6. Next base: position 7,522 of record DATCLD010000263.1, read on the forward strand.
CTGGCCCACGGCCGCCCCGACGAGGTGCGCAGCAACCCCGACGTCATCGAGGCCTATCTGGGGAGGGAGTAGGCCGTGCTGCGGGTGGAGGACGTGCACGCCGGCTACGGCGCCGTCAAGGTGCTCAAGGGCATCCGGCTCCACGTGCCGCCGGGGCAGATCGTCGCCCTCATCGGCGCCAACGGTGCGGGCAAGACGACCACCTTGCGGGTCATCGCCGGCCAACTGCGGCAGGCGGCGGGGCGCATCGTGTTTGGTGGGCAGGATGTGAGCCAGCGGCCGGCCTACGCCCGGGCCAGGGCGGGCCTCGTGCACGTCCCGGAAGGCCGGGCGGTGCTGACCCGCATGACCGTGCAGGAAAACCTCGAGATGGGCGCGTATGCCCGCGCCGATGCGGAGGTAGCGCAGGACCTAGAGCGCGTCTTTACCAGGTTCCCCCGGCTACGGGAGCGCCGGTACCAACCGGCCGGCACCTTGTCCGGGGGCGAGCAGCAAATGCTCGCCATTGGTCGCGCCCTCATGGCCCGGCCAAAGGTCTTGCTCCTGGACGAGCCCTCTATGGGCCTGGCGCCCCTCGTTACCGCGGAGATTTTCCGGCTGATCCAGGAGATCAACCAGGATGGGACGACCATCCTCTTGGTGGAGCAAAACGCCCGCCAGGCCCTGCGCATCGCCCACTACGCCTACGTCATGGAAACCGGGCAGATCGCCCTGGAGGGCCCGGCGTCCGAGTTGCTGCACAACCGCCGGGTCGTTGATGCCTATCTCGGCGGAGCGTCGACCGGCGTCGGTTAGATGCCCCACTGGGAAAGTGCCCCCTAGTGGCGGACACTAGGACCTAAGTACAGTATCCGCCAAGAAACCGAATGCAGCCGGAGATTCACCTTAGATGTGAGTAAGGGCTTGATCCCAAAGCAGCAGGGAGTTGGGTCGGTCGGGATTGTCATGGTGGTCACCGGCAGTTTTATCACTGCGACTGGCACACCTTGCGGGTAAGCGCCGGCGAGTTACGGCCGGAGGCGGGGCGCACCCTGTTTGCAGGATGTTAGTCGGCGGCCGGCCTACGACCGGGACAGGGCGCCGTGTCATGGAGGCGTATCTAGGCGGCAACATAGCCGTGAGTGGCTAAGACCCCGAGCACGGCGCTACCGCGGCGGATGGAGGGTACCCCGCTCCGCGTCTCCGCTGGGCTAATCGTACCAATGGGAGAGTTGAAGGTAGCACCGTTCTTCGACGTCCTCCGCGTTCTCCGGTCGCCACCATGTTGCGAGAGACACACGAACAAGGGTGCCCGCTCTTATACGCGGGGGAGGTTCTCGTTCGCCCACGTACGCCAGCCCACGGCGCACGACACCCAGATAGTCGAAGTGGGTTCCGTCGTCGCGAAGTATGAGATCCCTGTCGGGTACCCAGAACCCGGTACTGAAATTGGGTACGCCTCCTCGCTCTGATATATATCCGTTACCGTTGGCAGTGAAGCGTACATGGCCGCCGAAGAGCTGCTCAATGCCGCCTCGCCATGGCCTAACACGCGCCAGAATAGTTCTAGTCGGGTTGGGGTCGACACCCATCGGTCGGGCGCGGAGAACGAGCACATCCTCAGTATGGGGAGGGCGTCGGCTGATGTTGCTGCGCGTGTACTTCACGTCCCAAATCTGGCCGACTTGATAAGGGGATGCTACCGATGGATAGCTTCCGTCCGGAAGCCGAAGACGGAGGGACTCAGTTTCGGGGCCAAGGGTAAGTGTGTGAATGTCAACCCAAAAGGGGACCACCGTGCTAACCAAAACGGGACCCACCCCGAGCACCACGCGCGTCACTGGTCCCCTGCCCCCTCGGGGGCAGGGCGTGACAATTCTGACATCAGCCAGCCAACTGCTCACGCCACCGCTGCGTCTCGCGGAATCGGTACGACTCCCCGTTGAAGACCAGGATGTGCGCCCGGTGCGTAATCCGGTCCAGCAGGGCCGTGGTCAGGGCTGCGTCGCCGAACACCTCCTCCCAGCGGGAAAACTCCAGATTGCTGGTGATGATCAAGCTCCCCGTCTCGTGCCTCTCCGCCACGAACTGGAAGAACAGCGGCGCCCCGGGTCCTAGCCGCAGATACCCCAGCTCGTCGCAGATGACCAGGTCAAACTTGGCCCAGCTCTTCAAGTATCGGTTGAGCTGGACGTCCTGCTGCGCCGCCAGAAGTTCCTGGGCCAGAGTAACGGCCCGAATGAACCGGACCCGGCAGCCCGCCTCGATGGCGGCCATGCCCAGTGCCGTCGCGATGTGCGTCTTGCCGGTGCCGCTGGGCCCCAAGCAGATGACGTTCTCCTTGGCGGCCACAAAACCGGCCTCCGCCAGGTGCAGCACCTTCGCCTTGGGCAGCTGCGGAATGGCGTCGAAATCGAACTCATGCAGCGTCTTGGGCTGCGGGAACTTGGCGGCCCGCAAACGGGCTTCCAGACTCCGCCGGTTCCGCAAGGCCAGCTCCTCCTCCAAGCAGCTCAACAGGAACGCGCTGGGTGCGACGCCCTTCTCCAGCGCCTCCCGGGCCAGCTCCCGGTGGGCGGCCCGCATTCCCGGCAACTTCAGCTGCTTGCACCGCAAGTCGATCAGCTCTTCCAGCACGGCGGTGTTGGAGTTCACGCCCCCACCCCCAGCAATGCGTCGTACCGGCGTGGGTCACCGACGGGCACCGCGGGACCGCGTGGCTCGAGGACGGACGCCTCGCGGCGGCCGTCGAGCCGATTGAGCAGCAACTGGCGGATGCCTTCGGCGTGGCAGGTGCCTGCCGCCAGCGCTTCTTGGATCGCCTCCTGGACCAGGTCAGGGTCAAACTCCCGGTGGAGCAGCAGGACCTGCACCATTTCCCGGTACCCGCTAGGGTCGTGCTCCATGAGCCGCAGGCGCAAGGTCTGGTAAGGTTCGGGCAGCTGCCGCACCACGGCGGCGTGGGTGACCGCGTAGGGCTTGCGAGCCAGCGCCCCAAGATAGTGCTCTAAACGCAGCATCGTTTGACCCCGGCCGGCGGCTCGTGGATGCACCGCCACCTGTTTGTCCCGCCAGTAGAGCTCCAGCCGATCCGCATAGACTTCGGCCCGCACCATCTGGCCAACCAAGCGGGTGGGAACCGAGTAGCGGTTGCGCTCGTAGGTCACCAGCGACAGTTTGTTAGCCTGCAGGTAACGAACGACGCACGGTTTGAACATACCGGCAGGCACCGTCCGCAGCCGCTGTTGCTCTTCTTCCCACCGCTCCCGGCGGCGTTCGCGTTCCTGCTCACACCAGGCCAACAGCCGCTCGTTCAGCTCGTCCATGGACTCGACCTCCGGGACCGGCGTGAGGGCGTTGCGGCGCACGTATCCCACCAGGTTCTCCACGCTGCCTTTCTCATGGGCCGCCCCGGGGTTGGCGAACACGCTGTCGAACACGTAGTGGGAACGCAGCGCCACGAAACGTTCGCTCAGTTCCCGGCTCTCGTGCCCCTGCAAGACCTTACGGACCACCGGCGTGAGGTTGTCGTAGACCACCTTGTCCACCACGCCGCCCAGCCACGCAAACGCCTGCACGTGACCCTCCAGGAACGCCTCCAGCTTTTCATGCAGGCTTGCCCACACAAACGCCACGCCGCTGTAGTGCAGACGCAGGCAGAACAGATGCACCACCGTGGGGACGCCGGCCAGCATCACCTTAGCCTGGCCCCAGTCTACCTGCGCCATCTCCCCGGGGTCGGAGGACAGCACAAAGAACGGCTCCAGCACGTCCATCTCCAGCTCCCGCCGGAGCTGCGCCACGACGCGGCGAATGGTCGATTCGGCCCCTTCGTAGCCGTGTTCTTCCCGCAGGCGCTGGTAAATGCGCCGGGCCGTGTGCCGCTGTTTGCGCGGCGCCGTCTGGTCCTCAATCAGCCACTGACGGATCATGTCCCGGTAGGGCCCCACCTTCGGCGCCGGCCGGGGACGGCTCAGTTGGTACTCCCATGGTCCCGAGTTTTGAAGTGCCTTGCGAACCGTCTTACGGGAGTGGTGCAGCTCCGAGGCGATCTTGCGGATGGACCACCCTTTGCGAAAGTACAGATGTCGGATAGACTCAATATCGACCACCTTGAGCATCTCCTCTCCTCCCTGACTCCCAAGTTGCTCCTAGAAGTCAGGGTAATGGATTGGGTGCTCGGGGTGGTCCCCTTTTTGGGGATCACTGCTCGATCAACGGTCCCCTTTTAAGTTAGCATTTACAGGTAAGTGCACCAATACACCGACGCTCCCCACGCATCCGCGTGCGCGCCACGATGAGGATCCTCACGGCCTGAGGTGCTGCACCTCCACGTTCAAATGTCGAGCCAAGTGTTCGGCCAGGAGCATCCTATGGCAGGCTTCGGGACGGCCCTCGACGCAGAACAACGCAACGACGCGACACGCAGGTCCGAGCCGCTCGAGAAAAGCCACGGTGTCCAGGTTCTTTAGGCAGGCCTCTGTGTACGCCTGCACAAATTGTTCGCTCAACCGGGTGCGCTGGCGCTTCGCGACGCGGCTCTGCTTGTCGGCTTGGTGCTGTAGCTCACGGATTCCGTCCGTAGGTGCCAAGTCTTTCATATGAACGTACCTGACTCCCATCTGCTCCAACCGCTCTTGCAAGTGCCCACTGTTCGCGAAGCTGTAAGCGCGCCCGCGGACTGCCCGGCGTCGGCGAACGTCGCACAACACATCTACAGCCGATTCAAGGAGGGATGAGAAGAATCTTTGCTCTGTGAATCCGTAGACGCCAATCGTTACAATCTTGGAGAGCGACATTCTTCACCTCATTCGAGACGACTTTCCCTGACCCGGTATCGCTTTCGCGAGGTGAGGACCATGCCAAATAGGCATTGTTGGCCACCGGTGAGGCGTCGCATCACCGCTTCATGGTCTACGACAGAGCCGTCGGCATCGATATGGCGGACCGGGATGCCGTGCTCCACCAGGCTTTGCCCGATGAGTTTGCTCCGGTGACACTCTTCAGGCCGTTCCTCGCTGCACAGCAAGCAGACTCGCAACCCTTGCACCCAAGCATTCTTTAGACGCTTGATGCCCTGCTGGTACGCAGGCGTGCGGCTGAGGACGGTGTAGTCAACTTTGCCGTCGCGGTAGCACGACGGGTCAGATGGCCGTCCTCCGAGCAGGTCACCCATAAAGACGTACCGTAGCCCCGCTGGTGGCAGCGCTTGCTCCAACGCCTGGCGCGAGAACTCGGGTCGGAAGCGGGAGTAAGGCGCGGTTCGCACGTCCACAAGGTATTGGATGCCATGCCGCCGGAGCAGGTCGATAACCTCAGGCCCGCGTCGCTGGCCGTATCCGATGGTGTAGACTGCTGTACCGGGAAAGTTCTGCACCCCAGCTCAACCCCTGCCACTAACCGACTTCCGGAGAGCCTCCGTCGCTTGGGCGAGCCATGTCACCCCATACCGCGTCCACCTGGCTACGCCGACCAGCAACACTCGAGCGAACGTATGATCTCTACATTGTCAATCTTACACATGGCGAACGTGCTGGGCAACACCCATAGGAAGATCCTACCCCGAGAGTGCCTTCACCTCGGAATCCTGCAACGCCTGGGCGAGATGGCCGTCGGAAAGCTTGACATTTCCAAGAAAAGTGGCTTAGAATTGCGCTTACCAGTGTGCCAAAACCAAAATTGGCACACGATCCTGCTTCACGGGGGTGGTGCTGTCTGCCGGCCAGCCGCTGCGAGGATCGCTTGGCGAGGGCGTTGCGGAGAGAAGGAATCGTCGTCTGCACGAACAGGCGGTTAGGAGACCGGGGATTCGAAGTAGACATCCTCATTGAAGCGGCGAAGGTTGTTGTGGAAGTCGACGGTCCTTTCCATTGCCTCAAGGAAACGAGGCGCCGGGACGAAGAAAAGGCCCGCTGGCTTGAGTCCGAGGGCTATCTGGTTCTGCGTGTGCCTACCGAGGAAATCCGTTATCACCTCAAGAGTGTCCTTCAGAGGCTGCTGCCGCAGATCGGCCAGCGAACCAAGGCTTTGAAAGGAAATAGCACAACCGCGAAGTGGTCGCACCATCCCCTGCTGCGAGCCGCGCTGGAAGAGGCTCGCCTGCGGATGACGGCGTGAGCGTGGACACGGGAGGGCGCGACGTGCGCCCTCCTTTTGGCGAGAGCCCAGCATGGCAGCCCTTTCCTCGCTAGCCGCAAGGTTCGCGAGGCGGCAAAGCGAAAACCTTCGACTACATGCTTTTGAACGGGGTTGAAAGCCGGATGAAGCTAGCGATGATCCGAACGGGCGAAGCCAATGCAGCTACCACTCCCCACCTGGCCCTGGTCGAGGGGGACCGAGTGCTCGATGTGACGGTGCTGGCGGGGGGCGCCGCTTGGGCGGCGAGCGTCCTAGCGCTGATCGAAGGCGGGCAGCAGGCGCTTGCACAACTGCGGGCAGTGGTCACTTCCGCGCCGGATGACGCCTGGCGCCCGCTCGACAGGGTGCGTTTCCTGGCGCCGATCCCACGGCCGCCCAAAAACGTCTTCTGCGTCGGCAAGAACTACATGGAGCACATCGCCGAAGGCCAGCGGGTATGGAGCGAGCTGGGCGATCGGCCGTCCGCTCCCGTCGTGTTTACGAAGGCCCATACCGCCATCATCGGGCCGGGCGACACTATCCGCAAGCCTGCCAACACCGCGAGCCTCGACTACGAGGGCGAGCTGGCCGTCGTCATCGGCAAAGGCGGCCGCGGCATTACGGCGGACAAGGCGCACGAGCACGTGTTTGGCTACATGCTGCTCAACGACGTGACTGCCCGCGACCTGCAAAAGCGCGGCCCCCAGTGGTTTTTGGGCAAGTCGTGCGACACCTTTTGCCCCACCGGCCCGTGGATCGCGCTGGCCGACCCCGCGGTGCCCCAGCCGGACTTTGAGATCCGCGTGAGTGTTAACGACGAGGAGCGGCAGCGTTTCCGCACCAGCGGCATGCTGTTCACCATTGCGGAGATCATCGAAGAGATCTCCCGCAACATCACGCTGGAACCCGGCGACATCATCGCCACCGGCACCGGCCCTGGCTGCGGGTTTGCCCTGGACCCGCCGCGGTTTCTGCAGGTCGGCGACACGGTGGTCGTGGAAGCCGAGGACCTTGGCCGCCTGGCAAACACGGTGGGTGAGTAGGGCCGTTCAGGCGGAGGTGCACGGCCAAGCCGAGGTGCACGGCGGTCGTCCCCGGCAAGGGACGAGCGGCCACGGGGGCGCCGTCGCTAGGCGAGCCGGACCAGTTCGCCAAAGGCCAGGCACTCGCGCTCCAGGCTTGTCCCAGGCGGGCATAGAAGCA